>DASWGT010000091.1:0-40792 GCA_036393575.1 Rhodospirillales bacterium | reverse complement strand
CTCGCGCGCGCGCTGCACCTGCTTGGCTTCCGGCAGCTTCTCGCCGGCCGCCAGCAGCTCGACCTCCTCGCGGTCGAGCGTCTCGCGTTCGAGCAACGCTTCGGCCAGGTGCTCCAGCAGGGGGCGATTGTCCAGGAGTGTGCGCATCGCGGAAGTGTATGCCTGATCGAGCAGCCGCTTGATCTCGTCATCGACCTTTTCGGCCACGCTTTCCGACAGGTGGCGGCGCTGCACGATCTCGCGGCCGAGGAAGACTTCATGCTCGGAATCACCGACGGCCATGGGGCCGATCGCTTCGCTCATGCCGAACTGTACGACCATCCGGCGCGACATGGCGGTCGCGCGCTCGATATCGTTGGCGGCGCCAGTCGTGATCCTCTCCTTGCCGAACACCAGCTCCTCGGCGGCTCGCCCACCGTAGAGCATGGCGAGGCTGGCAATCAGGTACTCGCGCGTATACGAGTGGCGGTCCTCCTCGGGCAGTGAAGCGGTCACGCCGAGTGCACGCCCGCGTGGCACGATGGTGATCTTGTGGACCGGGTCGAGGCCGGGTGTGCGGAGTGCGACGACGGCGTGGCCGGCCTCGTGGTACGCGGTCAGTTTCTTCTCGGCGTCGGACAGCACCATGCTCCGGCGCTCGGCGCCGAGCATGACCTTGTCCTTGGCGTCCTCGAGATCGACCATCGACACCTGATCATGGCCGCGACGGGCGGCGAGCAGGGCTCCCTCGTTCACGAGATTGGCGAGGTCGGCGCCGCTCATGCCGGGCGTGGCCTTGGCCAGGGTCCGGACATCGACATCGTCGGAGATCGGCACCTTGCGAAGGTGCACACGGAGGATGCCTTCGCGGCCCTTCACGTCAGGCGCGTCGACAATGACCTGGCGGTCGAAACGACCCGGTCGCAACAGTGCGGGATCGAGAACATCCGGCCGGTTCGTCGCCGCGAGCAGGATCACGCCCTCGTTCGATTCGAACCCGTCCATCTCGACGAGCAGCTGGTTGAGCGTCTGCTCCCGTTCATCGTGACCACCGCCGAGACCCGCGCCGCGATGCCGGCCGACGGCATCGATCTCGTCGATGAAGATGATGCAGGGCGCGTTCTTCTTGCCCTGTTCGAACATGTCGCGCACGCGCGATGCGCCGACGCCGACGAACATCTCGACGAAATCGGAACCGGAAATGGTGAAGAATGGCACATTGGCTTCGCCGGCGATGGCCCGGGCGAGCAATGTCTTGCCGGTGCCCGGCGGGCCGACCAGCAGGCAGCCCTTCGGGATCTTGCCGCCGAGGCGCTGGAACTTGTGCGGGTCCTTCAAGAACTCGACGATCTCTTCGAGCTCCTGCTTGGCTTCGTCGATGCCCGCTACGTCCTCGAAGGTGACGCGGCCGGTGCGCTCGGTGAGCAGCCGCGCCCGCGACTTGCCGAAGCCCATCGCTTTGCCGCCACCGGACTGCATCTGGCGCATGAAGAAGATCCAGACGCCGATCAATAGCAGCATCGGGAACCACGAGATCAGGATCGAGAACAGCGTCGGCGTGTCGTTGTCGTATGGCAGCGCGCTGATGCGCACGCCGTGCTTGGTCAGCGTCGGCACCAGGTTGGGATCGTTGGGCGCGAAGGTCGAGAAGTTGCGGCCGTCGCGGTAATGGCCGGTGATGCCGGGGCCCTGGATGGTGACGTCGCGGATGTCGCCCGACTCCACCGCCGCCAGGAAGTCGGAGAAGGCGAGCGTCGTCTGGCTGCCTCGCTGCGAGGTGCCTTGGAACAGGTTGAACAACGCGAACACCAGGAGCGCGATGACGATCCACAGCGCCATGTTGCGACTGAAATTCAAGAGTACGATCCTCCTTGGATGGCGGCGCGCGATCGCCTGCAGACGGCGTAAGATCCCGCCCCTGACCTACAGAGATAGTATGTCCGGATGATTTGGCAAGAAAAACCCGTTGCCTGCCAAGGGATTTGGCGGGGAAAAGCGGATTTCCGCGAATGCCACCCCGGCGCCGGCTCCCTTCGGGCGACGGTAATTGAGGTGCGGCACAGTCACCACGCCGGCCCCGTCGATCAGCGCTGGCAGGCTCAAATGGACCGGGTCGGGCAGCGGCCCGCCCTTGAGCGCCGGGCGGTGGCGGACGATTTCCGACCAACCGGCAGCGCCGAGACCGGCGAGCCGCGGGTTCTCGGCCTCGCCGGCGGCGGCGAAACGGATGGCGAAACGGCGGTCCCAGATCAGGCTGAGGCCCGGCCGTACCGGGACCGGCGCCGGAATGCCGCGATCTTCGCGGCAGATCAGCAGCACGCCCTGGCCGGCGACGACGCGGCAGCTGCCGAGGGTGGCGGAAACGGCCACCCCCGCACCGCCAAGCAATTGGCGGTGCAGCCGTTCAAGGCGATCGAGCCGGGGCGCGTGGGCGCGGCCGCCGATCGCCGCGATAACCCGCGCCAGCGCCCGCAGCGACACCTCGTCGGGCGCCGATACGAGCGGCCGCAGGCTGAGCCGCGCGAAGCCCGCCGGATGGACGCGCACGGTTTCCGCCAGCAACGCCGAAGCCGACGCCTCCAGCGCGGCGCGCACCCGTCCGAAGCGGCCGGCGGCATGCGCCAGTGCCTCGGCGCTCAGCCCGCCTTCGGCGATGGCGCGACGCGCGCGGACACGGGCAAAGCGGTCGTCGCGATTGGACGGATCCTCGATCCACGCCTGGCCTCGTTCGACCAGCGACGCACGCAACGCCGACCCGGGCACGGCGAGCAGCGGCCGCAACAGACGCATGTCCGGAGTCTCGCGTACCGCCGCCATCGCCGCCAGACCGTCCGGGCCGCTGCCGGCGCCGAGGCGCAGCAGAAGTGTCTCCGCCTGGTCGTCGCGGTTATGAGCGAGCAGCAAATGCAGAACGCCGGCGTCGCGGCACCACTGGCCGAGCAGCGCGTAGCGGGCGGCGCGCGCCGCCTGTTGTACGCCCGTGGCGGGCTTCTCTCCCGTCCAGACGAGGATGTGATGAGCGATGCCACGCGGCGTGAGCCAATCGCCGACCCGCCGCGCCTCGTCTGCGGCTTCCGGGCGCAAGCCGTGGTCGACGGTGAGCGCCGTCACCTTGCCGCCGCGCCGTTCGGCCCAGCGCTGGGCGAACAGCACCAGCGCCAGGCTGTCGGCGCCGCCGGAAACGGCACACGCCAGATGCGGCCGCCGCTCGAACGGGCCGACGCCGCTCATCAGGGTTGCGAAATCGTCGTCGGTCAACGGCCGGGACGGCGTCGCGGCTAGTGGAGGAACCGTCTGCCTCGTCATCACGGACAGCCGCTTTTCTGCTTTTCCCGGGTCACGGTGTTCTTAATGCCGACCGGCGCGTTGGGGAAATCCTTGTTCAGCTTGTCGAAGGCCGCGCACGCTTCGCGCTTCTTGTCGAGGCCGGCCAGCGCCATGCCGAGCTTGAGTAGCGAATCAGGCGCCTTCGGCCCCTTCGGATCGGCCTGATAGCCCTCCAGGAACACTTCCGCCGCCTGCACGTAGGCGGCGCGCACGTAATAAGTCTCACCCAGCCAATAGCGGGCGTTGCTGGTCAGCGGCTCCTTCGGGTACAGCCGCACGAATTCCTGCAACGCCAATTCGGCCTGGTCGTAGTTGGCCTGGCGCAGCAATCCGAAGGCGAAATCGTAGCGCAGCTTGACGTCGCCAGGCGGCAGCACGTTGCTCGCGGCGACGGCCGGCTGGGCCGCGGGCGCCGCAGGCGCGGCATGCGCAGGCGCCGGGCTCGCCGGCGCCGCCCTGACGGCGGACGACGGGGCCGCCGGGGTGGCCGGCGGCGGCGTGATCGACGAGACCGTCTTCTCCGATACGGTGCCGAGCGTGCTCGGCGGCTGAGCGAAGCCGCTACCGGCCCCCGGCGCCACCTTCTGCACTGGCGGCGGCGACGGTGCGGCGCTGACACGCGGCGTGGCGGGCCTCTGGCCCGAGGCAGCCGGCTGGCCGGTAATACGGCTTTCCAGGGCACCCAGGCGGTAATCGATGTCGCTGACCAGCTTGTCGAGCCGCTTCCTGATTTCGCCGAGGCGGAACTGGACCTCCTCCATGGCGCCGGTGGCATTGCGGACGTCGTCTTCGAGCGTCGTCAGACGCACCGCCAGACGGGCGGCCGCCGGTCCCGTCTCCGCGGTATCGATCGGCGCGTTCGACACCGGCGACCTGGGCGTGGTCGTGCTGGATTTCGATTCGACGTTGGATCGCGGCGGCACCGTGCCGCGTGAAAGCTGCAGGTTGAGATCCCGGATGTCGCGTTCGAGGCGCTCCATGCGGTCGAGCATGGCGCGCACGTCGTCGCTGCTCTGGGCGCGCACGTCCGTGCCCCACGCCGCCGACGCGACCAGCGCGATGGCCAATGCCCAGCAACACCGACGGCGGATGGAACCGTATGTATGCCCGGTGCAGTTCTTCATGCTTCGGTCCTCAGCATAAAAACGTCTCGCGGCCGCCAGAACGACCGGGGCCGGCCGCATCCTCGAGGGCATCACTATGCCGGGCATTGTAGGCAAAAATGTGGCGCTTGCCCATCCCGAGACCCTCGGTTGGGCAAGCGCCCTGTTCAAACCCGAACGCGGCTCGCGGGTTAGCTTCCGGTGCCGGTAACGACTGTCACACTACGACGGTTTTGCGCCCAGGCGGCCTCGTTGGAGCCCATGGCAACCGGGCGTTCCTTGCCGTAAGAAATGGTCTTGATGCGGCCCGGGTTGGTCCCCAACGAGATCAAGTAATCTTTGGCCGAATTGGCGCGCCGCTCACCCAGAGCCAAGTTGTACTCGCGGGTACCGCGCTCGTCGGCGTGACCTTCGATGGTGATGCGCACCGCCGGATTGGCTTTCAGCCACGCCGCCTGCTTCTCGATCGTCTTGCGCGCCTCCGGCTTGAGATTGAACTTATCGAAGTCGAAGAACACGCGATCGCCGACGTTGACCACCAAGTCCTCTTGCGAGCCCGGCTTGATCATGCCAAGCGGAGTCGTGAACGTCTCCGTCGGTTTGGCACCGCCACCGGCCTTGGCACCGCCGCCTTCGCCCGCCGTCTCGCACGCTGCAAGCAATGCAACAGCCGCAATTAGGCTCAAAATCTTATAGCGCATTTAGATCTCCTAGATCTCCCTCTACGGGGCAGTAGTGAATCACTTAAGAAGTCCGCGGCTCAACGCAGACGGAACTTTAGGCTAAATCGACCGCTAACCACGTTGTAATAAAGAGTAAAACCGCCAATTCCAAGCACTTTTTTTTAATCAACAATGTATTTTTACACAATTACTAAAGGTTTTCAGCGGATCAGCGGCGACCATGCCGGGTCCGAGGCGTCTATCGGGGTGACGATTTCGCGCTCGTTATGACCCGTCAAATCAATGGAATACAGCCTGGAGCGGCCCCCCCGGCCTTCGGCGGTGGTGGGGTTTTGCCGGAAATACATCAAAACCCGCCCGTTCGGGGCCCAGGTCGGCGCCTCGACTAGGAAATCCTCGACCAAAAGCCGCTCGCCGCTGCCGTCCGTCCGCATCACGCCGATGAAGAATCGGCCGCCGTGAATCTTGGTGAACGCGATCAGATCGCCACGCGGCGACCATACCGGGGTGGCGTAACGCCCCTGGCCGTAACTGATCCGACGCACGTTGCGGCCGTTCGAGTCCATCACGTAGAGCTGCTGCGTGCCGCCGCGGTCGGAGTTGAAGACGACCTGACTCGAGTCCGGCGCGTAGCTGGGCGAAGTGTCGATGGCCGAGTGGAAGGTCAACTGCTTCACCACCCGGGTCCGCAAATCCATGGTGTAGATTTCCGAGTTGCCGTCGCGCGCCATACTCATGACGACTCGCTGGCCATCGGGCGAGAAACGCGGCGCAAAAGTCATCCCCGGAAAATCGCCGAGCACTTCCTGCCGCCCGGTGTCGATGTTGAAAATGTAGACCCTGGGCAGATTGCGATAGAACGAAAGATAGGTGATCTCCTGCAGCGTCGGCGAGAACCGTGGCGTCAGGACCAGCGCATCGCCTTGGGTCAGGAATTTATGGTGCTCTCCGTCCTGGTCCATGATCGCGAGGCGCTTGATGCGCCGGTTCGGCGGACCGGACTCCGAGATGTAAACGATGCGGGTATTGAAATAGCCATCTTCGCCGGTGATCCGCTTGTAGATGGCGTCGGCGATGATGTGGGCAACCTGTCGCCAGTTGTCCTGCACCGTGACGTACGCGAGGCCCACCATCTGCTGCTCCGCAAATACGTCCCACAGCCGGAATTCTATTCTGAGTTGGCCGTCGTCGCCGATTTGCGCGCGGCCCTGCACCAGTGCCTGGGCATTGATCACCCGCCAATCGCCAAACCGCGGCAGGGTCTGCAGCGCGATTTCGGATTGGATAAACGCCTTCGGGTCGACAGCGCGGAATAGGCCCGAGCGTTCGAGATCGGCGGTGATCACCCGCGAGATATCGCGTCCGAATCCGGCTGCGGTGGCGTTGTTGCCGACGAATTGGGTGACCGCGATCGGCAACGGCTCGACGGTGCCCTGGGTGATGTCGATCCTGAGCTCGGCTTGCGCCGGCGCGGACGCCGCCCATAGCAACACGCCGATTAGCGCGGCGATAATTGTCCGCGAATATGGCCGCAGGGATTGTATTGCCACAAGCGTCATCGTCAAAACATGTCCCTGGGATCGAAGTTCAAGGTCATCGTCTGCCACTGCTGATATTTGTCGGGCGGTAGCTTGAGCGGATTGCAGCGTGGATTCAAGACCGCCCTCAGCGCGCTCTCGGCGGCGGCGCGGAAAAACGGATCGCCTTGCAGCCGGCGTTGGTCTTGGATGCGGGCCTCGCGCACGGTGGCGTCGGGGTTCATCACCACCCGGATTTCGATGTTCAGGTCCTGGGCGTCCTTGGCGCCGGCTGGAAGGTTCCAACACTCGCGGATCTGTTGACGCACCAGGTCGATCTCGCTGATCGCCAACGGCCGCATCGGGTTGTGCTCGGCCGTCCGCGACGTCAACGCCTTGGCTATCTGCTGCTCGAATGACTCGGGCTTCGCCTTCTCCTTCTCTTTTTCCCTCGGCTGCGGCTGCGCCTTCAGCTTTTCCACCGTCTTCAGCACCGAAGTGAACTGGTCCGGCGGCTTCGGCTTGCGCTTCGGCTTGACGTTGGCGAGCTGCCGCTCTGGCTTCTCGGGCGCCTTGGTCTCCGGCTTCGGCTGCTCCTTGGGCTTTGCTTTCATGTCGGGGACCAGCATCGCGACCTCTTTCTCTTTGGCCGGTGGCGGAGGCGGCGGCGTCGAGGCCTTCGGCGGCTTCGGCGGCGGCGGTGCTTTCTTGGCTTCCGGTACCGGCTTCTTTTCCGGCTGCGGCTTCGGCGGCGGCGCGTTGGTCAGCTCGTCAACTTTGACGATCTCGACCATGATCGGAGCGTCGGTGATCGTCGGCGAGCGGCTGATGTACGGAAAGCCGAAATAGCTGATCGCGACGATCGCCAAGTGGAACAGAACCGACTGGGTGAATGCGTTGCGCATCGCGCCTATTTTGCCGACGCCTTTTTCGCTCTCGGGCGCGTCGGGGCGTGCCGTTGGTCGGTGACCAGCGCCACCTTCCGATAGCCCGCCTCGTTCACCAATCCCATAACCTCCATCACTCTGCCGTAGGGAATCGCCGCGTCGCCGCGCACGAAGATGCGGGCGTTGGGGTTGTTGTTGGTAATTGCGTTGAGGCGCGGCACCAAGCCACCGACCTCGATTTCGGTGTCCTGAAGGAAGATGCGGCCCTTGGCGTCGACGGTGATCGCCAGCGGCTCGTCCTGGCCCTGCAGCACGGCGGCCTTGGTCTTCGGCAGATCGACCTGCACGCCGACCGTCAACAACGGCGCCGTGACCATGAAAATCACCAGCAGCACCAGCATCACGTCGACCATCGGCGTGACGTTGATCTCGTGCATCAGCGACGTGCGGTGGCGCCGACCTCGGGCGCGGCCGTTGGAGCGTGGCAGAGTCACGGCCATGGCGGCTAGTCCTTTTCCTCCATCTCGCGCGACAGGATCGCCGAAAACTCGCCGGCGAAGCTGTCGAGGCGGCCGGCATAGCGGTCCATGTCCTTGGTCAGCTTGTTGTAGGCGACCACCGCCGGAATCGCCGCCAACAGCCCGAGCGCGGTGGCGAATAAAGCCTCCGCGATACCGGGCGCGACCACCGCCAGGCTGGTGTTTTTGGAGATCGCGATCGACTGAAAGCTGTTCATGATCCCCCACACCGTGCCGAACAGCCCGATGAACGGCGCCGTCGAACCGGTGGTGGCGAGGAACGTCAAGTTGCGCTCGGCCCGGTCCATTTCACGCGAGAGCGTGATCTGCATCACCTTCTCGATGCGGTCGGCAAGACCGAGTCTGGAATCCGGCTCGGCGTTGCCGCGGCTCGGCGTTCGTCGCCATTCGCGCATGGCGGCAACGAACACCGCCGACATCGGGTCGCGGGGCTGGCTGGCGATCCGTTCGTAGAGATCATCGAGCGAGTTGCCGGACCAGAACGCGCGCTCGAACTCAGTGGACCGCGTATTCAGACGGCGCAGCCCGAAATACTTGTCGAAGATGATCGCCCAGCACCAGATCGATGCCGCCAGAAGCAGCACGATCACCGCCTTGACGATCGGATCGGCCCGGAGAAATAGCGCCCACACCGAAAAGTCCAGCTTGGCGACCGATCCGCCTAGCGTTGCCGCTTCAATGACTTGGTTTTCCATTTTTCCGCTCTTTTTGTTGCCGATTGGCCGGATTTGCTCCGGTCACCGGTTAATGTTCCGTTGCCTGAAAATCCTTGAGGCGCGTGCGCAACGCCGGTGGTAGCCGGGCCGGCTTGCCGGCCAGCGACAAGCAGGCCAGTGTCATCTCCATGCGCACCAGTTCCGTCGCTTGCCGTTTCACCCGCTGGTCAGCAACCAACGACGCGCCGCCGATGTCGGTGAGACGCGTTTCTACCTCCAGCAAGTCGTCGAGCCGCGCCGGCCTCATGAACTCCATCGAGCAGCGGCGGACGGCAAAGGCCAGGCCCTGCGTTTCCATCATCTCGCGGCTGCCGCCGCCGAGGCCACGCAGCATCTCGGTGCGGGCGCGCTCGGCAAAACGCAGGTAATTGGCGTAATAGACGACGCCGGCGGCGTCGGTGTCCTCGTAATAGACACGCACCGGAAACACGTGTACGCCATTGGCGGCTGCCCGCTTCCCCGCCCTAGTCATCGTCGTTCTCCGACTGGATGAGCTGCAGCTGCCGGAGCCCGTCCGGCTCGGCGAGCCCGAGGTGCCGGTAGGCTTCGGCGATGAGCGCGCGGCCGCGCGGGGTGCGCATCAGGAATCCCTGCTGGATCAGGTACGGCTCGATCACTTCCTCGATGGTGTCGCGCTGTTCGGACAGCGCGGCGGCCAGCGTCTCGATGCCGACCGGGCCGCCGCCGAACTTGTCGGCGATGCAGCCCAGGTAGCGCCGATCCATGGCGTCAAGGCCGCGGTTATCGACTTCGAGCCGCCGTAGCGCCGCGTCGGCGGCCTTGGCGTCTACCTTGCGGGCGCCATCGACGGCAGCGAAATCGCGCACCCGTCGGAGCAGCCGCCCGGCGACCCTGGGCGTGCCGCGCGAGCGGCGGGCAATCTCGGTGGCGCCGTCGGCGGTCAGCGGCAGGTTCAAGAGCCGCGCGCCGCGCGCCACGATGCGTTCCAGCTCGTCCGCCGAATAGAACTGCAACCGCATCGGGATGCCGAAGCGTTCGCGTAGCGGCGCGGAGACCAGGCCGGAGCGCGTGGTGGCGCCGATCAGGGTGAACGGCTTCAGGTCGATGCGCACCGAGCGCGCCGCCGGTCCTTCGCCGATAATCAGGTCGAGCTGGAACGCCTCCATCGCCGGATACAGGATTTCTTCGACCACCGGGTTGAGGCGGTGGATCTCGTCGATGAACAACACGTCGCGGGGCTGCAGGTTGGTGAGGATGGCCGCCAAATCGCCGGCCTTGGCGACCACTGGCCCCGAGGTGGCGCGGAACCCAACCCTCAGCTCATGGGCGACGATCTGCGCCAGCGTCGTCTTGCCGAGGCCCGGCGGGCCGTAAAACAGCACGTGGTCGAGCGCTTCGCCGCGCTTGGCGGCAGCCGCGATGAAGACGCGCAGGTTCTCACACACCTGTTCCTGGCCGACGAAGTCATCGAAGCGAGTCGGCCTGATGCCGGCTTCGGCGGCATCGTCGTTGCCGACGGCGGGCGCCACGACGCGCGGTTTGCCGTTCATCGCCTAGGCGCTCCCCGCGACGGACGGTGCCCGGACGTCGACCGGCGCCAGTTCGCCGAGGCCGCCGCGGATCAGCGCCTCGAGCGTCGCGTCCGGACCGAGCCGGCCGGCAGCGCGGCTGACCGCGCCCAGCGCCTGCGACGGGTTGTAGCCGAGATTGACCAGCGCCGAGGCCGCGTCGCCGATGGCGCCGCCAGCGGTCAACGCGGCGCCGATGTCGGCGTCGCCCGGCGCACCTGGTACCGTCGCGAGCGCCATGGCGCCGACCTTGTCCTTGAGCTCGCCCAGGATGCGGGCGGCCAACTTCGGGCCGACACCGGGGGCGCGGCCGACCGCGCCCTTGTCGCCGGTAACGATTGCCTGCATCAACTCGTTGGGCAGGAGCGTCGTCAGCAGACTCATTGCCACCTTGACGCCGACACCTTGCACGGTGGTCAAGAGCTTGAACCAGTCGCGCTCGGCGGCATCCAGGAAGCCGTAAAGGTGAATGTGGTCCTCGCGCACGTGGGTCTCGATCAACAGCTCGATCAGCGCGCCGGCAGCCAGCCGGCCGAGGGTGCGCCCGGAGGCAAACACCAGATAGCCGACGCCGCCGACGTCGATGACGGCATGGCCGCGGCCGACGTTGTCGACGCGCCCTTTCAGCTTGGCGATCACTCGGCCGCTCCCGCCGCCGCGACCGCGGCCCGTACCTGCCACGAGTCGCGGTGATGAGCGTGGCAAATGGCGACCGCCAGCGCGTCCGCCGCGTCGGGACTAGCGACTGTGGCGCCGGGCAGCAGCACGCGCACCATCATCTGCACCTGCTGCTTGGCGGCGTGGCCGCTGCCGACCACGGACTTTTTGATCAGGTTCGGCGAATATTCGGCAACGCTGAGACCGGCGTTGGCCGGCACCAGCAGCGCGATGGCGCGCGCCTGGCCGAGCTTCAGCGTCGAGGCGGCGTTCTTGTTGACGAAGGTCTCCTCGACCGCGGCCTCGACCGGCCGGTAACGCGCGATCACTGCAGCGAGACCGTCCTGCAACTGCACTAGGCGGGTCGCCAGCGGCAGCCCCGATTGGGTGATGACGATGCCGTCGGCAACGTGGCGGAGGCGGTTGCCGGTCACCTCGATGACGCCCCAGCCCGTGGTGCGGAGTCCCGGATCGAATCCGATCAGTCGAATCGTTTCCTCCTGCCCTCAATCTTTGCCGTAGCGCGCGCCGCCCCGCCGGGGCTCAGGCGCTCAACCGCTCCATGACGCTGTCGGCGACCTCAAAGTTGGCGGCGACGCGCTGCACGTCGTCGCTGTCGTAAAGGACATCGAGAAGCTTCAGGAGCGTATCGGCATCTTTGTCAGCGACCGGCACTGTGCTCAACGGCTTCCAATCCAGCCGGGCGGTGGAGGCGGCGCCGAACTTAGCCTCGAGTGCGTCGCGAACAGCCGAGAAATCGTCGGGCGAACAGGTCATCTCGTGGCCGTCTGTGGTCGACTGGACATCCGTTGCGCCTGCCTCAAGCGCCCCTTCGAACATCGAGTCCGCGCTCGCCGCCGTCGCCGGATAGGTGATCGAGCCGACGTGCTCGAACATGAAACTGACCGAGTTGGTCTCACCGAGCGTGCCGCCGTACTTGGTAAACGCGGCGCGGATCTCGGACGCCGTGCGATTACGGTTATCGGTCAGCGCCTCGACAATGATGGCGACGCCGCCGGGGCCGAAGCCCTCGTAGCGGATTTCCTGGTAGTTCTCGCTCCCCTCCTCGCCGCTGCCGCGCTTGATCGCCCGCTTGATGGTGTCGGACGGCATGTTGACATCCCTGGCGGCAGCAATGGCGGCGCGCAGCCGCGGGTTTGCGTCCGGTTCCGGTAGCCCATTCTTGGCGGCGATGGTGATTTCCCGGATCAACTTGGTGAAGATTTTGCCCCGCTTGGCGTCCTGACGGCCCTTGCGGTGCATGATGTTCTTGAATTGCGAATGACCAGCCATCGCCCGGAAGGCCCCTAAATCCTTTAAGAATTATGACGGCTTATACCATATGTGGTAGGTGAACGCATTATCGCCGTGCGTCTTAGATGTCAGATCAATATGTCAATATTGCGGCGGTCCCGACGGGGTCAGAGCCGGCGGTCGGCTTGGGGTTGAACCGCTTCGGCGCCACCTCGGTTCGGGGGCGCGAAGACGGCCCTGTTCACAGCGGCCATTCCTCCTTCAGCCGGCCGCCGAGACGCAACGCACCCACGCGCTTGGCGAGGCCACTGGCGTTGTCGGTCTCGACGTAGACGGCGCATAGGGTCGCCTCGCCATCGGCCGGCTCCAGCCTCCCCTGCGGCATCTTGGTGACGAAGCGCGCCGACGCCAACTCCTTCTTCATACCAATCACCGAGTCATAGTCGCCGGTCATGCCGATGTCGGTCTGGTAGGCGGTGCCACCGGGCAGGATCTGGGTATCGGCGGTCGGCACGTGGGTGTGGGTGCCGGCCACCATCGAGACGCGGCCGTCAAGGACGTGGCCCATCGACTGTTTCTCGCTGGTCGCCTCGCCGTGCACGTCGACGACGATGGCGTCGACGGTGCGGCCGAGGCGGTGATTAGCGAGCACGTTCTCGACCGCGGCGAATGGATCGTCGAGCGGGTCCATGAACAGCCGGCACATCGGATGGATCACCAGCACTCGCCGCCCGCCCGAGGCCTGAAAGATGCCGCTGCCGACGCCGGGCGTACCGGTCGGATAGTTGATCGGCCTAAGCAGTTTCGGGTCCTTGTCGATGTAGCCGATGATCTCGCGCTGGTCCCATACGTGGTTGCCGGTGGTGATGACATCGGCACCAGCGGCGTAGAATCCCTCGCAGATGGCATCGGTGATGCCAAAGCCGTGGGCGGCGTTCTCTCCGTTGACGATGACGAAGTCGAGTTCCAGGTTGCGGCGCAGCTCGGGCAAATGGTTGTCGATTGCCTGGCGACCCGACTTGCCTACGACGTCGCCGCAGATCAGAATCTTCATTGCCGTCCCCTACTCATCGCCGGCGCAATCACGAAATCTCGATGTACCCTTCGTCAGTGACCACCCAGTCGAGCGGCTGGTCGCGCTCCGTGCGCGGCACCCGCTCCACCCGCTGCGCCGCATAGGCGACGCCGATGGCTATCACCGGATGCACTTTCCTGAGCGCCTCCAGCGTGCGGTCGTAGAAGCCGCCGCCCCAGCCTAGCCGGAAGCCAAAAGGATCGAAAGCCAGCAGCGGCACCAGCAAAATCTCAGGCACCAACGCGGGTGCGTCGGCACTGGGCTGGTGCAGGCCGAAGCCGGCCTCGCCAAGCGCCGACCCCGGCTGCCAGCGACGGAAGATCAGCGGCTTGCCCTTGCCGACCACCACCGGCAGCGCGATAGCGTGGCCTTTGGCGTGCAGCCGAGCCATCAGCGGCCGCACGTCCATCTCCTCGGCCATCGGCCAATAGCCGGACACCGCCGATTTGGGCGAGCGGTTGGCGAAGCTCGCCGTCGCCTTGAAGTAATTGTCGGCCAGTCGTTCGCTGGCCTGCTTGCCAGTCGCCGCCACGACGCGGCGGCGACGTTCGCGGGCCTCGCTGCGCAACGCTCTCTTCTGCTCGAAAACCGATTCGGACATGGCGGGAAAAGCCGCACGGTAAATGGGGATGGATGGGCGAACGGTGAATAAAACGGGCGGCCCCGCATCAGCCGTCGGCGAGTGATCCTCCGTGGCCTGCATGTGCAGGTGGGCGCCATATACCGGGCCCAAGGGCCCGGCAGAGACAGCTCCCGAGAGGTATTACTTGGCCCCAGGGATAAACTTGCCTGACGTGCTGGGCAGCAACCGCCCTGAAGTGAATCTAAGCTTGTTCCAGGCGCTCGGCAATATTTTCGATGCGCGCCGCCAGATTTTCGATCTCGGCGCTAAGCTCTTCCTCGGCATTAAGCGCTGCAGCAACGCCTTCGTCGGACTGCGCCACATCGAGCGATGAATAGGCGTCCGACAGTTCGTCCGCGAGCAGCAGCGACACCATCACCAAGAGTCGCGCGTCGCCGACTTGGCCGACCGCAGCTACCAGTTCCTTGACGCGATTGTCGACGTAGGTACCGAGTCGGGAGAGATGCGCTTCCTGGCCGTCGTCGCAGGCAACCTGGTAGTTGCGGTCGTTGATGCTGACCATGAGCTGCGCCATGTCTCGTCACTCCCCGATAACGGTGCGCAACCGGCCGATGGCGACGTCGAGTCGCTCGGTGACGGTGGCAGTAAGCGCCTTGAGATCGGCATTCTCGTCCTTCAGCCCCTGCAGTTCGCGCGCCAGCGCCGCGGGCCCGGCGGTAGCCGCCGCCCGTTCCAGGCGCGTCACTGCGCCTTCCAGGCGGACGCGGGCGCGTTCGACCTTCGACGATTTTTGCAGATTCGGTTTTTTCAACGGCTTCCTTTTGAGTCCCGGGGGTGACGGGGCGCAAACGCTTGACTCCGGCGCAGCATAGGACAGCATTCGCAAATACGTCAACCTTCGTCGTAAAAAGCTTCTGCAACATCTTAAAACAAAACCAAAAACATGGTTTGGCGGTGGCCGAATCCGGGACCGCGGCGGGTGTAATCCCATTGACGCGTGGGGTCTTTCTTCGGATTGTGCGGCGGCGGGAAATTGAGACTCCCTGGCGCGGTGAACGGCAGTCTATGATCTCGTTGCGAGCCGCGGATAGACCTGTGGAAACGATAACCGGCTGGGGCGATGTCGCCCCTTTTAGCATTGAGGGAGTGGCGAATGGCGGTACGTGTCGGCATCAACGGTTTTGGGCGCATCGGCCGCTTGGTGCTGCGCGCTATCATGGAAACGCGGCGCAACGACGTGCAGGTGGTCGGCATCAATGATCTCGGCTCGACCAAGATCAACGCGCACCTGCTGAAGTACGATTCCGTCCATGGCACGTTCGGCGGCGAATTCACCATCGACGACGACAGTATGGACGTCGGCACCGGGTTGATCCGGGTGACGGCGGAGCGTGATCCGGCCAGGCTGCCGTGGAAGGACCTCGGCGTCGACATCGCGCTCGAATGCACTGGTCTGTTCACCGACCGCGAGGCGGCCTCCAAGCATCTCGACGCCGGCGCGTCTAAGGTGCTTATCTCGGCGCCGGCCAAGAATGTCGACTTGACCGTCGTCTACGGCGTCAACCACGACAAGCTCGAGGCCCATCACACCGTCGTTTCCAACGCGTCGTGCACGACCAACTGCCTGGCCCCGGTCGCCGACGTGCTGAACAAGGCGATCGGCATCGAAAAGGGCTTCATGACCACCGTGCATTCCTACACCGGCGACCAGCGGCCGCTGGACACGCTGCACAGCGATCCGCGCCGGGCCCGCGCCTGCGCGATCTCGATGATCCCGACGACGACCGGCGCGGCGCGCGCGGTCGGCCTAGTGCTGCCGGAGTTGGCCGGCAAGCTCGACGGCACCGCGATCCGGGTGCCGACGCCGAACGTGTCGCTGATCGACTTCAAGTTCTTGGCCGCCCGCAAGACCACTCCCGAAGAAATCAACGCCGCGATCAGGAAGGCGTCGGAAGGCCGCCTGAAGAGCATCCTCGACTACGTGACCGATGACCTGGTGTCTATCGACTTTAACCACAATCCGGCGTCATCGATCTTCGACGCCACTCAGACGCAAGTGATCGACGGCACCTTCGTGCGCGTGCTCAGTTGGTACGACAACGAGTGGGGGTTTTCCAACCGGATGTCCGACACCGCCGTCGCCATGCACAACGTCGACTGATTGCTCTGCCCCAGCCGGCGCGCCCTTACCCTTCGTAGGCGGTGAGCTCGATCGCAATTTCGACGCGCCGGTTCTTCAACCGGTTGGCAGGTGAATCGTTAGTCACCAGCGGCCGGCTGTCGGCGAAACCCTGGGCGGTGATGCGGGCCGGCGGTATGCTGGCTTTTTCGACCAAGTGATGGACAACCGACACGGCGCGCGCCGCCGACAGATCCCAGTTCGAGCGGAAGCGCGTGGTGGAAATCGGCGTGTCGTCGGTGTGGCCGGACACCAGGAGCACGCCCTTGGTGGCCTTAAGCACGCTGGCGATGCGATTGAGCGTAGGCACGAAATCGGGCGCCAGCGCGGCGCTGCCAGATTCGAACGCGGTGGCGTCGGGAAAGCGGATGACGATGCGGTCGCCCTGGTCGATAAGGACCACAATCGAATGGGCGAGTTCGGTTTCCATGATGCGACGGAAATTGAACAGGAAGTTCCGCTTGGCCTGAAGCCGCCGAGTCTCGGCCATGATCTGGGAGCCGGCCGATCGCGATGCCCGGTCGCCGGGTCCTGGCTCGCCAGGAATGGGAATCCCGCGCGGCGCCGTGATCATGATCCGGTCGCCGAGGCCGAAGGCGTCGCGCATCGGACCGGCGTTGCGCTGGAAAGTCTCGTTGTCCACCTTAGCGAACGACAGCAGCAGAACAAACAGCGCGAACAGCAACGACATCAAGTCGGCGAACGTCACCATCCAGCGCGGCGCGCCGCTGTCGTCCTTCCTTCGCCGGTAGGCGCTCATCAGGCGTCCGTCGCCCGCCGGGCGTACTCCACCTCGATGTCCGGCTTGTCGGTGGTCCGGCGGCCGAGTTGGGGCCCGGTCTTGGGTTCGGACGCGCGCCGCTGGCGCTGCTTTTCGGGCAGGTAGGCCTCGAGGATGTCGAGCACGGCGGTCGGGTTGTTGCGCTCGTGGATCTGCACGATCGACTCGATGATCAGCACCTTGTTGGCACGCTCGAGGGAATTCTTGGCCTCCAGCTTGTCGGCGATGGGAAGCGCGATGAGCTGCGCGATTAGTACCCCGTAAAGGGTGGTCAGCAGCGCCACCGCCATCGCCGGGCCGATGGTCGTTGGATCGCTCATGTTGCTCAGCATCTGCACCAGGCCGACAAGGGTGCCAACCATGCCGAAGGCCGGCGCCGAATCGCCGATCGCCCGGAACACCCGCTCGCCGACCTCCTGGCGCTGAATCGCCAGCTCCATCTCTCGGGTCATCGTCTTGCGGATGAAGTCGACGTCGCGGCCGTCGGCGCACAGTTGCACGCCCTTGCGAAAGAACGAGTTACCGACCCTGATTTTCTCCAGTCCGATCAGTCCCGCTTTGCGCGCTCGCTTCACCAATCGCATGGTCAAATCGATGATCTCGCGCGGGGTTTCGTTCTCGTTGACGAACGCCGCCTTGATGCCGACGAAGAAGGCGACGAATACGCCCGAAATCGGAAATTTGATCAGCGTGGCGGCGAAGGTGCCGCCAAGAACGATCAGGAATCCCGGAAGGTTGAGGAAGATCCAGAGGTCGGAACCGGTCATGATCGCCAGCGTCACGACGGTGACGCCGATGATCAGGCCGAGAAGGGTCGCAATGTCCACGTCGGGCGCTCCGGTCAAATCCCGGGTTGGACGTCATCCCGCCGGGGCGGAGGGAAACCGGCGAGGGCGCGAACGGGCAGTTTTCCGTCCCTCGAAGGATTGTTTTTGCATATCATGGCGGTGGCGCATAGTAGGGTTTTCCCGCGGTGGCGGCTGTGTCCATCGTCACAACGGGGAAAAAGCGGGATTCCCGGCGGCCACGCTGGCGCCGGACCCGGCCAGGAGATCCGATGAAGGACCGTCCGGTCATCGTCCACGACATCGACGACGCCCGTGCCGCGGTGGCGGCGGCGGCGGAGTTCGGCCTCGCCTCGCTGACGCTGAGGAGCGCCCCGGACGCCGCCCGCTACCTCGGCGCCTCGGTGTACCGTGACATCGTGCGCGCCGCCTGCTGCGCCTATCCGGGCGTCGCCGTCACCGCCGTGTTCGATTGCGGCGCCGATCCCGGCCTGGCGCTGGGCGCGCTGCGCCATGGATTGAAGGTCATCCGGCTCAGCGTCACCGGCGAGGCGCGCGACCGCATCGCCGACATCGCCTCCCAGTCGGGCGCCCGGCTCGACGACGGCGATGCTGACCAGCCGGCCCTCGATTTGCTCGACGCCGAAGACCGCGGCGCCGCGCTCAGGACGTGGCTGACCGTTGCCGACTGACCAGGGAGCGACACCGGTGCAGGCCGAGACTTGCCGTCTTTATCTGATCACGCCGCCGGCGTTCGAGCCGAGGGCGTTCGCCGGCACGCTGGCTGCGGCGCTAGCCGCCGGCGACGTCGCTGCCGTGCAGTTGCGTCTGAAAGGCGCCGACGACGATGCCGTCCGCCACGCCGTTCAAGCGCTCAGGCCGGTGTGCGACGCCCACGGCGTGCCACTGATCATGAACGACCGCCCGGACCTTGCCCGCGACACCGGTTGCGACGGCATCCACGTCGGCAAGGAGGACGCCTCCTATGCCGAAGCACGCAAGGCAGTCGGCCCGCAAGGTATCGTCGGCGTCACCGCCCACAACTCCCGCCACTTGGCGATCGAGGCGGCCGAGCAGGGCGCCGACTATGTCGCCTTCGGGGCGTTTTTCCCGACCGGCACCAAGGCCGCCAAGACCCGTGCCGACTTGGATCTGCTCGAATGGTGGAGCGAGCTGATGGTGGTACCGGTGGTCGCCATCGGAGGCATCACGGTCGACAATTGCCGGCCACTGGTCGAGGCCGGCGCCGATTTCCTGGCCGTCATCTCCGGCGTCTGGGACCACCCGCAGGGGCCGGCGGCGGCGGTGAAAACCTTCAACGAAGTGATCGCTGGCGGCGCTTGAGGCGGCGGCCATGGCGGCGATTGCGAAGACGCGGGCAACCTGCTAGCTTCCGCGCCGCGGCCGCATGCGGCGCTCCCAAAATACGGCGAAAAGACAATGAAAATAAATGGTAACGCCATCCGTCCGGGGATGGTGATCGAACACCAGGGTAGCCTGTGGCGGGCCGTGAAGATCCAGCACACCCAGCCCGGCAAAGGTGGGGCTTACCTTCAGGTCGAGCTCAAAGACCTCCGCACCGGCACCAAGCTCAACGAGCGCTTCCGCTCGTCGGAGGCTGTCGAGCGTGTGCGCCTCGACCAGAAGGAATACCAGTTCCTGTTCGCCGACGCCGGCATGTACACGTTCATGGACACCGAGACCTATGACCAGATCACGCTCGACAGCAACATGATCGACGAGGATCAGGCCAAGTTCCTGCAGGACGGCATGAGGGTGACCATCGATTCCTACGACGGCGAGCCGATCGGCATCCAGCTTCCCGATACCGTGGTTCTCAAGGTCGTCGAGGCCGACGCGGTGGTCAAACGACAGACCGCGTCATCTTCCTACAAGCCGGCGGTGCTGGAGAACGGCCTCCGCTGCCTGGTGCCGCCGCACATCGAGGCGGGCACCCGCATCGTCGTCAACACCGCCGACTGCTCTTACGTCGAACGGGCCAAGGACTGAACGTCGGCGCGCGGAATGGCCAAGCGCTCCGCATTGCTGAACGTGATGGCCGCCGCCGCCACCAAGGCGGCGCGCGGGCTGGTCCGCGATTTCGGCGAGATCGAGAACCTGCAGGTGTCACGCAAGGGCACCGGCGATTTCGTCAGCGCCGCCGACAGGAAAGCGGAACAGATTATCGTCCGGGAGCTTTCGAAGGCGCGCCCCAAATACGGCTTCCTGCTCGAGGAATCGGGCGAGATCGCCGGTGCCGACATCTCCAACCGCTGGATCGTCGATCCGCTCGACGGCACCACCAATCTGCTACACGGAATCGCGCATTTTTCGGTGTCGATCGGGCTTGAGCGCGACGGTAAGCTCGCCGCCGGCGTCGTCTACGAGCCGATCAACGATCAGATGTTCTGGGCCGAGAACGGCCAGGGCGCCTATCTCAACGGCCGCCGCATCCGGGTATCGGGGCGCCGCACGCTGGATGAATCGCTGTTCGCCACCGGCATCCCTTTCGCCGGCAAGGAGGACCACGACCGCTACCTCAGTCAATTGCGCGCCGTAATGGCGGTGGCGGCGGGTGTGCGGCGGTTCGGCTCGGCGGCCCTCGATCTGGCCTACGTCGCGGCCGGCCGCTACGAGGGATTCTGGGAGATGGGGTTGCATCCGTGGGACATGGCGGCGGGCATCGTGCTGGTCCGCGAAGCCGGCGGATTCGCCAGCGATTTCGAGGGCCGTGACCGGATGCTGCAAAAAGGCGAGATCGTCGCCGCTAACGACCATGCCCACGCGGCGCTGCTGAAGATCCTGGCCGCCGCTGGCCGCTAAGCCGCGCCGGCGGCCGGCGACGGCGGTCGCCGGCAGGCCCCGGCCGGCCCCGCGACGGCGCGTCGCCGCCCACAAGCCCCGTAAACCGGTTGTCTGCGGCCTGCCCCTTGGCTATCTTGAATCGCAAGCGATTATTGGCAACCTGCTGCCGGCCGATGGTCGGGCCGCCGGCATGGAAAGGACACCGAACTTCGATGACCCCCCTTGCCGCCCCGCCGCCGCCGGCCTTCCGTACCCTCCTCGCCCTGGTCGTCGCGGCCGTGCCGTTGCTGTCGTCCGGCAGCGCAGCGCGAGCGCAGGGTGTCGACCTCAACACCGAACACGTGACCGTCGATCTCAGCGTCATCGGCGACATGGGCCGGCCGATGCTTTCGGGTGCGGTTTCGCCATCCCCGATGGTGGCGCAGCCGCGCGGCGCCGGCGGCCTGTTGGTGCCGGGCCCGACCAATCCGATGTCACGGTTGCACGTCGCGGTCCCGGCTGGCCCCGGCGGCGAGCGCATCACTTTGAAGCCACCGTCTGCGACGCCGAAAAAGATCGCCGCTGCACCAGCCGCCAAGACCACGCCCGCCAAGAAATCGGCGCCCGCGAAACCCGCCGATAAGACCATCGCCAGCGCGCCGCCGGCGCCGTTGACCGTACCGCCGGCGGCACCGCCCGCCCCCGCTCAGCCCGAGAAGAAGCCCGAGCCCGCGGCCAAGACCGCCGCCGCCGCATCGCCCGCCGCCAAGCCGCGGCCGGTGAAGACCGAACAGGCGTCGTCGCCACCTGCCGCCGTCATGAAGGAGGGCCGTGCGCTGCAGGTAGCGTTCGCGGTCGACGTCTCAAAGCTGCCGGACGCGGCCAAGGATGGGCTGACGACGCTCGCGAAGCAGCTCAAGGAGAATGAGAACCTGCGGCTGCAGCTGATGGCTTACGCCGGCGGCAAGGACCTATCGCCCAGCAAGGCCCGCCGGCTGTCGCTGTCGCGCGCGTTGTCGGTACGGTCGTTCCTAATCGAGAGCGGCGTCCGCAGCACCCGCATAGACGTCCGCGCGCTCGGCGACAAGACCGCGGAAGAGCCGCTCAACAGGGTCGACGTGAACATCGTCGAACGATGATCGGCGCTCGCGATCGTGGGTTCCCAGCAATCCACCGATCAGACCATCAACAAGCGTGAATTCGTAGGGAAGTTGCCGCCATGACCCGGCCGCGAAAATACCTGATACGGATGACCGTGTTCCTGGTCGCCGTCGCCGTGCTGAGCGGCGTATTGATCGTGCCGCTGCACAGTGCGTTCATGACCAACGCGCCGTTGAACGGATTGATCATCGGCGTGCTGTTGCTCGGCATCATCTACAACTTCCGCCAGGTGCTGATGCTGTACCCGGAAGTCGCCTGGATCGAGAACTTCCGGCAGAAGAGCGCGCCGCTGTCTAACACCGAGCAGCCGAAGCTGCTGGCACCGATGGCGACCATGGTCGGCGACCGCCGCGACCGGCTCAGCCTGTCGACATTGGCGATGCGGTCGCTGCTCGACGGTATCCTCTCGCGGCTGGACGAGTCCCGCGACATCTCGCGCTACACAATTGGGCTTTTGATCTTCCTCGGCCTGTTGGGCACCTTCTGGGGGCTGCTGCAGACCATCGGCTCGATCGGCAGCGTCATCAGCGGACTTACCGTCGAGGGCAGCGACATGACCAAGGTGTTCGCCGACCTTAAGCGCGGCCTGCAGGCGCCGATGGCGGGCATGGGAACGGCGTTCTCGTCGTCGCTGTTCGGGCTTGCCGGTTCGCTGGCCTTGGGCTTCCTCGATCTGCAAGCCAACCAGGCGCAGAACCGCTTCTACAACGATTTCGAGGAATGGCTGTCCAGCATGACCAGGCTAGCCACCGGCGCGCTCGTCGCCGAGGGCGATCAGCCGATCCCGGCCTACGTGCAGGCGCTGCTTGAGCAGACGGCCGAAAGCCTGGAGAACCTGCAACGCACCATCACCCGCGGCGAGGAAAACCGGATCGCGGTCAGCAACAACCTGATGGTGCTCGGCAACAAGCTGGAGACGCTGACCGACCACATGCGCACCGAGCAAACGCTGATGAAAAGCATGGCCGAGACGCAAGTGGAGATGAAGCCGATCCTCGCTCAGTTGGCCGCCGGCTCGTCGGTCGGCGTCGACGACGCGACCCGCGCCCATATCCGCAACCTCGACGTCCACCTGACGCGCCTGACCGCGGACCTGAGCGGCGGCCGCGAAGATCTGATCCAGCAGCTGCGAAGCGAGATTAAGCTGCTCGCCCGCACCATCGCCGCCGGCGGCGACGACCGCTGACACCGGGGCGGGCTCCCTCCGATGGCCACCCTCGCCAACCGCAGACAACGGGCCACCAACATTTGGCCCGGGTTCGTTGACGCGCTCGCAACGCTGTTGATGGTCATTATGTTCCTGCTAATGGTGTTCGTGCTGGCGCAGTTCTTCCTGGGCCAGGCGCTGTCGGGGCGCGACCAGGCGCTTGCCCGTCTGCAGAATCAGGTCAACGAGTTGGCCGATTTGTTGTCACTGGAACGGCGGGCGTCGGACGATCTGCGCAAGAACATCTCACAGCTGTCACAGGAGCTGCAGATCTCGGTGGCGCTGCGCGACGATCTGAAGACCACCGTGGCGGCGTTGCGCCGCCAGGCCGAGGAGACGGGACAGAGGCTTGCCGGCGCGCTGAAGACCGTCGAGACCGACCAAGCGAAAATCGCGGCCCAGGTGCAGGAACTCGCCGGCCTGCAGCAGGACATCGCGGCGCTGAAGGCGCTGCGCGAGGAGTTGCAGGCGAAGGTCGCCGAGCTCGGCGGCAAGCTCGAGGAATCCGGCAAGAAGCTGCTGTCCGAGCGAGAGATTTCGCAAAGCGCGCGCGCCCAGGTGGCGCTGTTGAACAAGCAGATGGCGGCGCTCCGCGAAACGCTCGAGAAGGTGTCGGCGGCCCTCGATGCGTCGGAGAAGTTGGCTCGCGAACAGAAAGTAGAGATCCAGACCCTGGGCGCGCGGCTGAACGCGGCGCTGGCCGGCAAGGTGCAGCAGCTCAGCCGCTACCGGTCGGAATTCTTCGGCCGTCTGCGCGAGGTGCTCGGCGACCAGCCGGACGTGCGCATCGTCGGCGACCGTTTCGTGTTCCAGTCCGAAGTGCTATTCGCCAAGGGATCGGCCGACATCGGCGACGCCGGCAAGGCGCAACTCACGCGGCTGGCGCAGACGCTCCGCCAGCTTGCCGCCAAGATCCCGGCCGACATCGACTGGGTGCTTCGCATCGACGGCCACACCGACAAGGATCCGATCAGCACGCCGCGATTCCCATCCAATTGGGAGCTATCGTCGGCACGTGCCATCTCGGTGATCCGGTTCCTGATGGACCAGGGCATGTCGCCCGACCGCCTCGCCGCCACCGGCTTCGGCGAATACCAGCCGCTGGACGCTGGCAACGACGAGATCGCCAAGCGCCGCAACCGGCGCATCGAACTGAAACTGACCGAACGCTGAGGCCGCAGCCGCGGGCGCCCGACGGCGCCGCCACGCGGCGCCAGGCCGGTCCGGACACTCATGCCGATCCTGTTCTTCATCGTCTTCATCGACCTCGTCGGCTTCGGCATCATCATTCCGCTGTTGCCGTTCTACGGCGAGTTTCACCAAGCGACGCCGGCGACGGTCGGGCTGTTGATGGCGACCTATTCGTTCACCCAGTTCCTGGCGGCGCCGTTCTGGGGACGGCTCAGCGACCGCATCGGGCGGCGGCCGGTGCTGCTGATCAGCCTCGCCGGCACGGCCACCGCTTACGTCTGGCTCGGCCTGGCGGAGAGCCTGTGGATGCTGTTCGCTGCCCGCGCCGTCGGCGGCTTCATGGCCGGCAACATCTCGACCGCGTTCGCCTACGTTGCCGACGTCACATCGCGCCAGGATCGCGCCAAGGGGATGGGGATGATCGGCGCTGCTTTCGGGCTCGGCTTCATCGCCGGGCCCGCGATCGGCGGGTTGCTGGCCGGCCCTGACCCGGTGCACGCCGATTTCCACACCCCGGCGTTCGCCGCCGCGGCGATGTCGACGGCGGCACTGCTGGTGGCACTGGTGACGCTTAAGGAATCGCTGGCGGCGGATATCCGCCGGCGCTTGGCCGAGACGCCGCGGCAGGCCCGGCTGGCGATGTTCCGCCAAGCGCTGAGGCGACCGACTGTCGGTTTGTTGATCGTGCTGACATTCCTAGCCACCTTCGTTTTCGCCGGGCTCGAATCGACGTTTGCCATGTGGTCGCGGCGCCAGTTCGGTTGGGGGCCAGAGCAGAACGGCTATCTGTTCGCATTCGTCGGTTTGCTCAGTGCCGTGATCCAGGGTGGCCTGATAGGGCCCCTAGCGAGACGGTTCGGCGAGGCGCGGCTAATTGTCCAAGGGGCGGCGGCGCTGGCCGTCGGCGTGCTGCTGATCCCGTTCAGCCACGGCCTGCCCTTGCTGCTGGTGGCGATGGTGGTCGCCGGCTACGGCTTCAGCATCGTCTCGCCGGCGCTCACCAGCCTGATCTCACTGCAGGTCGGCGACGACGAACAGGGCGGCATCATGGGGGTGACCCGGTCGGCGGCGACCATGGCCCGCTTCCTCGGTCCCGCCTGGGCTGGGCTGTTGTTCGAGACGCTCGGCCGCGATTGGCCGTATTTCGGTGGCGCCCTGGTTATGGCGGTGGTAGTCGGGCTCAGCCTCCATGCGCTAAAGGCCTTAGATCGGCCGGCCGCCGGGACGGCCAAGTCTGGCGGCGGCCGCAGAGCCCCAGGGCGGCCTTGAACCGGCCGGCTGGTTCCTTTATATAGGGCGCCGTCAAAGGCGGAGCCCTTGAGCCATGAAAAAAGACACGCACCCCGATTATCATGAGATCACCGTCCAGATGACCGACGGCACCACCTACAAGACGCGTTCGACCTGGGGTCAGCAGGGTGAGACAATGCGCCTTGACATCGACCCGAAGACCCATCCCGCTTGGACGGGCATTCACAGGCTGGTGGATAGCGGCGGCCAGTTGGCAAAATTCAAAAAGCGCTTCAAGGACTTCGGCCTGAAGAGCTAGAGCCGGCGGGCGACAACTGCCGGTTTATCGGAGACAGCGGTTACCATAAATGCGGAGGCGCCGGGGACGACCTGGCGCCGTCTCGTTTTTGGTTAACGCGGTAAGGCGGCCGAGGTCTCATGGGACGGCGTGGGTCGGCTCGCGGTCACCTTCAACCGTAAATTTGCCCGACAATTAAGCATTTGATAAGATGCAATGTTTAGTGATGACGATCTATCGTGGGAGGGGTTTCAGTCGGTTGCTTAAGGTACGCTGATGCGGTTTACCATCTAGCCGAGGTTATAAAGCGAGCCGGACATCGCGGGCCGTGAAGTGTTTTTGTTGGTCGAGGGATCAATGGTCCAGCAAGTCAACTACGAGGTGCAGGTCCAGCAAAATGGCCGGTGGAGCATCCACGCCCGCTTCGCCGGCCATCAGAAGGACGGCGCCGTCGAGGAGGCCAAGCAGCTCGACCAATTACCCAACGTCGAGGCGGTGAAGGTTATCAAGGAGGTCTACGACACCGACCAAGGCTTCCACAACGAGTTCATCATCTACAAGAGCGCCGGCATGAAGAGCACGGTTGCCCAGGAGGCCGAAAAGGTTTCGGGCGGCCATTCGGGTCCGATGCATCGCGAAGAAACCTGGCTCCGACACCACGACGACGAGGAGGACGAGGGCGACGATTTTGACGCCGCGCCGGCGCGCGCCGCGTCCAAGCGGGCGAAAAAGGGCAAGAAGAAAAAGGGCTCGTCACTGACCACCATCGTCGTCAAGCTACTGCTGGTGGTGCTGTTTAGCCTCGGCCTGGCGGCGATGTTCGCGTGGTTGGCGGCCGAATTGTTCGGCGGCACCAAGCTGTTCGGCGTTCGCATGGTCGGCAACGCCGAGTCCAACATGCTGATTGGCGTCTTCATTTTCACCTTCCTGACCAGCGCCGCCGCCATGGCGATCACGGTGATGAAGGGCGAAAGCCTGGATACGTCGCGCCGCCGCGGCGGGTTCTTCTCGGGCACGGCCAAGGCGAGGCCGGCTGCCCAGAAGCCGGCGGCGGCTAAGAAGCCGGCCGCGCCGGCCACCGCCCAGCCGACGCCGACGACGGACGCACTCGATAGGCTCGACGAGGCAATGAGGGGCGTCGGCGAGTACAAGCTCGACGAGGCCGCCAAGACCGCCGAGGATCAGGCAGTCAGCGAACGCCTGCAGGCGGAACTCAACAAGGGCAAGGAAAAGCCCGCCGAGGAGGAAAAGACCACCGCCCGCGGCTTCGTCCTCGACGCCCAGACCCAGGCCAAACCGGCCGCGGAGGTGGAACCGCCGTCGCTGTCGCCGCAGGCCCAGCAACAAAAGACGTACGTGATGAACTTCCTCTCGAAGGGTCTCGGCGGCGCCATCGACAAGAAGAAGCTGGACAACTTCAACAAGTTCGGCGTCAACCTGTTCCTCGCCGGCGCATGCGAGGTGCTGGCCCAAAACAAGGGGCTGGACGTGCTATCGCGGTCGCGGATCCTCGGCGAAGGCGTGCAGGTGATGGGCTTCAAGAAGTCCCATGCTGCGTCGTTCGCCGACCGTTACGAGGAATATCTGATGGCGGATGCCCGCTACATGCAGATGTTCCAGGCCGGGCGCAACGCCATGAACATATATGCCACCGACGAAACCGCGGCGCCGAAGCTCCTGGAATCCGCTCTCACCGAGTGGAACAAGCCGAAGCAGCGGGAAGCCCAGGCCGGGCCGGTCACCGTGCTGTTCACCGATATCGCCGGTTCGACGGCAATGACCCAGACGCTCGGCGATGCCGGCGCCCAGCAGGTGGTGCGCGCCCACAACCGCATCGTCCGCGAGGCGCTCAGTGCAACCGCCGGCAAGGAGATCAAGCACACCGGCGACGGCATCATGGCGTCGTTCGCCAAGACCTCCGACGGCGTCGACGCGGCGATCCAGATGCAGCGCGAGGTCGCGGCCCACAACCAGCACAACCCCAATCTGCCGCTGCACCTGAAGATCGGCCTCAACGCCGGCGAACCGATCGCCGAGGACAACGACCTGTTCGGGACCACGGTGCAGCTGTCGGCCCGCATCGTCGACAAGGCCAAGGCCGATCAGATCTTCGTCTCAGAAATCGTGCGCGGCATTTGCGCGGGCAAGACCTACAAGTTCATCAACCGCGGCGGCTTCCCGATGAAGGGCTTCGGCGACGACGTCATCCTCTACGAAGTGATGTGGAACGAGGCGGCGGCCTCCCAGGCCGCGGCCGGCGGCGCGCAGGGGCAAGCCCGCAATTTCGCGCCGACACAACAGCATCAGCCGGCGGCGCAAGGCGCGAAGCCGGTTTAGGTGCCCCGGGGGCGGCCTTGACGGGCGCCCCCTCACCCCGGAAACCAGTCGAAGATTGCCCGTCCCCTTGCGGAGCGGCGGGCCGCCTCCCTATATCAGCCGTCGGCCGGGGTGCGCCTCGATCATAGGGTCCCCCGTTCACAACCATGTAGCTTCTTTTTTGGAGGATATGGCTATGCGTACCATCGATTTCTCTCCCCTGTTCCGCCATTCCGTCGGCTTCGACCACATGCAGCGCCTGCTGGACGCGGCGGTGCAGACGGATCCCTCGACCAATTCGTACCCGCCCTACAACATCATCCAGGTGAGCGAGGAAGGTTACCGGATTTCGCTCGCCGTCGCCGGGTTCAGCGACAACGACCTCGACGTCACGGTGACCGACAACACGCTCGTTGTCTCCGGTCGCCTGAACGGCGAAGACAAAGAGACGACCTATCTGCACCGCGGCATCGCGGGCCGCCCGTTCGAGCGCCGCTTTCAGCTCGCGGATGACATCAAGGTGACGGGCAGCTCGCTGGTCAACGGCTTGCTCAACGTCGATCTCGTGCGCGAGGTTCCCGAAGAGAAGAAGCCGCGCAAAATCGCCATCGCGACCAAGGACGTCGGTTCGCGCATCGAAGACAAGGCGGCGTAGCGCCGCCAGACGCGACGCCGCGGCAAAGGGCGCGCCCGGGTCCTCCCCCGGGCCGTGCCCCTTCCTGATTCAGCGGAATTTCTCGTATGTCCGGTGCGCCTTGGCCGGGATCGGCTGCGATTTCAGGGTTTTGGAATCGACGAAGACGTGGATGAAATGCCCCGTCGCCGCCGGCGTTTCGTGCCCCTCCCCGAACAGCGCGATGGCGAAGGTGACGCTGGAGTTGCCGATGCGCTCGACCTTGAGCCCAGCCTCCACGATCTCGGGGAAGCTGAGCGGCCGGTGGAATCGGCACAGCGTCTCCACCGCCTGTGGTGAGATGCGGTCGTTGACCCAATCGACGCCCGCCTCCTGCATCTGGAAGCGCACCACTACCGCCTCGAAATAACGGTAGAACAGAACGTTGTTGACGTGGCCGAGCATGTCGTTGTCGCCCCAGCGGGTTGGGATCGACATCCGATAGGGGAAATCGTCGCGGCTTTGCTTGCTCGGATCGGCCTTCACGGTCGCTTCCCCTGCTCCACCCGCCCAGGCGTCTTGATCCGTTCCAGCGCCTTGCGAATGGGCACCGGGATCGGCACCGGCGCGTTGGTGGTCCTGTCCACGAACACGTGCACGAAATGGCCTGACGCCGCCGCTTCGTCCTCGCCCTTGCGGAAGATGCCGATTTCGTAACGGACCGAGGAGTTTCCGAGTTTGGCGGTCCGCAAGCCGGCCTCGATCGCTTCGGGGTAGGCGATCGGCTTCTTGAACCGGCACATGGTCTCAACGGCGACGCCAATCACTCTACCGTCCCGGATGTCGAGCCCGCCCTCGGCGATCAGGAAGCAGTTCACCACCGTGTCGAAATACGAATAGTAGGTCACATTGTTGACGTGGCCGTAAATGTCGTTGTCCGACCACCGGGTCTGGATGCCGAGGAAATGGCGGTATCGGTCGCGGGTCTCAGTTTGGTCCTGACTCATCTCAAGGAGCGCCGGTGGTTGTCGAAATTCTTGGTGTCAAAAATTTTGGGGGCCGCCGGAATTCGGCAGCCCCCGTTCGATTTTTGAAGCCTCAACCTGTCAAACTCGCCTGCGAACTTTTCCCTCGATGACCTTACCCAAGCGCGGACCCGCCGGTCAAGCGGCGACTCGCCTCAATCGGCCGGAAGCAATACCTATGCCGGGAACGCCGATGCCGGATAAAAAGCGCCGCCCCCGGAGGGGGCGGCGAGTTCAACAGGGAGGCGTCGAAGTTGAATGGATGACCTTTGCGATCATCCAACTCCGCATGCTAGCGGGCAGCACTTAATTATTTCTTAATGGCAGGAAGATTGTCGGCGGTTTCCGACAGTCGACCCGCCCGGCCATGGCCGGCCCGGTGATCCGTGGTATGCTCATCGGCCTCCCGCCATCACGGAGGAAACGCGCCCGTGAGCTCCGTCGTCATCGCCTGGTTGATCGTCATCAGCTTCCTGCTGCCGCTGCTGCATGTGGTGCTGTCGCCAGCGTTGGGCCCGTGGCAGGCGCCCAAGGGAACGCGCTGTCCGTTCAGTCCACGGGTGGGATGGCTGGTGATCGTACTGTTTTTGGGGCCCGTCGGCTGGCTGTTGTTCATGGCCAAGCGGCGGGCGCAGCCGCCGGCCGCGCCTTAAGGCTTCCGCGCCGGGCGGCTTCCCGTTCAGGTCTTGAAGAACCTGTCGGCGCCGTTGCGCGCCTTTTCCTTGCCGGCGATCGCCTCGCGGACGCGGGTGATCTCGGCTTCCAGTTCGCCGATATATTCCTTGAGCGCCGCGATGGACATCACCTCGATGTTCTTGGGCGCCGGTTTCTGTTTTTGCGGCTCCAGGTCGTCAACGTCCATTTCGGGCCTCCTTTCCATCCCCCGTGTGCTGGTCCTTCAAGTTGGTTCCGCGGGGGCTTGTCATGGTCCGCGCAACATACTATTGACGGGCGCCAACCAACAAGCGAGAGCGCGATGCCCAAGCCGACCATCCCTGAGACCATGAACTGCATTGAGATCGTCGAGCCGGGCGGGCCCGAAGTGCTTAAACCGACCCGCCGGCCGGTGCCGAAACCGGCCGCCGCCGAAATGCTGATCCGGGTCCGCGCCGCCGGCGTCAACCGCCCCGACGTCTCGCAGCGCATTGGCCGCTATGCGCCGCCGCCGGGCGTCACCGACATTCCCGGCCTCGAGGTCGCGGGCGAGGTAGCGGCGCTCGGCACCGACGTCAAGGCCTGGAAGGTCGGCGACACGCTGTGTGCGCTGGTGGCCGGCGGCGGCTATGCCGAGTACGTGACGGCGCCGGCACTCCAGTGCCTGCCGATCCCGGGCAAGCTCGGCATGGTCGAGGCGGCGGCGCTGCCGGAGACGTTCTTCACCGTGTGGAGCAACCTTTACGATCGCGCGCATCTGGAGGCCGGCGAGACGCTGCTGGTGCACGGCGGCTCCAGCGGCATCGGCACCACGGCGATCCAGCTTGCCGCCAAGCGTGGAGCGCGGGTGATCGCCACCGCCGGCAGCGCCGAGAAGTGCCGGGTATGCGAGGAGCTTGGCGCCGAGCGCGCGGTCAACTACAAAGACGAGGACTTCGTCGAGGCGGTCAAGGAATTCACCGGCGGCCGCGGCGTCGACGTTGTGCTCGATATGGTCGGCGGCGACTACATCCCGCGCAACATCAAGGCCATGGCTATCGACGGCCGTCACGTCTCGATCGCCTTCCTCGGCGGCTCGACCGCCGAGGTCAACTTCATGCCGATGATGCTGAAGCGCCTGACCCTGACCGGGGCGACGCTGAGGCCGCAGTCGGTCGAGCGCAAGGGCGAGATCGCGCGCGCGCTGCACGAGCACGCCTGGCCGCTGATCGCTAAGGGCGAGATCAAGCCGGTGATCCACTCCACCTTCCCGCTGGCCGAGGCGGCCGAGGCCCACCGGTTGATGGAATCGAGCCGCCATATCGGAAAAATCGTTCTCATCCCGTGACCGCCCGCAGGCGCGTTTGACCCGGCGGGCGACCAAAGGTTATAAAAGGGGCCGATTTCAAGGTTTCCGCCCCGCCGGCGGCAAACCGCCGGTTTTTCGGAACAGGAACAACATGATGCCGCATCCTCTGATGCCAAAGGCGACGGCTGTTTGGCTTGTCGAGAACACCGCTCTGGCGTTCGACCAGATCGCCGACTTCTGCGGGCTGCACCAGCTCGAGGTGCAGGCCATCGCCGACGGCGAGGTGGCGACGGGAATGCAGGGTCTCGATCCGATCACCGCCGGCGAGCTAACCCAGGAGGAGATCGACCGCTGTCTGGCTGACCCGAAGGCGCGCCTGAAGATGGCCAAACCGACCATCCCGCAGCCGAAGGCGCGCGCCAAGGGCGCCCGCTACACGCCGGTTTCGAAGCGCCAGGACCGGCCCGACGCCATCGCCTGGCTGTTGCGCAATCACCCGGAACTCGCCGACGCCCAGATCTCGAAACTAATCGGCACCACCAAGCCGACCATCAACGCCATCCGCCAGCGCACCCACTGGAACATGACCAACATCAAGCCGCAGAACCCGGTCGGCCTCGGGCTGTGCTCGGCCACCGACCTCGACCGGGCGGTGACGCTGGCGCGCACCCGCGCCCGCAACAGGGCAGCCCGCGAAGCCAAGGCCAAGGCGGGCGCCGAGAGGTTGGCGGCCGAAGCGGCCGCGGCCACGGCTGCCGCCGCCGGCCCGGCAACGGCGCCCGCCCCCGAAACGCCCACCCCGCAACCGTCTGCTCCCGAGACGCCCGAGGTGTTGCGGATGTCGGATGCGGTATTCCAGCCGCCCGCCGAAACCCCGGCGCCCGATGCGCCGGCCGCCGCAGCCCCGGGGTCGACGCCCGATGCCGACAAGCCCGATGAAGGCGGCCAGGGAGGGACGCCCGCTTCCGGCGGCTGACGACGGGCCTACCGGCCCGTGGCGACCGCCGGGAAGGACCGCCGTCGTGCGCCGCGCGGCCACGGCCATGATCGAGACGCTGCTTTCCAAGACCAAGACCATTCCCATCCGCGCCTTGCTGATCGGCGAACGGATTGACGTCCGCGCCTTCGGCCAAGCGGACCGCCTGGCGACCGGGCCGATGCTGGTGCGCGCTGGCAACAATCGGGCGGCGGCAGTGCTGCGCTACGGGGCGGTCGTTCTTTTCAACATGAGCCCGGACGATGAGGCCGCGTTCATCGAGGCCCTGCGGCCCTTCGTCACCGAACCCTATAACGATTGGGATGCCGAGACGGCGACGGTGTCGTTACGTGCCGGCGACGAAGGACCGGTCGATGCCGGCGGCACCATCTATCTTTCCGAGATCACGGTCGAACGGCTGCAGATCGTCGCCACCGTGCTGGCCAAGAGCATGGTGCTGGCGTTCTACGAGAAACTTCTTGCCTCGGTGTTCGACCGCATCGAACCGTTGGCGCGGTCGCTCGGCCGGCGCGGCCACACCGGCCGCGAAGGACGCGCGTTGTTGCGCCAGATTGGCGACGTGCTGCTGATGCAACACAAGATGGTCGGCCGCGTCGAGGTCGCGGAGAAGCCGGACTTGCTGTGGGACCACCCGGAGCTGGAGCGCCTTTACGCCCGCCTGCAGGACGAATTCGAGCTGAATGACCGCGCCCGCGCGCTTGACCGAAAGCTGGATCTGATCTCTCGTACCGCCGCCACGTCGCTCGATCTGCTGCAGAACCGGCGCACGCTGCGCGTCGAGTGGTATATCGTCATTCTGATCGTGATCGAGCTGGTGCTGCTGGTCCTCTACGAGACGTTCATGGCGCCGAGGGGATGAGCGGCGGGCCACCCGCTAGTCCTTGATCGGCACCGTGTAGTTGAGGCCTAGCCGGCCGCCGTCGGCATAGATGGTCTGGCCGGTGATGTAGTTCGATTCCTCGCTCGCCAGGAACACGGCGACGGCGGCGATCTCGTCCGGCTCACCTGGCCGGCCGAGCGGCGTGCGCGAGAGAATCGTGCGCCGCGCTGCGTCGTCGATCATTACCTGGCGTGCCATGTCGGTGAGGATGGTGCCGGGGCCGATGCCGTTGACCCTGATGCCTTTATCGGCGAGCGCCAGTGCCATGGTCTTGGTCAGCTGGTTGACGGCGCCCTTGCAGGCGACGTAGGCGGCGATGTTGGGGATGGCGACGACGGCGTTGACCGACGACATGTTGATGATCGCGCCTCCGCGTCCTTGTGCGACCATCTGCCGGGCAGCGGCCTGGGCGCACAGGAAATAGCCTTTCAGGTTGACCCGTACCACCCGGTCCCAATCCGCCTCGCGGATGTCGAGGAAGTCGGCGGTATCGAGGATCGCGGCGTTGTTGATTAGCACGTCGAGGCCGCCGTACTTGGCGACCGCGGCGGCGATCAGTGCGTTGACCCGGGCGCTGTCGCCGACGTCGCAGGCCTGGAACCAGGCCTCGCCGCCGCTGTCGCGGATGCCCTGGGCGGCAGCCTCGCCGGCCTTTTCATTGATGTCCGCGATCATCACCTTCGCCTTCTCGGCAGCGAACCGGCGAGCACAGGCGAGCCCGATGCCCTGGGCGGCGCCGGTGACGACCACCACCTTTCCGGTCAGCGGCATCAGTTCTTGCGCGCCCCGGCGTAGCCGATCCCTTCCAGCGCTTTGGTAATCTCGCCGAGGATTGCCGGGTCGTCGATGGTGGCGGGCACCTTGTATTGCTCGTTGTCGGCGATCTTCTGCATGGTGCCGCGCAGGATCTTGCCCGAGCGTGTCTTCGGCAGACGGTCGACGACGGTAGCCTGCTTGAAGGCGGCGACCGGGCCGATACGGTCGCGGACCATGCCGACGACCTCTTTGACGATGTCCTGCGGCGGCTTCTTGACACCAGCCTTGAGAACCAGGAAGCCGACCGGCAACTGCCCCTTCAGCTGGTCGGCGACACCGATGACGGCGCACTCGGCGACGTCCGGGTGCGAAGCCAGCACCTCTTCCATGCCGCCGGTCGAAAGCCGGTGGCCGGCAACATTGATGATGTCGTCGGTGCGGGCCATGATGAACAGGTAGTCGTCCTCGTCCTTGTAGCCGGCGTCGGCGGTCTTGTAGTAGCCGGGGAACTCCTTGAGATACGACTCGATGAAGCGGTCGTCGGCGTTCCACAGCGTCGGCAGGCACGACGGCGGCAGCGGCAGCTTGACGCAGATGGCGCCGATGTCGCCGGGCTTCACCGGCCGCGCATTGGAATCCAGCACCTGCACGTCATAGCCGGGCGCCGCTTTGGTCGGCGAGCCTGGCTTGACTGGGAACTTGTGCAGGCCGACGCAGTTGGCGGCAATCGCCCAACCGGTCTCGGTCTGCCACCAGTGGTCGATCACCGGGACGCCGATCTTGCTCTCGGCCCAATGCAGCGTGTCCGGGTCGGTGCGCTCGCCGGCCAGGAACAGGTACTTGAAGTTCTTGAGGTCGTATTTCTTCATCAACTTGCCGTCCGGATCCTCGCGCTTGATGGCGCGGAACGCCGTCGGCGCCGTAAACAGAACCTTCACCCTGTGCTGGCCGATGACGCGCCAGAAAGCGCCGGCGTCGGGAGTGCCGACGGGCTTGCCTTCGTAGAGAATGGTGGTGCAGCCGTGCAGCAGCGGCGCATAAACGATGTAGGAGTGGCCGACCACCCAGCCGATGTCCGAAGCCGCCCAGTAGACGTCGCCCGGCTCGACGCCGTAGATGTATTTCATCGACCATTTCAGCGCCACCGCGTGGCCGCCGTTGTCGCGCACCACGCCCTTGGGCTGGCCGGTGGTACCCGACGTGTAGAGGATGTAGAGCGGATCGGTGGCCTCAACCGGCACGCAGTCTACCGGCTTCGCGTCCTTGATCGCGTCCTGCCAGTCGACGTCGCGGCCCTTGGTCAGCTCTGCCTTGGCCTGTGGACGCTGCAGGATGATGCACTTTTCGGGCTTATGCTTAGCGAGCTTGATGCCGCCGCTCAGGAGTGGCATGTACTCGATCACCCGGTTGACCTCGACGCCGCAGGAGGCGGAGATCATCAGCTTCGGCTTCGCGTCGTTGATGCGGATCGCAAGCTCGTTGGCGGCGAAGCCGCCGAACACCACCGAATGGACGGCGCCGATGCGCGCACACGCCAGCATGGCGATGGCGGCCTCTGGCACCATCGGCATGTAGATGATGACGCGGTCGCCCTTGCCGACGCCGTATTTGACCAATGCACCGGCGAACCGGGCGACTTCGTCCCTGAGCTGGCGGTAGGTGAATTTCTTGACCGTGTTGCCGGTGACCGGTGAATCGTAGATCAGCGCCACCTGGTCGGCGCGGCCTTCCTCGACATGGCGATCGAGGGCGTTGTAGCAGGTGTTGAGCCGGCCGCCCCGGAACCAGCGGTAAAAGGGCTTTCGGGAATCGTCCAGGACCTTGTCCCATTTCCTGGTCCACGTAATGGCTTCCGCGATCTCGCCCCAGAAGCCGTCCGGGTCCTCGAGCGACCGCCGGTACGCCACGTCATATGCGTTTGCCATGATTGCCGAAATCCTCCCCGTTATTGCTTGGTTTTGGCGCCGGTCTCCCCATCCCCCGGGCGCGAGCCGCATTCAGCCTTGAATTCTGGGCTAAAACGGTATTTTTTGCAAAGCCGGTTTGTGGCACTCTGGACGGTAATAACCCAGAGATTTCAAAGGAAGCCGGCGGCCATGGGCGCGGGCAACATCTACGACAAGGACCTCGGGCAAAACACCGCCAACTACGCGCCGCTGACGCCATTGTCGTTTATCCAGCGCACCGCGGCGGTTTATCCGAATTACCCCTCGGTGATCCACGGCGCGAGGCGCTTCACCTGGAAGGAAACCTACGCTCGCAGCCGCCGCCTGGCGAGCGCGCTCAGCCGCCGCGGCATCCGTCTCGGCGACACCGTCGCCATCATGGGTGCCAACACGCCGGAAATGTACGAGGCCGCGTTCGGCGTGCCGATGACCGGCGCCGTGCTGAACACCCTCAACGTGCGGCTGGACGCGCCGACCATCGCGTTCTCGCTGCAGCACGGCGAGGCCAAGTTCTTGATCACCGACACCGAGTTCTCGGCCACCGTCAAGGCGGCATTGAAGGCGCTCGGCCGCGACATCCCGGTGATAGACATCGACGACGGCGAGGCCGGCAACGACATCAGCCACGAACGGCTGGGCGAAAAGGACTACGAGGCGCTGCTCGCCGAAGGCAATCCGGAATTCGACTGGCGGCTGCCCGCCGACGAATGGCAGGCGATTTCGCTCAACTACACGTCGGGCACCACGGGCGACCCGAAGGGAGTCGTCTACCACCATCGCGGCGCCTATCTCAACGCCGTTAGCAACATCGTTGCCTGGAACATGGTCCACCATCCGGTTTACCTGTGGACGCTGCCGATGTTCCACTGCAACGGATGGTGCTTCCCGTGGTCTGTCGCCGCGATTGCCGGCACCAATATCTGTCTGCGCCGGGTGAACGCGGCCAACATCTACAACGCCATCGCCGACCAGGGGGTGACCCATTTCTGCGGTGCGCCGATCGTGCTCAACTACGTTATCAACGCCAAACCGGATGAGCGGCGCGAGTTCGACCACACCGTCAACGTGATGACCGCCGCGGCGCCGCCGCCGGCCAGCACGCTGGAGGCGATGCAGCGTCAGGGCTTCAATGTCACCCATGTCTACGGCCTGACCGAGACGTACGGGCCGGCGGTGATCTGCGCTTGGCACGATAACTGGAACCGGCGCCCGATCGAGGATCAGGCGCAGCTGAAGTCGCGCCAAGGCGTCAACTACCACATGCTGCAGGGGCTGACGGTGATGGACCCGGAGACCATGAAGCCGATGCCGGCCGACGGCGAGACCATGGGCGAGGTGATGTTCCGGGGCAATATCGTCATGAAGGGGTATCTCAAGAACAAGAAGGCCACCGCCAACAGCCTCGCTGGCGGCTGGTTCCATTCCGGCGACCTTGGTGTCATGCACCCGGACGGTTATCTGCAACTCAAGGACCGGTCCAAGGACATCATCATCTCGGGCGGCGAGAACATCTCGTCGATCGAGGTCGAAAGCGTGTTGTACAGGCATCCGGCGGTGCTCGCGGCCGCGGTCGTCGCCCGCCCCGACGACAAGTGGGGCGAGACGCCGTGCGCCTTCGTCGAACTCAAGGATCACGCCGCCCCGATCAGCGCCGATGAGATCATCAAGTTCTGCCGCGACAACATGGCGCACTTCAAGGCGCCGAATATGGTGGTGTTCGGGCCGCTGCCGAAGACTTCGACAGGCAAGATCCAGAAATTCAAGTTGCGCGATATCGCGAAGGGATTGTGACGCTCCGAGCCGGGTTACATTCCGCCTGCGGCGCCGTCGCTCTCGCGGAGAGGCGCGGGAAAACCTGGTTTTAGATCATCGCCCCGACCGTTCGGGCCGGGACAGCCAGCCGGACCGGCTGTTACTGCTTCACGATGGTGGCGAGTTCGTCTTTGATTCGGAGCTTCTGTTTTTTGAGACTGGCGATTTCATAATCGTCGGGGTGAGGTCGGTTGGTTTCTTGTTCGATGGCGACTTCAAGAGCTTGATGTTTGGTTTTCAAGGCCTCGATCCTCTCCTCCAGGCTCATGGCGTATCTCCTCCATAGTCCACGGATTGCGACCCTTTCATCATAGGCAACCGGGCGCTAAAAATCCACCGTCTCGGATGGCTCCCGGACGACTTGGAAGCGGCTTTTCCCGTCAACCCGATGTGGCCTGGGAGAGTTTTCCCGAGGCGCCGATTTCGCCCCCGGCCGGGCCCGACAATGGCGACGGTGGACGGTGCCTGGACGCCCGGCTTCCTACCGCCGCCGCCGGTTTTTTGTTATAATTTACGTTTCTTCAGCCGACGCCGGGACCGATGGACGAAACCGAGGCTCTCAAGAAGAAACTGTCGGAGCTAAAGAAGGAACACCGTCGGCTGGACGGCAAGATTGCCCGTCTCGCGGACGCCCGGCCGTTCAACCAGTTGGAAATCCAGCGCCTGAAAAAGCGCAAGCTGGCGCTGAAGGATAGAATCATAAAAATCGAGAACGACCTGCTGCCGGACATCATCGCCTAACCAGCCCCGGCCCAGGTGCTCCGTCCAGATGGGCCGCGTCAGTCGCCGGCGGCGGCGTTGCCGCCGGTCGTGGCTCCTGGGCCTTGCAGCCTGTTAACTAGGTCGCAGTCGGCGGCCGCCAGCGCCGCGTCGGCGTTCGACGCCGAGGCCAGCGTCGCCACCCCGGTGACGGCCTCGATCGCGAAGGGGCCGCCCGCGCCGGTGAACGGCGTGTTGTGGACGGCGTCTTCCATCTCCCGGGCCTTGGCGTGGGCGCGGTCGCCGTTGCCGACCAGCAAGATGACGCCAAAATCGTTGCCGCCGAGGCTGCCGACGACGTCGGTCGGATGCAACATGCCGTCGAGCACCTGGCAGACGTGGCTCAAAAGCCCGTCGAGCGCCTGGCGGCCGTCGCGGCGGCGCAGTTCGTCGGCGTTAGCGATGTGCAGCACCGCCAGATTCGGCGGCGGCGTCAGGTGCTGCATGTTGTTGAGCACGTGGGCGAGTTCGCGCAGGAACTCGCGGCGGCCCGGCACCGGCAGGAACGAATGCTTCTCGGCCAGTTCCTTGAAATGCGCCTCGCGGCCACGGGCCCGCTCGACCTCGGCCCGGAGCGGCTCAATCTGGCGCACTAGGCCGTCGACGATCTTCTGGATTTCCGGCGTCATACTGGTGGCGAGCATGCCGTCGACGGCGAACGCCTCGGTGCCGGTCCACGGGGACTGCGCCGCTTGCGTCTCGTCGGTTTTGCCGCCCTTATCGTGCTTATCGTCTTCGGAGTCGCGCTTGCGCTCCTGCTTCGGGCCGCCACCGGTCCCGACGGGGGTGACGGCGTCCGCCCGGTTCACATCCATGCGGAGTATCCTTCAACCCTGGGGCTCCTCCCTTTCGGGAGTTCCCCATCCTGAATTATAGCACGTAATATGGTTAACAATTCCTTGACGGCACTTGCGCCAGCCGGTCGGATTCCTATAATTGCCGGCTTTCCCGAGGGGCGGCGCGAAACCTAGGAGAGCATCCATGGCAGGCAAAGGTCCCCTGGTCGGAATCGTGATGGGCAGCAAGTCCGACTGGGGCGTCATGCAAAGCGCCGCCAAGACGCTCGAGGTGCTCGGCATATCCTTCGAAACCAAGGTCCTGTCGGCGCACCGCAACCCCGACCAGGTCAACGATTACGCCGGCAAGGCCCATGGTCGCGGCCTCAAGGTGATCATCGCCGGCGCCGGCATGGCGGCGGCGCTACCGGGCGTCGTCGCGGCGCAGACGCCGCTGCCGGTGCTGGGGGTGCCGATGCCGACCGCGATGGGCGGCCTCGACAGCCTGCTCTCCATGGCCCAAATGCCGGGCGGCGTGCCGGTCGGCACGCTCGCGGTGGGCGAAGCCGGGGCCAAGAATGCGGCGCTGCTGGCAGCCGCTATCTTGGCGCTCGGCGACGCCAAGATCGCAAGACGGCTGGACGATTTCCGGAAAAAGCAGAACCGCACGGTGGCGAAGCTCGGCCGCTGACAGGTTTGCGCCGTCTTACGCGCGGCCAGGCCTTGCCATCAGGCTGACCTGGATATCCTCCATCGACAGCCGCTGCAGCTTGAAGGCTTCCAGCAATTCGATCTCGATGGCGGCGTTCTTGCCGAGCTCGGTCGCCACCATGTACTTGACGAACTCGATCAGCTCGCGGGCCTGGCCGCGGTACGCGAGAACGTTGGTGAGGAGCTCGCGGCGGACGATCGGCGGGTAGCGCAGGATCTCGAGCACCAGCAGCTTCTTCACCTTCAGCGGGATGCGCAGGCTGCCGAACATGCGATCGAGGCAGAAGCTGTAAATGCCAAAGTCTAGCTTGCCGGCCACTACCTGGGTGAAGTTCCGGAACTCCTCGAGGAACGGCCCGGCGGTGATCTTGCGGTCCATCAGCTGCTTGACCACTTCCAGGAACTGCCGATAGCGGATGCGCGCCGGGCTCAGCGTCTCGCCGAGTTCGGCCTCGAGCGCCCGGATCTCCGCGTTGCGGAAGCCGGCGCGGAGCACGTCGCGAGCCGAGCGGCGGACGACCTCGCTCAACGCCTGCTCCTCGATCAGGTGGAACAAGCGTTCGTACTTCTCGCGCCGCCTCGCCGACATCTTGTGCACCGGCGCGCCCAGCGGCAGCAACGCGGCTTGCGCGACCAAAATGTCCTTGGAATAGATCGAGGCGACGGCGGCGGCCTCATGCTGCACCGGGGCGTCGCGGAAATCGTCGGTGATGACGAACCGGCTGCCGTCGGAGACGGTGAGGTAGCGGCCGAGCTTGGAGCACATCAGGAAATGGTCGGCGAGATCGAAGCGC
>DASWGT010000090.1:0-6848 GCA_036393575.1 Rhodospirillales bacterium | reverse complement strand
CGGCATCTTCGTGATCCTGCCGGTGGCGCTGCTGGTGTGGCGGGCGGGCGGCCTCGCCGTGCTCAGGGTCAACAGCAAGGGCGCCCATGCGCTGCGCGCGACGTGCGTCTGCACCGGCACCTTCCTGTTCATCACCGGCCTTGCCTTCATGCCGCTCGCCGAGGCCATCGCCATCACCTTCGCGGGGCCGTTGTTCGTGACCGCGCTGGCGGCGCCGGTATTAGGCGAGATCGTCGGCTGGCGGCGGTGGACGGCGGTACTGGTAGGATTCGTCGGCGTCCTGATCATTACGCGCCCGACCGGCGAGGCGATCCAGTGGGCGGCGCTGCTGCCGCTGACGGCGAGCCTGTGCGGGGCGCTCCGCGACCTGGTCACGCGCAAGATCTCGACCGGCGAATCGTCGATCGCGCTGCTCTGCACGTCGACCACGGCGGTGGTGCTGGCGGGACTGGCCACGGCGCCGTTCGGATGGCAGCCGGTCGCCGCCTTCGACCTCGCGCTCATGGTATTCAGCGGCGTCTTGATCGGTAGCGCGCACTTCCTGCTGATCGAGTGCTTCCGGCTGGCCGAGGCGGCGCTGGTGTCGCCGTTCAAGTATTCGAATTTGCTGTGGGCGATCCTGTTCGGCTTCCTGGTGTGGGGCGATTTGCCGGACGAGTGGACGCTCACCGGGGCCGGTATCGTCGTCGTGAGCGGGCTCTACATCCTGCGACGCGAGGCGCTGAGCCGCGAAACGCAACCGTGACGCCGCCGTCGCGGCGACGTGATCGGGATACGCATACGTCCCGGGTTGACGCAGCGGCGGATTAGGGCTCTGCTTTCGCCAAATCAAACAACAAAAAGGGGTGTCCCCGATGAAGACGTTGACCGCGCTGATCGCCGGTCTCGCCCTTTGCTTCGTCCTCGTCGCGGGGGCCGGCCCGGCCGTCGCCGCCGGCGGCGGTGGCGGCAGCTCGACGCCCAGGATTACCGAGCTGACGCAGGCACAGGCGGCGATCGACAAGAAGGATTTCAACGCCGCCCTGCCGTTGTTGCAGGCGGCGGTGACGAAGGCGCCCGACAGCGCCGACGCCTGGAACCTGCTCGGCTACGCGCACCGCAAGCTGGGCATGAAGGACAAGGCGCTCGCGTACTATCAGAAGGCGCTCGGCATCGACAAGGAACACCGCGGCGCGCTCGAGTATCTGGGCGAGCTTTACCTGGAGACCGGGCAGCCGGAACAGGCGAAGGCGATGTTGAAGCGCCTCGACGACGTCTGTTTCTTCGGCTGCTCCGAGTACGACGACCTCAAGAAAGCGCTGAAAGCGGCCAAGGTCATCGACTGACGGCGGCAAATCGTCACCCCCGCGGAGGCGGGGGGGCCAGGCCTTCGCTTAGCGACTGGATTCCCGCTTGCGCGGGAATGACGGCGTGATCGTGGTGAAGCGGTACGTTCTCCTACGGCGGGTCCCTCCCTCTCTCGCTTTGGCGGGAGAGGGGATAGGTGGTCACCGCTGGAAGATGTCCTTCGGCAACGCCTTCTGAAGGGTATCGCGGGCCTTCACCGCCTTGTCGTCTCCGAGGCTGGCGGCGCGGTCGATCCACATGTAGGCCTGCAGGTTGTCCCTCTCCACGCCCTTGCCCTCGTAATAGAGAAATCCGAGGTTGTATTGCGCGGCGGCGTGGTCCTGCTCGCCGGCGCGGCGGAACCACTCGGCCGCTTGGCGGTAGTCCTGATCGACGCCCTGGCCGAGGTAGGTCATGATGCCGAGGTTGTATTGGGCGACGGCATGGCCCTTCTCGGCGGCGCGGCGGAACCACAGCACCGCCTTCTTGAAGTCCTTCTCGACACCGATGCCCTTGTAGAACAGCATGCCGCGCTTGTGGTCCTGGTCGGCGGTCTCGTCCGGCAACGCCGGCTTGCGGGAAATAAGCGCCGGCGCGGGGGTGGGCGCCTTCGCCTCGCGGGCGGCCGGCAGCTTCACCTTGGCCATCGGTTCCGTCGCCGGCAGCTTAGGCGCCGGCGGTTTCGGCACCGATAGCGGCGCCGGCATCGGCGGCGCCTCGGCCGCCGGCTTCGGCGCCGGTTCGCTGACCAGCGGCGGCGGCGGTGGCGCGAGGTCCAAGGGTGCGGGCCGCAAAACGGCGGGCCGCTTCGCAATAGGGGACGGCGGCGAAACGGCCGGCGGCGCGTCGCCCTTCGGCTCGGTCCTCACCGCCCAGCCTTGGTCGGCGCCCACCCCGGGCGGCTGGGGCGCCGGCAGCGTCATCACCACCCGCCGCGTCGACCGCCGCTCGCCGGCGTCCTCCATTGCGCCACGGGAAGCGCCGCGGTCGTCGCCGGCCAGCGACCTCCAGGCGAGCGTGATGTCGTCGCCGTAGCGGCCGAGGGCCGCCTCGATCCGTTGTTTGCGGTTGAGGATGGCGTCGGCGTGGTCACCGGCGACCGGGGTCGCCACCAACGCCCCGTAAAGCGCCTCGTCGCCGATGAATGGGATGGCGGCGGCCACCGCCAGCGGGATGACCACGGCCAGCACGGCGACAATTTTTATGATCCGTCTGAGCATCGTCTCCCGTTCCGCCGTGGCCAGCGATTAAACACCCGGCGATGCCGGCTGCAAAGCGCGCCGCCGCCTCAGCCGCCGCCCGGGCAGGCGCCGGTCACCTCCGCTCGGCCGTCTTACCGCGCCTTCGTTTTTTCCAGCGCCGCCGTGCGGATGCCGGTGAGCGTCGCCATCGGCGTGATCGCCTCGGGATCGATTCTGAGCTCGATCACCGCCGGCTTGCCGGACGCCGCCGCCGCCTCGAACGCGGGCGCGAACTGATCGGTCGTCTCGACCACCGCGCCGAAAGCGCCGTAGGCCTCGGCCAGCGCCGCGAAATCAGGATTGACCAGATCTGTGGCGGAAATACGGCCCGGGTATTCGCGCTCCTGGTGCATGCGGATGGTCCCCAGCATGCCGTTGTTGCCGACCAGCACGATGACGTTGGCGCCGTACTGGACGGCCGTCCCCAGCTCCTGGCCGGTCATCAGGAAGTCGCCGTCGCCGGTGAAGGCGACGACGGCGCGGTCCGGGAACATCAGCTTCGCCGCCACCGCCGCCGGCACGCCGTAGCCCATGGTGCCGCTGGTCGGGCCCAACAGGGTGGCGAACCGGCGGTAGCGGTAGAACCGGTTGCACCAGGACGAGAAGTTGCCGGCGCCGTTGCAAACGATGGAATCCGCCGGCAGGCGTTGGTTGAGCCAGTCCATGATCTCGCCCATCTGCACCTTGCCCGGAATCTTCGGCGGCTTCGTCCACGCCAGGTAGTCGTCGCGGGCGGCCTTGGTCCACGCCTGCCACGTCGGCTTCGCCGCCTTGATCTGGCGCGCGGCGGCAGCGAACGTCTTCATGCCGGCGTTGATGGCGAGCGCCGGCTGGTAGACGCGCCCCAATTCCTCCGGCCCCGGATAGACGTGGATCAGGGTCTGCTTCGGCCGCGGAATGTCGATCAGGGTGTAGCCGCCGGTCGACATCTCGCCCAAACGGGCGCCGACCACCAGCAGCAGGTCGGAGTCGTGGACGCGGCTCTTCAGCTTGGGATTGGGGCCGACGCCGAGATCGCCGGCGTAATTGGGATGCGCGTTGTCGAACTTGTCCTGGCAGCGGAAGGTGACGGCGACCGGCAGCGCAAACGCCTCGGCGAACGCTTTGAGATCGGCGCACGCCTGTTCGTTCCAGCCGCCGCCGCCGACGATCATCAACGGCCTCTTGGCTTTGACCAGCAGCTGGGCGAGGGTGCGCATGTCGGCCTCGCCCGGATGCGCCTGTACGGCGGCTGCCGCCGCGATCTCGGACGGCGCCGCGCGGTCGGCGAGCATGTCCTCAGGCAACGCCAGCACCACCGGCCCCGGCCGCCCCGATTGCGCCAGGTGGAAGGCGTGGCTCATGTATTCCGGCACCCGCGCCGTGTCGTCGATCTGCGCCACCCACTTCGCCATCTGGCCGAACATGCGGCGGTAGTCGATCTCCTGGAACGCCTCGCGGTCGAGAAAGCCGCGCGCCACCTGGCCGATCAGCAGGATCAACGGCGTCGAATCCTGGAACGCGATGTGGACGCCGCCGGAGGCATTGGTGGCGCCGGGACCGCGGGTGACGAAGCAGATGCCCGGCCGGCCGGTGATGCGGCCGTGAGTGTCGGCCATCATCGCCGCGCCGCCTTCGTTGCGGCAGACCACGATCTGGATTTCGGGCACGTCGTGAAAGGCGTCGAGCGCCGCCAGGTAGCTTTCGCCGGGAACGCAGAACACCCGCTCGACGCCGTTGACCTTGAGGGCATCGACCAGGAGCTGGCCGCCGGTCTTGAGGTTGTTGTCGGTGGTCATGCGCGATCACTCCCTGGTAGGCGGCGCTTTTGGCCGCTCCGCCGCGGCGGCATGGACGATAGCCGATTCCGGGCGCCGCGACATCTTACCTCTTGGCGCGCTTTGCGGCCGACCTTTCGGGCGCCGGCGCGGCCCACCCGGCGGCCAGTGCGGTATCCCCGTCGGGCCCTGTTTTCCGAGGGTTTCCGAGGGCCGGCCGGAGATTTTTCCGGGCCTGTGACGGGGGTCACAGCGGACGCCACCCCGTACAGGCATTATCAGCCTCGATATTCGCTTCACTCTCTCCTTCACCGGGCCCCGCTGGGCCCGGTTTTTTCTCGTCGATTTTCAGTCGCCCGTTGCTGCGCCGTTGCTGCGCCCGTTTTAGTGCCCGAGGGCCGGTGCCGGTGACTCGCCGGCCCCCCGGGTGGTAAAATACCGGCCGGGAGAGATCGTCCTGGCGTTCGACCGGCCGGGACCATGCAGGAGGCGTCGAGATGGCGGCAGCTATGCCCGTGACCGTCGATGCCGGGCGTTTGGCGCCGTCGGCGCTCGACGTCGATGCGATCGAAAGCCGGGTCGAGCGGTCGCTGGTGAAGAAGGTCCGCAGGCTGATCGACGATTTTCCCGAACGCGCGCTCGACGTAGTCCGCGGCTGGATGGCCGAGGATCGTTAGCGACGGCGCTTCTGGCCCGCCCGCGAATCGCATGCTAGGGTCGGGGCCGGATCGACCACCCAGGCCCAGCCGCAGCGAATTTCCCCCAATGACCGAACGCACCGGACCGCTTTCCCGCTTCACCGTGCTCGACCTGACCCGCGTGCGCTCGGGGCCGACGGCGGTGCGCCAGCTCGCCGACTGGGGCGCCAACGTCATCAAGATCGAGGCGCCGGAGAAGATCGACCCCTCCAAGGGCATGGGCGGCGAGCGCGACGGCCCGGATTTCCAGAGCATCCACCGCAATAAGCGCGGCATCACGCTCAACATGAAGGAGAAGGACGGCGTCGCGGTGTTCCGCCGCATGGTCGAGAAGGCCGACGTGGTGGTCGAGAACTTCCGCCCCGACGTCAAGGACCGGCTCGGCGTCGACTACGAGAGCCTGAGCAAGGTCAATCCGCGGATCATCCTTGCCAGCATCTCCGGTTTCGGCCAGGACGGCCCCTACGCCAACCGCCCCGGCTTCGACCAGATCGCCCAAGGCATGGGCGGGCTGATGTCGATCACCGGGTTGCCGGGGCAGGGGCCGGTGCGCGTCGGCATCCCGGTCGCCGATCTCACCGCCGGGCTCTATGCGGCGATCGGCATCCTGATTGCGCTGCTCGACCGCGAGGTGACCGGCAAGGGGCAGTGGGTGACGACGTCGCTGTTGGAGGCGATGATCGCGATGCTGGATTTCCAGGCGGCGCGCTGGCTGATGAAGCAGGAGGTGGCGCCGCAGGCCGGCAACAACCACCCGACCTCGATCCCGACCGGCGTGTTCAAAACCAAGGACGGCCACATCAACATCGCCAGCACCGGCGACAAGATGTGGCGGAAGCTGTGCGAGCTGATCGACGAGCCGGGCATGGTCGATCATCCGGATTTCGCCACCGGCAAGGCGCGCTCCAAGAACCGCGACGCTGTCAACGCGGCGATCGAGAAGCACACCATCGCCAAGACCGGCGCCGAGTGGATCAAGCTGCTCAACAAGGCCGGAATCCCATCAGGCCCGATCTATTCGATCGACCAGGTGTTCGCCGATGAGCAGGTCAAGCACCTGGGCGGCATGAAGTTCACCGTCGAGCACCCGGAGCTCGGCCGCTTCGACGTCCTCGGCCAGGCGGTGAAGATGAGCCGCAGCAAGCCGCGGGCTGCGACGGCGACGCCGATCCGCGGCCAGCACACCGACGAGGTGCTGGCGGAATTCGGCTTCGGCTCCGAAGAGATCGCTGACTTGCGTCGGCGCGAGATCGTCTGAAGCGATGGCCGGCGATGCGAAAAAGGTCCCGGGCGGGCTGCCCGACCTGACCAGCGCCTCGACCTTCAAGCGCTGGACGCAGGTGACGCTCCGGTTCTCCGACCAGGACAGCCTCGGTCACATCAACAACGTCGCCTACGCGGCCTACGTCGAGCAGGCGCGGGTGGCGTTGATCGATTCGCTGTTGCGCTCGCGCGGCAAGGGGGCGGGCATCGACTACATCCTCGCCAACGTCAACATCGATTACCGCAAGGAGATGCATTTCCCCGGCGTCGTCGACGTCGGCGGCCGGCTGCTGCGCATCGGCACCAAGTCGATCACGTCCGGGTTCGGCCTGTTCAAACAGGGCGTGAACATCGCCACCGCGACCAGCGTCAACGTGTTCTTCGATCCCGAAGGCGGCCGCTCGATCGCCATCCCGGAGGCCTTGCGGAAAATCCTCGAGGCGGAGCTGGCCGGCGACTGACCGGCAGTGGCGCGGCGCTACTTCGCCGGGCGGCGGGGCGTGTTGCGGGATGGGCCCGACACCGGGATTGGCCGGCCTCGGAACGGCGGCGCGAACTTGTCG
>DASWGT010000089.1:0-6108 GCA_036393575.1 Rhodospirillales bacterium | reverse complement strand
CGTCCGACCGCATCTCCACCGCCGCCCCCCAGCCGGGGCTGGCGCGCGGCAGCATCGTCGACGTCACCGGCTGATCCAGCCCGATGGTGTTCCGACCACAGAGACACAGAAGCAGAGAGAAGAAGAATTATCCCTAGCGGCGCAAAGCGCCGCATTTTTTATCTTCGTCTGTGTCTCACCGTCTCTGTGGTGAAAAAGCGCGGGCGACGCCGACGAAGCTCGGCGCCATTGTCTTGACGTCGTCGCTCGTGCGGCGTCGGCCCCCGAGAAAATTCGGGGCCGCCCGTTGCCAGACGCGGCGCCGGGAAACCCAAGGCCGGCTTTTGGTAAAATTTTCGCGCTGACCGCGTCGATCATGGTAGATTTTGCCCATTCAAGGCCGCACAACCGTTTGGAAGCCGCCCATGGGCCCGAGGAAATCCAAGACGAAAAAATCCAAGACGAAAAAATACAAGAAGTGTTCGCGCACCAACTTCAACCTGGGCTCCGAGATGGGCGCCGCCATCAACAAGCACTTGGCGGAAAACCCGCTGGACCTGTTCCATATCCCCGGAATTCGCCAGAAGATCGCCGCCGCCCGGTTCAAATCGGTTGGTGCCGACGGCATCGAGACGTTCAGGGATCACGACCCGGCCGTGATCGAGCACACGATCGAATACAACAAGAAGCAGTTAGAGAGCCTTGCCGCCTTGGAACGGCCACGGCTTTTGATCGACGTCCTGACCAGCATCTTGTACGTCAACCAGCACGCCGGCGATCTGAAGGTGCTGTGCGTTGGGCCGAGGACCGAGGCGGAAATATTCATGTTGCTCGCCGCCGGCTTCAAGCCCGAGAACGTCCGCGGCCTCGACCTGATCTCGTATTCCGACTACGTCGACCTCGGCGACATGCACGCCATGCCCTACGAGGACGACAGTTTCGATATCGTCATCCTGGGCTGGGTCATCGCCTACAGCCACGACAACCAGAAGGTCGCCGACGAGGTCGTCCGCGTGACCAAGCCGGGCGGCTACGTCGCCGTCGGCGTCGAGCGCGACCCCGCCAAGGGCGGGAAATTGCACGGCTACACGCTGGACGGCACGTTTTTCGAGAGTACCCGGGAAATCGAAAAGCTGTTCGATGACCATGTGGAAATGGTGCTGTTCCGCCACGACGTTCACCGGCGCATGCGGGACGTGGTGTGCCACCTGATGCTGGTCATGGAGCTTCACTAGGCCGGGCCCGGCGTCCGGGCCGCGCCGTCAGGTCAGGAATAACCAGGTCACGTAGTCGAAGGGCGGGTCGGCGACACGCTTGGGAACGCGGGCGCCCTTGAGGCTGCCCGCGGGGATCGGAAACCGGCCCGCCAGCAGGGGCGCCTGGGCGTGCGGCGTGACGCCGTACAACACCTGCGCCATCAGGCGGTCCGCCTTCACCGGCGGCGTGCCCTTGTGAATGCCGCTCGTATCCACCAGGAACCGCGTTCCGGCTGGCCCCGTCAGCTTGACGCCCTTCCTGCCGAACACCCGTTCCACCTTGTCGTCGGCCTTGCGCAGGGTTCCGAAGTACCACTCGTTGAACTCAACCGGTCCGCCGGACCATTTCTCCCTCAGCGCGCGAACGGTGTTCCAGTCGTGGGATCCCTCCACGAAGGTATGGGGGCCGCCGTCCTCGTCGACGTCGGTGAGCTGGACGAACAGCTTGCAGAAACGGTAGTCGTCTCCGTCCCGGTGGTAGAGCTGGGCGTCCTTGGCGCCGGCGTTGTCGGCGAACGACCACCATCCGACTATGCCCAGAATGATGGGCGCCGTGCCCAGGTAACCCTCGACCACCGCCAACACCGCCGGGTCCGTCGCCAGGTCCACCAGGTGCGGGCAGGCCACCACGGTGTCCGGCGGGTAGTTGGCGACGTTCTCGGACCGGGCTTCATCCAGTTCGCACAAGGGTTCGGTCGGCTCGTAGTCGCCGGCCCACACCTTGTGCGGCCGCAGATAGGACTTCATCTCGGCCACCGTGTCCCTGCCTATGGGCGGCAGAGTGGTGTAGCCCTTTTCCTTCATCTCGGAAACGAATGCGCCGGTCCCGGCGCCTTGCTGTCCGTCCAGCGGCGGAACGCGCAACGTGTTGCGCACGTAGTCGTCGACGGCCTCGACGAAGTACGCCCGCCCGGCTTCGTCCAGGTGACCCGAAATGGCCAAATACGCGTTGCGGTGCATCTGCCGGCAACGGTTGATGTCCCGCAAATCGTCGACGCTGTCGGGAAAGAGCTTGAGAACCTGGGAGAAACGGGGCGTTGCCGAAACGTGTTTGTGGAAACCCACGTACCACGAAACGATCCGATCAGCGGCCGTGGCCATGTGGCCGTCTCCCGCGTTTCCCCGCCGGTACCGTACTACACCGGCGGATTAGCGTCCATTCATCGGATCGTGCGACCGAGGAAGCGGGCCGATCGGCCTAGCGCGAGTAGAACTCGATCACCAGGTGCGGCTCCATCTGCACCGGGTACGGGACCTCGGCGAACTTCGGCACCTTCTTGAAGGTGCCCTGCATCTTGTTGAAGTTGACCTCGAGATAGTCCGGCACGTCGCGCTCGGCGCTCTCGATGGCGAGCAGCACCAGCGGCATCTGGCGCGACTTCTCCTTGACCTCGACGACGTCGCCTTCCTTGACCAGGTAGCTCGGGATGTTGACGCGCTTGCCGTTGACCTTGACGTGGCCGTGGTTGACGAACTGGCGGGCCGAGAACACCGTCGGCACGAACTTCATGCGGTAGACCACCGCGTCCAGCCGGCGCTCCAAGAGCCCGATCAGAAACTCCGAGGTGTCGCCGCGCTTGCGCGAGGCTTCCAGGTAATAGCGGCGGAACTGGCGCTCGGTGATGTTGCCGTAGTAGCCCTTCAGCTGCTGCTTGGCCCTGAGCTGCTGACCGAAGTCGGAGGGCTTGCGGCCGCGCCGCTGGCCGTGCTGGCCGGGGCCGTATTCGCGGGTGTTGACGGGGCTCTTGGGGCGGCCCCACAGGTTGACGCCGAGGCGCCGGTTGATCTTGTACTTGGAACGCTGCCGTTTGCTCATGGTCTCAAAAATCCCTCGTTGATCCGGGTGGTATTGTTGTCCCGGTAGTCCGGCCTTCGCTCCCTACGGGAGCTTCGGCGAGAGGGGCGGCGCCACGTTTGCGTTCGCCCGCGTTCCCGGGAATGAAGCGGCGGCAGTATAGGCATTGCGGGCGGGTTGTCAAAGGAACCGCACGCCGGGCGATACGCCCCCCCCACCCGCTCGCTGCCGCTCGCGGCCTCCCCCGCAAGGGGGGAGGCGAATGACCTCCCCCTTGACGGGGGAGGTCGGCGCGAAGCGCCGGGCGGGGGTGATGGTTGGCGGTAAACGAAACCGGCTCAGACCGGATCCAGCTCGGTGTCCCAGTAGAGGAAGTCGCGCCAGCTTTCGTGCAGGTAGTTGGGCGGGAACGCCCGGCCGTTCTTCTGCAGCTCGACGTTGGTCGGCTGCTGCGGATGGCGCAGCGGGCTGATCCCCGACTCGCCCGGCAGCCGGTGGCCCTTCTTGAGATTACACGGCTCGCAGGCGGTGACGACGTTGCCCCACACCGTGCGCCCGCCCTTCGAGCGCGGCACGATGTGGTCGAAGGTCAGCGCCTCGGTCGGGTAGTGGTGGCCGCAGTACTGGCACGAGAAGGCGTCGCGCAGGAACACGTTGAACCGCGTGAACGCCGGCCGCCGGTTCATCGGCACGTACTGCTTGAGCGAGATCACGCTCGGCAGCCGGATCTCGCGGCTGGGCGAGTGCACCGCGCGGTCGTACTCGGAGACCACGGTGACGCGCTCCAGGAACACCGCCTTCACGGTGTCCTGCCACGACCACAAAGACAGCGGAAAATAGCTCAACGGCCGGAAATCGGCGTTGAGCACCAGGGCGGGAAAATTCTCGACGGCGGTGGTCACGTTTATTGTCCTCAAAACCCTCCCGGGGCCGGCGCCGGCGAGCATACACCATGGCCGGATTCCTTGACAAACCGGGCCGCCGTCATGCCTATAAGGGGCCGGTGAGGGGCCGAAAACCGGGCCGCCGGCGGCCACGGGGACGGCCACGGGGCGACCACGGGGCGGCCAAGGGGACGACAGGGACAGACGTTCGACCAACGCAACACATACGGGGGGACTACCTTGGAATCGATACAGTGGCTGACGCTCGGCGTGTTCGCCGTCACCATCATCGCCGTCGTCGTCAACAAGCTCGACAGCGCCGCCGCCGCCCTGGTCGGCGTCGTGGTCATGGTGTGGATGGGATCCATGACCGAGACCGAGGCGTTCCTGCTGGTCGACTGGAACGTGATGGCGATCCTGGTCAGCATCTGGCTGATCGCCGGCTACTTCGGCAAGTCCGGCGTGCCGAGCTGGCTCTCCGTGCAGGCGCTGAAGTTGTCCGGCGGCCGGCCGGGGCTGCTGGTGATGATCCTGTCGATGCTGGCCGGCGTCATCTCGATGTTCGTCGACAACGTGGTCACCATCCTGATGATGGCGCCGGTCGCCCTGCCGCTGGCGCGCGCGCTCAAGATCCCGATCACCTCGCTGGTGCTGATGATCGGCTTCAGCGCCAACTTCATGGGCACCGCGCTGCTGCTCGGCGATCTGCCGCCGCAGATGCTGCACAGCGTGTCGGGCGCCGAGTTCGGCGACTTCATCTGGCAGTTCGGGCGGCCGGGGTCGTTCATCATCCTGATGGTGACGTTCGTGATCACCCTCGCCTTCATGTACGTTTACGGCTTCCGCGGCGCCGGCAGCCGGAAGTCGGTGGCCGAGGCGGGCATCGAGGCGAAAATCCCCGACCCGCTGTTCGCAACCATCGCGGTCGGCATGTTCCTGTTGACCGTCGTCGGCATGGCGTTCCGCGAAGTGCTCGACGTCAAGCTCGGCTTCATCTCGATGACCGGCGCCATCGCCCTGGTGCTGATCGTCGAGGCCATGGGCGAGCGGCTGCAGGCGCCGAAGTTCGAGGAAATCGTCCAGGGGCTCGACTGGCGCGCCATCTTTTTCTACATCGCGCTGTTCGCCCTCGTCGGCGCGCTGGAGAAGACCCACATCCTCGAGCTGTTCGCGGAATCGCTGAAGCCGCTGTTCGCCGCCAACCTGACCCTCGGCGCGACGCTGCTCTACTGGGTCACCATCCCGATCGTCGGCCTGGTCGAGCACGACGCCTACATCCTGACCTTCCTCTACACCATCCGCGACCTCGGCGGCGCCGGCGTGCCGACGTGGCCGCTGTGGTGGATGCTGGTGTGGTCGGGCACACTCGGCAGCAACCTGACCATCGCCGGCGCGCCGGCGCTCTACGTCGCGCTCTCGATCAGCGAGAAGGAGGAAGGCCGCAAGGTGTCGCTGCGCGAGTTTTTGTCGTGGAGCGTGCCGTTCACGCTGGTGGCGTCGTTCACCTGCTACGTGCTCGGCATGCTGATCTGGGTGCTGCCCTACGCCAAGTGAGGCGGCGGGCAACCCGGCGGGCGCCCGGCTTGCGCAATGTTGACGGAAAAGTTCGACGGATAAGGAGACGATATGTTCAAGAACATCCTCATTCCCACCGACGGCTCGGCGCTGTCGCGCCAGGCGATCGCGCTTGGTGTGAAGCTGGCCAAATCGCTCGGCGCCCGGGTCACCGGCGTGTTCGCGGCGCCGCCGGCGACGCCGCTGGTGTATCGGGACCACCTGCCGGTCGGCTACGGGACGCCCGAGCAGAACGCCAGGATGATCCGCGACAACGCGGCGCGATACCTCGGCGTCATCGCGCGGGCGGCGAAAAAAGCCGGGGTGCGCTACGAAGGCATCCAGGCGACCAGCGATTTCCCGGCCGACGTGATCCTGGAGGTTGCCCGGAAGAAGAAGTGCGACCTGATCGTCATGGCGTCGCGCGGCCGCCGCGGCCTCAAGGGCGTGCTGCTCGGCAGCGAGACCCAGAAGGTGCTGATCCAGTCGAAGATCCCGGTGCTGGTCTGCCGGTAGGGCGAAAGGAACGGGCGTCGGGCCGGCGGCGGCCGAGGGCGGGCGGTATCTGCCCGGGGGCGATGAAGCGCGTCCAGATGAAGCCCGTCCATAGGTAGGAGCAGTGCCCGCGAGCGCGTGGAAG
>DASWGT010000088.1:0-3739 GCA_036393575.1 Rhodospirillales bacterium | reverse complement strand
GGCGTAGAGTGACCGCGACCGGGACGAATTCCCGGCGAGGGCGCTCGCGCCCTCATTCCATAAACTCGTTTCCGATTGGGGAGGACCCAGATGATTCTGTTCAACGCCCCCGCCCTATGGCGGCGGGCGAAATTCCTGGCCTTGGCCGCCCTGCTGGCGGCGGCGGCAGGGATGGCCCCGGCCGAGACGGCCGCGGCCGACGCCAAGATCGTCAAGAACGACTACATGATCGACGCCGTGGATCCGGGCATCAAGCTGTTCGTGCGCGAGAAGATGCAGGCCGGCAACACCACCTTCACCAACGACAACGTCGTGCTGTTCCTGCACGGCGCGACGTATCCCTCGACGCCCGACTTCGACCTTCAGTTCAAGGATTATTCGTGGGCCGACCGGCTGGTGAAGCAGGGCTTCGTCGTCTACATGGTCGATTATCGCAACTACGGCTTCTCGACCCGCGAGAAGTCGATGGACCAGCCGGCCAAGGACAACAAGCCGGTGACCCGGTCGTACCTCGCCATCCGCGACATCGGCGCCGCCGTCGACGACATCATCAAGAAGCGCAAAGTGAAATCGGTCAACCTGATCGGCTGGTCGTGGGGCGCCATGCTCGGCGGCTACTACGCGTCGCTGCACTCGGACAAGGTGAGCAGGCTGGTGATGTTCGCGCCGGCCTACGCCTTCACCCAGCACACCAACCTGGGGCCGGGCTCGGGACTGCAGAACAAGCGCAAGCCGTTCGAGTTCAACTACGGCGTCGGCGCCTACCGGCTCGGCTCGGAGGCCGCCAACGACAAGCGCTGGGAAGGCGAGATCCCGGTCGACGACAAGGACAGCTATCGCGACAAGGCGGCCGCGCACGCCTTCAGCGTCGCGGCGCTGGCCACCGACCCAACCAGCGGCAGCCGCAACCCGCCGAGCCTGCGCGCCCCCAACGGCGTGCTCGAGGACACCTTCCAGCAGGCGACCGGACGGCGCATGTGGAATGCGTCGAGCATCTACTCCCCGACCCTGGTGATCGCCGGCGAATACGACACCTGGTCGTTCCCGGAGGACCGCGAGGGGCTGATGCGCGATCTCTCCAACGCGCCCAAGAAGAAGAGCGTGCTGATCAAGGACGCCACCCACTTCGTGCTGTTCGAGAAGAACCGGGTGCCGTTCTTCGAGGCCATCGAGGCGTTCCTGAAGGAATAGCCGACGCGGCCGCCCAGGCAGGCGTCCTGGGGGGCGCTCCGGGTCGATCCGGGGCGCCCCCGCGGCGGCCCTCGCCGGCCCCGGAATTTGGCCGTTTTCAGCCCGCCGCTTGACCCAGGTCAGATGGCCCCTGCGCAGCCGGTGCTACCATGCCGCTTCAAATCAACGGCCGGCATGTCGAGGAGCGACGTCGCCTCGTCAAGCGCGCACCAGCAAAGGAGGTTGCGCCATGGGTAAGGACACCCGAACCGGCTTCGGCACCCGCGTCGCCGGACTGTGCCTCGCCGCGGTGGCGGCGTCGGCATCGCCTTCGGCCGCCGCGGCGGCGGACCCGGTCAGTTTCAAGAACCACGTGCTCGTCATCATCGACAATCGCTGCCTCGCCTGCCATCGGCCCGGCGGCGACGGCTTCGAAAAAAGCGGCCTCGACCTCAGGACCTACGCGAGTTTGATGAAGGGCACCAAGCACGGGCCGGTCGTCGTGCCCGGCGACGCCTTCGTCAGCAACCTCAACGTCCTGGTCGAGGGCCGGGCGGCGAAGGGCATCCGCATGCCGCACAACCAGCCGCCGCTGAGCACCCATGAGATCGACGTGTTACGGCGCTGGGTCAACGAGGGGGCCAGGAACAACTGACCCGCCCCCGGCCGTTGCCGCCTGGCCGGAACCCGCGGCCGGCCGCGACTTTCCCGGCCGCGGGATTTTGCCATTGCGGTCGAGAAAGACGGCGGTAAAGTAGGGTGGTGCCGGGGACGGTTCCCAAGGATTGGGCGAACCCGCCTTTTTGAGCGCCTCCGTCCCCCCGAATGGGAGGTTCCAAGCCGATTTCGCGGCCTAAGCCCGCGCCTTGCGGGCGGCGGGCGGACTTGCCGGTTTGCACCGCCCGCCGGGCGGCGCCGGCGGTCGGACACCGTTGAAGGATCAGCCGACAAGGCCTGTTGCTGACTCCTTCCTGAGGGGGCGTTCGGGGAAACCCGGGCGCCCCCTCGGTCTTTCCCGCCTTCGCGCCTCCCTTGGCGCATCGGGGGCGGCCGCCGCACGATCCCCCTATCCGGGGCGCCGGGCCGGGGTTAGAATGGCTTCAATCGGGAGGATATCCGGGGGGTGTTGGCCAAACCATTGCGCGCGATTCGCGCGCGGCGCCGTCGCTCCCTTGCGAAGTCAGGCGTGCAAACGCTTCCGCCCGAGATCGCATCCCAGGGGTGGAGGTTATTTCATGAACAGCAAGCTTTTCCTCGCCGCAGCGCTGGCGGCGGCGTTCGCATTGCCGGCGGCGGCGGCCGAGGTTTCCGTCAAGGTCCACAAGATCGACGACAAGGGCATGGGCGACTTGGTCGGCAAGGTGTATTTCGTCGACACCGACAAGGGCCTCGCCGTCAAGCCGCGGCTGAAGGGGCTGCCGGCCGGCGACCACGGCTTCCACGTCCACGAGAAGCGCAGCTGCAACCCGGCCAAGGCCGCGGACGGCAAGATGGTGCCCGGCCTCGGTGCCGGCGGCCATTACGACCCGGACAAGGCCGGCAAGCGCGAGGGTCCGGCCGGCAAGGGCCACCTCGGCGACCTGCCGGCGCTGAAGGTCGCGGCAGACGGCTCGACCAAGGGCACGCTGATGGCGCCGCGCCTCAAGGTCGCGGACCTCAAGAAGCGCGCGCTGGTGATCCACGCCGGCGGCGACAACTACTCCGACCAGCCGGCGGCGCTCGGCGGCGGCGGCGGCCGCATCGCCTGCGGCATCTTCTAGCGGCGATAGGGCGACGGCATTCCAACGGGGCGGTGACCCGGCTGTGGCGCCGGGTGCCGCCTCGTTTGCTAGCCCGCAATTCCAACTTGAAATCAATGGCTTAACAGCCGTTTACACGGCTGTAACACGGCGTTCAACGGCCCTTCACACCGGTCCCCTAGGGTGACGATCAAGCGCCGCGCGACTTTCCGCCGGCGCGTCCGGGCGGAGGACGGGCTTCGTGCAAAGCTATGACCTCAGCAAGCTGAAGGTGCTGATCGTCGACAGACAGCCGCCGATGCGGGAGCTGTTGCGCCAGATTTTGCGCGAGTTCGGCGTCGGCCATATCGTCGAGGCCGACAGCGTTGACGAGGGCTTCCGGGAATTCAACCGCCTCGTTCCCGACCTGGTGCTGGTCGACTGGTGTCCCGAGTTCGACGGCCTCGCCCTAGTCAGGCGCATCCGCACCGGCAAGGAAAGCCTGTTTCCGCAGGCGCCGATCATCATGGTCACCGCCTACGGCGAGACCCAGCGCGTGTTCCAGGCGCTCGACGCCGGCATGACCGAATACCTAGTGAAGCCGGTGTCCCCGAGCCTGCTCTACACGCGCATCGTCAATGCGATCGAGAACGCGCGGCCATTCATCCGCAGCAAGGCTTACACCGGTCCGTGCCGCCGCCGCCATGCGCTGTCGTTCGCCGGCCCCGAACGCCGCCGGTCCGGCGCCAAGGCTGTCGGCGAGGCGGCCCGGCAGGCCGAAGCAGCGTAACGGAGGCGCAAAGCCATCGAATTCATCGCCGCGAACGTTGAAGGAAAACTACCTCCCACCC
>DASWGT010000087.1:0-2382 GCA_036393575.1 Rhodospirillales bacterium | reverse complement strand
GCCCTGACCAGCGCCGGCTGGCTGCGCACGCCGGTTTTCTCGAACATGCGCTGGAGGTGGGTGCGGGCGGTGTTGACGCTGACGCGGAGCCGTTCGGCCGCCTGACGAAGATCGAGGCCGGCGACAATCAGTTCGGCAAGGCGCCCCTGCGATCCGGATATGCCGTAGATCACCGCCGCCGCCTCCAGGCGCTCGCCGGCAAGCTGCTCGTCGTTGATCGACACGAAGATCATACCGCTGTCGGCTATGATCCAGCAGACGACGGCCGGGACGCCACGGCCGCCTTCGATGACGATGGGCAATGTGCCGCGGCGCGTGTCGAGACCGACGTCAAGATTCGCCGCCCATCGAAAGGCCGGCTGAAGCCGCTTGTCCCCTGCCCTGTCGAGGGCGCGAAGCCGCCCGCCATGAACGGCGAGGCCGCAACCCTCGCGGAGCAGACTGTCGGCGGCCGCATTCTTCCAGGCCACCTTGCCGTCGCCGTCCACCTGGATGACGGCCGAGGCCACCTGATGCGCCGTACGGTGCAGGTATCCGACGTAAACGAGCTTCCATTCGCCATCGTGCTTTTCGAGGATCTTCGTCTCGCGCGACAGACCGGGCATATCGAACACCGCCTCGCCGGTGTCGGGGGCATACTGGTCGTAGGTAACCCACGCCATGTCCGCGCCGATGCGGAGATTCATGTCGTCGCGACGCAACTCGGCGGCAGTCGGATTGGTATTCGGGTTCTCAACGAATTGCTGCCGGGCGCGCGTGCTGACTTCATCCCAACCGCGCCTGTACGTGACGCCGCCTAGGGACCACCAGCCCATGCGGCGGACGTAAGGCGCGTGCACCCAGCAGCGCGCCCAGGCGTCAAAATCCTTGTTCCAGAAGGCCGCGCTTTCGTCGGCCAGAAGCTTCATGATGGCGCGGGTATCGTCATCCCGACTCGTCATGGCTTTTCCTCACTTGTGGTCTTCATCGTGAAAACGAGCGGTCGCGCGGCAAGCGCCGGCGACGCGGCGGAGTGACCATATCAAGACGACGGGCGTCCGGTACTATTGGGTGGGGCCCCCTGCGGGAACGTCCATTGTTCGGCCGTTCCCTTGCAGACGCCCGGCTGTGGGCCGGTTGCGACCTGGCGGCTGGCATGTGTCGCGGTGGCGCCAGCGATGACGCCTATGAGAAGGACGGAAGCGGCCACGGGCGGCGCGAGTTTGTGAAGGATGGACATCGCGAGCATTCCTCGTTGAGGGCGTCCTGTGGCGGGACCGGAACGCCTGAAGGCACCAGAGGACGACGAGCGAGGCCGACTCCCGAGGGCTTCAAGCGCGGTGAACCTAGGCCGCCCGGACGGGCCGGATGTCATGCATATGGATGACAGCAGCGCTTTTGTTCCGGACGACGTTGGCGAGGGGCGCCAGACCGACCATCCCCAACGAAAAAGGGAGCCGACAGGCTCCCCCTTCACGATCGGCAACTCCCGCGCGGACTACGGGACGACGTACTTGCCGGGCTTGGCAATGACAACACACCGATGCCGCCGGGGCCGTTCGTATGGTTCCGGGTCGGCGCCACAGCACGATGAGGAAAGGGCGCCCCCGAGGGGACGCCCTTCCACATTCCGGCGAAAGCATCGGAAGCAAATGCTAGCCGGCCGCGGGGATGTAGCACGGCTTGCCCATGGCCAGGAACGGAAGCGGCTGCTGGCCGATCGGGCTGACGACGGCGGCCTGCGCGGCCGGCCAATTCGCCCAGTTGTCGCCGAACTTGGCGGCGACGGCGTTGGTCCACTGGATCTGGGCATGGACCGGCGAAGCGCCGTACGCCGCTTCGATCGTCCGCTTGCAGTCGCCGGCCTGCGGGCCGGTGGGGGCCTTGTGGGTCTGGGCGGCGGCGCCGGCGCCGGCGCCGACGAGGAGGACAGCGGTCGCCACGAACGGCGCGAGCTTCCTGACAATGTTGGTCTTGAAGGTCATGGCATTTCTCTCCTTGGTCTGTTTCGTCGTGCCGGCGAACCGGCCACGATCGGGGTTTGGGTAGGCGGGTCATGGTTGAACCCGCCGGGGTTCATCGTCGTGTCAGCGACGATGGCGCACCATCGCGCGGCGATGCTTCGCGCTTATTTCGCCCGCCGGCCTTTTTTGTTTCATTTGTTTCAGGAAGGGCGCTTTAGCCGCGCAACGGAAGTTCCGTTACAAGCCGCACCAGATGCGCCGGCGGGAACGGCTTTTCGAGCACCGGCCGCCGGCTGCTGGCGAGAAACCGGCCGGCGGCGGGGCCAAGTGCGTCGCCGGTCACGAACAAGGTGCGGCTCGCCAGATCAGGATGGTGGGCTTCCATCCAGCGAAACAGGGCCGGGCCGTCGATATCTGGCATCCGCAAGTCGCAGACGAT
>DASWGT010000086.1:0-67418 GCA_036393575.1 Rhodospirillales bacterium | reverse complement strand
CCGTCCATTCTTGGCGCCAAGATCGGTTGTCCGGATGTGCCCGTCGTCGGCTTCGCGGGCGACGGCGCCTTCGGCATCAGCATGAACGAGATGACCTCGTGCGGCCGCAAGGAATGGCCGGCCATCACCATGGTCATCTTCCGCAACTATCAATGGGGCGCGGAAAAGCGCAATACCATCCTCTGGTATGACAACAATTTCGTCGGCACCGAGCTGAACCCGAATCTGAGCTTCGCCAAGGTCGCCGAGGGATGCGGGCTGAAAGGCGTTGTCGTGACCATCCAGGCCGAACTCACCTCGGCGCTGAAGGAAGCCTGCGGCGCCCAGGACAAGGACGTGACGACGTTCATCGAAGTCATCCTCAATCAGGAGCTCGGTGAGCCCTTCCGGCGCGATGCGATGAAGGCACCGGTCAAGGTCGCCGGAATCGACCGGCGCGACATGAGGCCGCAACAGCCGGTTTGATCCTTTGACGGCGCCGTCGAACGGCGCTCAAGCGAGAGCGAACGCCACGGCGCAGGTGGCGACGATGTCGTCGGCGCTGGCGCCGCGCGACAGATCGGCGACCGGCTTGGCGAACCCCTGCAGGATCGGCCCCACCGCCTGGGCGCCGCCGAGGTATTGCGCCAGTTTGTAGCCGATGTTGCCGGAATCGAGGTCCGGAAACACCAGCACGTTGGCGCGCCCGGCGACGGCGCTCTTGCCCTTCAGCTTCTTCTTTGCCACCGCCGGGATCAGGGCGCTGTCGACCTGCAGCTCGCCGTCGATCAATAGGTCCGGCGCCCGTTTCCTGGCAATGGCCAGTGCCTCGATCACCTTGTCGATCCGCTTGTGGCGGGCGCTGCCGTGGGTCGAGAACGACAGCATTGCCACCCGCGGCTGCTCGCGGAGTAGCTTTTCCGCGCTGGCGGCGGACGCCAGCGCGATATCGGCCAGCGCCACGGCGTCCGGCTCGACGTTGACGGCGCAGTCGGCGAACACGAACGTGCGCGGACCGCGGCCCAAAAAGTCCGGCGCCGTCATCAGGAATAGGCTCGACGGCGTCTTGATGCCGGGCGCCAGGCCGACGGTCAGCAGCCCGGCTTCGATCACTCGCCGCGTCGGGTTGTCGGCGCCGCCGACGACCGCGTCGGCGTCGCCTTCCCTGACCATCATGCCGGCGAAGTAGAGCGGCTTCCTGACCAGGCGGCGAGCGACCTTCGGCTCGACGGTGCCGCGGGCCTTGGCGTAGGCGGCGGCGAAACGGTCGAGCTCGCCGCTGGCGCCAGGGTCGATGGTGGCGATGCCGGCGAGATCGACTCCGGCCGTCTTGGCTGCCGCCTTGATCGCGTCGGCGGGGCCGATCAGCAGCGGCCGGGCGATACGTTCGTCGGCCAGCCGGCGCGCGGCGGCGAGGATGCGCGGCTCGGCGCCTTCCGGCAGCGCCACCGTGCGCGGTTTCCTCTTCGCCGCGGCGATGAAGGTCCGGATAACGTCCATGCCCGAGTCCACGTCCCTGCGCCCGACGGCAGCCACCCTAGAACCGCCTCCGGCGCTTGTAAACGCTGGCCCGCTTGGGCACGATGACGGCGGCGATCCGCGAACGGGGAGAGCGATGAGCGACGACGAGGCCGAGGATAAGATCCACCGCGGATTGAAGGGCGTCTATTTCGAGCGATCGCCGACCACCTTCATCGACGGCCGCGCCGGCGACCTCAGGTATCGCGGCTACTCGATCCACGACCTCGCCAAGCATTCGACGTTCGAGGAGACGTCGTATTTGCTGCTCAGGGGCGCGCTGCCGACCCGCGCCGAGCTCGCAGCCTTCGACGCCGAGATGAAGGCCGGGCGCCGCCTCCCCGAGCAGATCTACGGCCTGATCGAGACGGTGAAGGCGGCACACCCGATGGACGCGCTTAGGACCGCGGTGTCGGCGCTTGCCGCCTTCGATCCGGACGCCCAAGACATATCGCCCGAGGCGACGCTCCGCAAGGGCATCCGGCTGACGTCGCAAGTGCCGATGATCGTCACCGCCCATCACCACATCCGCAACGGCAGGAAGCCGGTCATGCCGGACGCGCGATTGGGCAACGCCGCCAATTTCCTATGGATGCTGAAGGGCGAGAAGCCGTCGGCCGACGCGGCGAAGCTGATGGACACCGACTTCGTGCTGCACGCCGAGCACGGCTCCAACGCGTCGTCGTTCACCGCCCGCGTCGTCATTAGCACCGAGGCAACCTTGCATGCCGCCGTCACCGCCGCCATCGCGGCGCTGTCCGGCCCGGCGCACGGCGGCGCCGCGGAGGACGTGATGAGGATGGCGAAGGAGATCGGCGAGGCGGCGAAGGCCGCCGACTACGTGGCGGCGAAACGCAGGAACCGCCAGCCGGTGACCGGCTTCGGGCACCGGGTTTACCGCGCCGAGGACCCACGGGCCCGGCACATGCGCGACGGTGTCGAGCGGCTGTCGAAGGAAATGGGCGAGCCGCAGTGGTACGAGATTCTGCAGGCGGTCGTCGCGGCGATGGCGCCTTATGCGCGGCACGGCGTCAACGTCAACGTCGATTTCTATTCCGGCGTCATCTATTACCTGCACGGCATCCCGAGCGACCTGTTCGTGCCGATCTTCGCCGTCGGCCGGGTGCCGGGGTGGACGGTGCAAGCCCTCGAGCAGATGCAGAACAACATCCTGATCCGGCCGCTGCTCAAGTACACCGGGCCGGAACCCAGGAAATACGTGCCGATCGACGAGCGCTGATAAGGGAATATACCGAGGAATAATCCTGGCTAGGCGGTGTTTATGGAAATGGGGGGAGACTCGTCCCCAAGTCACCAAACACCGTTCTGAAACCAAGGAGAAACCCATGATCAAGCGCATTCTTACCGCCGCCGCCGTACTCGCCCTGATGGCGACGCCAGCGTTCGCCTCTCAATGCCCGAAGGACATGAAGTCCATCGACGCGGCCCTGGCCGCGGGCAAGGGCGGCAACATGATGGACAAGGTCAAGGCGCTGCGCGCCGAAGGCGAAGCACTGCACAAGGCCGGCAAGCACAAGGAATCCGTCGAAAAGCTGGCCGAGGCGCTGAAGCTCATCGGCAAGTAGCCCTTTGCCGGCGTCACCGGGCAAAGCGCCGCCCCAGACGGGGCGAATTTGCGCTATGCTCGGCCGATGCCGGAGGTACGTCAGTTGATCGTCGATCAGATCCCCCACTTGCGCCGCTACGCGCGGGCGCTGGTGGGGGATCGCGAGCAGGCTGATGATCTGGTGCAGGACTGCCTGGAGCGGGCGTGGAGCCGGATGCATCTGTGGCGGGCCGGCACCAACATCCGCGGCTGGCTGTTCACCATCCTGCACAACCTGCACATCAACGCCGCCCGCCGGCGCAACAGCCAGCCGGGGTCGTTCGACGCCGCGGCGGCGGATTTGCCGGTGCGGCCGACGCAGGAGGACGAATTGAACGTCCGCGACCTGTGGCAGGCGTTCGGCCGCCTGCCGGAGCCACAACGCGCCGCGATTCTGCTGATCTCGGTCGAGGAGATGAGCTATGGGGAGGCGGCTGCCGTCCTCGACATCCCCGTCGGCACGCTGATGTCGCGGATCCACCGCGGACGCGAGCGGCTGCGGGAGATGATGGTGAATCCCGTCGATAATCCCGGCAACGAAACCCGCGACAGCCAACTGGGACGAAAGCGATGACCAGACCTTCCGAACCCGTGAGCGAGATGGACCTGCATGCCTTCGTCGACGGCCAGCTCGACGAGGCCCGGCAGCGCGAGGTGGCGGCGTACCTTACCGAAAACCCCGAGGCGGCCGCCCGCGTCGCCGCCTATCGGGCGCAGAAGACAGCGCTCAAGGCCGCGTTCGACCCGATCCTCAAGGAGCCGTTGCCGCGGCAACTCGGGTTGCCGACGGCGAGCCGCCGGACGCTGCATGCGCGTTGGGCCGCCGCGGCGACGGTACTGCTGGTCGCCGGCGGCGCCCTCGGCTGGCAGGCCGGCGGGATGCTCACGCCGGCGGCCGCGCCCGGCACCGCGGTGGTCCACCAGGCCGTGGTCGCCCATGCCGTGTTCACGCCGCAGAAGCTGCACCCGGTCGAGGTGCGAGCCGACCAGGAGGCGCATCTCGTGCGGTGGCTGTCGAACGTGCTCGGCGCGCCGCTGAAAGCGCCGCGCTTGGCCGACGTCGGCTATCTGCTGGTCGGCGGCCGGCTGCTATCGGCGACGGACGGGCCGGCGGCCCAGTTCATGTACGAAGACAAGGGCGGCCGCCGCCTGACGCTCTACGTGGTCACCGATCCGGCGCAGCGCGGAAAGACCGCGTTCCGATACGCCGAGGAGAAAGGCGTCGCCGTCTTTTACTGGATCGACGGGCCGCTCGGCTACGCGCTCGCCGGCAAGATGACGCGCCCGGAACTGTTGAAGCTGGCCGACGCCGTCTACGCCCAGCTCGGTCGGTAAGTCCGGCAGCCATGCAGCGCCGCCGGGTTGGCCGGTCAAGTCGTGCCGGCGAGTGCCTTCAGGCGGCGGGCGAAGCGCACGTAGGCGAGCGCGAACAGCGCGATCAGCGCCAGCTGCACGAAATGCGAATACTCGGCGATTTGGGCGGCGGTGCCGCCGGTGATGCCGGCGAGCGCCAACACGCCGCCGGCCAGCCCCGAGCCGCAGCAGCCGAGGATGCCGGTCGACGATGCCGCCACCGTGGCGGCGAGGCCGGAGCCGGCCGCCGCCGCCGAGCCGCCGACGGCGCCCGGCGCGCACGCCTTGCTGAGCCGGACCTGGGCGTCGATGGTGAGCCCGACCGCCGCCCCTAACGCCGCCGACAACAGCAGCTGCTCGACCGTCAACTGGTACATATTGGCGAGGATGTCTCCGCTGGTCATGTTCACCGACACCAGCGACGACAGCAGCACCAGCCCGGGCTCGCCGGATTCGATGGCGCCCATCAGTTCCTCGTAGGGGATGAACCCACTGACGTTGAGGAAGCCGGCCTGTCGCCAGGCCAGCACCGCGTAGATCAGCGGCGGCAGGGCCAGCACCAGCGCCACCATGCCGCCGACCCACAACGCGCGGGCGGGCAACACCGCGCCCGGCGCGGCGGCGGTTGCGGCTTTTTGCACGGCGGCGCGCATCATCCCGCGATCTCCAGCTTCGTCGGGCCGCGGCGGCCGCGGCCTTCGCCCGCCGTCGACGTGGCGGCGGCTTCGCCGATCACGTCTTCGGCGGCGAATGTCACCGGCCGATTGCGCGAACGGTCGACGGTGAGCTTGAAAATGTCGAAGCGGTTGTAGTAGCCGACGACGTCGTGGAACTGTTTCGGTTCGACGCAGGCCTCGAGGTCGATTTGGGCGTAAAGTATACCCTCCTCGCCGCTGATGGTGTCGCCGACGATCAAGGCGTCGGGCGCCAGCACCATGGAGACGCCGTGCGGACTGTTATCCAGGATCCTTCCGGCCTCCTTGTCGAGCCCTGCGAGCTGGTCGCGCATCGCCTTGTCCATGAAGCCCGAGGCAACGATGGTGAAGCACTTGGCCTCGAACGAATGGGCGCCTGCGCGCACGCGGATGGCGGCGGCGAGGTCGTAGTTGCCGCCGCCCTTCGGATCGCGGGTCGGCCACACCGGCGGGTAGCTGGAGATGTGCAGTTGCTCGCCCTCGGCCATCAGGGTGAAGCGGGCGAGCGGGTTGGTGTTCTCGCCGCAAATCAGCGCGCCGATGCGCCCGAGGGCCGTATCGACGACGCGCAGGCCGGCGCCGTCGCCGTTGGCCCAGATGAGCTTCTCGAAGTACGTCGGGACGATCTTGCGGTGGTGGTTGAGGATGGCGCCGTCGTCGCCGATCAAGATGTTCGAATTCCATATGCAGCCGACGCTCGCCGCCGTGCCCTCGTTGATGCCGATGGAGACAAAGATGCCGGCCTTCTTGGCGGCGGCCGAGATCTTCGCCACCTCCGGACCCGGCACCCGAACCGCGCTCGCTGCCAGCCGCTTGAACAAATCGTGGTTGTAAATCGGCGCCCGCAGCGCCGCCCACACCGGAAACGCCGGCACGTAGGTTTCCGGAAAGGCGATCAGTCGGGCGCCGTTCCGGGCGGCTTCGGCGATCAGCGCGCACGCCTTCTCCACCGTGGCCGGGGTGTCGAGGAACACCGGCGCCACGTGGGCGGCCGCCACCTTGTAGACGGGATAAGTCTGCATCGAAATACCCCTCGTTCCAGTGATCGAAACTAGAAAGACCCCCGGGGCGGCGACACGCCTACCGCCCCGGGAAGCTTGCTCCTTTAGAACGACTCCTTGGTGAAGTCGAACTGTGGCGGGAAGCGGCTTTCCACGTCGGCCGCCGGAATGTTGTGCTTGACGTGGATTTCACCGTTCTCGATCCGACTCATGTAGAAGTCGATCACCGCCTTGTGGTCCTTGGCCCGCATGACCTTGTTGCCCTGCGGGTGCTCGAAGGATTCCTCCACTTGCATGCCCTCGAGCGCCTTGATGAACTCGGGCGTGTCCTTCTTGGCGTTCCAGCCCGACTTCTCGATCGCCTTCTGGATGAAGAAGACGCTCTCCCAGGTCGCCCAGTAGTGGCTGCTGGCGAGAATGCGGTTGGATCCGTCCTCGCGGGCGTCCACCGGATCCACCTTCATCAGCGCGCGGACCTTCTTGTTGTGTGGCGTATCCTTGTACTTGAGCATGCGCGGGTGGTACTCGAGGAGGAAGATGCCTTCCGAGGCGCCCGCCATCTCCTTCGGCGAGATGGATTCGTGGGTGCACAGGACCGAATAGCGGTTCATTCGCTTATCCATGCCGAGCGACTTCGACTGGGTGTAGTAGGCCACCGATTGCGAGCCGAAGAATATTGAGTAGAGCTGTTCGGTATCCTTCTCCACCTTGGCCAGATACGGCAGCAGGTCCTTGGCATCCAGCGGCACGGCGATCGGCGCGTTGATCTTCGCGCCGCCGAGGCCCTTCAGCACCGCCTCGTGCTCCTTGAAGTGGCTCCAGCCCCAGCCGTAATCGGCGAAGATGAAGCTCCACTTCTTGCCCAGGTTCTTGAGCGCCCAGGCGGCACCGGCGGCGGCCTGCGAATAGGTGTCGCTGCCGACGCGGAAGGTGTAGCGGTTGCCCTTGGCGCCGGTCATCTCGTTGGCCATGCCCTGCGGGATGTAGATGGTCTTCAGCTCCTTGGCGATTGGCACCGTGGCGAGATTGACGCCGGAGTGCACCGAGCCGATGACGAAATCGGCCTTCGAGCGCTGCACCAGCGAGCGGAACTTGCGGGCCCCGGTGGGCGGGTTGGTCTCGGTGTCTTCGACCACGTATTCGACCGGCCGGCCGGCGATGCCGTTGTTGGCGTTCAGGTGGTCGCACGCCGCCTTGGCCGCCTTGTCGAGCCAGTAGCCCCACGACGAGATGCCGCCCGTGAGGTCGCACTGGTGGCCGATGATGATCGGCGCACCCGTCGGCTTGGCGAACAAGTCGCGGGCCAGCGTCAGGTTCAGCCCCTGACCCAGCACGCCGCCCGCCAACACCATTTTCATGAAACTTCGCCGTGACGTCTTCTTCTTCATGGTTCTTCTCCCTGTAAAAATCAAACTTTCAACGGTTGTCGACAGCAACGCCCAAAAAGCGGTGCGCGATGTCGGAGTTGTCGTGGAGTTCTTGGGCCGTGCCCTGGTAGCATATTACACCCTTTTCCATGATGTAGATACGCGGGCAGAGGGCTAAGGCCATCACGAAGTTTTGCTCGACCAGCAGGATGGATATGCCGGCCTCGTTGACGGCGCGGATCTTGTGCTTCAGCGTCGCCACCATCTTCGGCATGATGCCTTCGGTGGGTTCGTCCAACAGCAGCATCTTCGGCTTCATGATCAGGCAACGCGCGATCGCCAACATCTGCTGCTCGCCACCCGACAGCGTGCCGCCCGACTGGTCGGCGCGCTCCTCGAGGATCGAGAACTGGGCGTAGATCTCGTCGAGGGTCGCTTTGCTCGGCGGCCGGGCGAGCCCGATGCACAGATTCTCCAGCACGCTGAGGTTGGGGAAGATGCGCCGCCCCTGCGGCACGTAGCCGAGGCCGAGGCCGGAGATCAGGTGCGGCTGGATGCGGTCGAGCCGGGTGCCGGCGAAGGTAACGGCGCCGCCCGAGGGCTTGGTCAGGCCCATAATGCTGCGCAGCGTCGTCGTCTTGCCGACGCCGTTTCGCCCCAACAGCGCCACCGCCTCGCCGTCCTTCACTTCGAGGTCGACGCCCCGCAGCACGTGGCTCTTGCCGTAATGAGTGTGCAGCCCCTCGAGCTTAAGCACCGGCCGTCTCCTCGTCTTCGGGCGTGCCCAGATACGCTTCCTGGACGCGCGTATCCTTGGCCACGGCATCCGGCGATCCCTGGCACAGGATCGCGCCCTGTGTCATCACCGTGATTACGTCGGCGACGCCGAACACCACCTCCATGTCGTGCTCGATGAGGATGACGTCGAGCCGCTTGGAGACGTTCTTGATGATCTCGACCGTGCGCTGGGTCTCGTTTGGGCTCATGCCCGACACCGGCTCGTCGAGCAGCAGCAGCTTGGGCTTGGTCGCCAACGCGATGGCGATCTCGAGGAGCGCGATGTCGCCGTACGATAGGTTGCCGGCGATCTCGTCGCGATGGCCGGCGAGTCCGATGTCGTCGAGCAATGCTTCGGCCTCGCGGGCGACGTCGGTATAGCTGGAGGCGGGACGGAACGGGTGCAGGAAGCGGGACTGGCCCTTGGCCGCGATCCAAACGTTGTCGATGACGGTAAGCCCGTTGAAGACGCTCTTGATCTGCAGCGTGCGGGCGATGCCGAGGCGGCTGATCTCATGCGGCCTTTTGCCGATGATGTCCTGGCCGTTGAACACCACCCGCCCGGAGGTCGCCGGCAGGAATCCCGAGATCAGATTGAAGAACGTCGTCTTGCCGGCGCCGTTGGGACCGATGATGGCGTGCAGTCCGCCGCCCGGCAGCGTGAAGTCGACATGGTCGACGGCGACCAGGCCACCGAAGCTCTTGGTCAGGCCCTGGGTCTCGAGCACCGGCCCGGTCATGGCCTGGCCCCCTTTCCATCACCGGCCGCCGGCCGCGCGTAGCGGGCGATGGCTTTTTTCAAGAGCCCCATGATGCCGTCCGGCGCATAGGTCACGAACAGGATGACAATGACGCCGACGACCAGCAGGTAGTGCTCCCAATAGGCGCTCAGTTCTTCGCGGATAACGATCAGGAACGCGGTGCCGAGGACCGGGCCGAACAGCGTGCCGGCGCCGCCAACGATGGCCCACACCACGCCCTCGCCCGACACCGTCCAGAACAGGAAATGCGCCGACGCGTAGCGCGAGAACAGCGCGAACAGCACTCCCGAGACGCCGGCGAAGAAGCCCGAGAAGACGAACGATAACAGCCGCACCATATAGGCGTTGTAGCCGACGAGACCGGCCCTGGCCGTATTCTCGCGCACCGCGATGAAGGCGTAGCCGAGCGGGCTTCTCAGGAGCAGATGCATCATCCCGAAGCAGGCGCCGACGACCGCCAGGATGAAATAATACTGGAACGTTAGGTCGAGCAGGCTCAACTCGAGGCCGCCGACCTTCAGCACTGGCGGTATGGTGAACGGCATCCCGTCGTCGCCGCCGGTAACGTCCTTCCAGCCGACGGCGAAGAAGAAGAAGATCAACGAGAACACGATGGTGATGATGGCGAAGTAATGCCACGTCAGGCGAGCCGCGAAGATGCCGGTGATGAAGGCGCTCAGCGTCGCCACCGCGATGCCGGTCAGCGCCGCCGGCCAGAACGAGAAGTGGAAAAACTCGATCGACAGCGCGACCCCATAGGCGCCCATGCCGAAATATAGCGCCTGGCCGAACGACAGCAGCCCGGTGTACCCGAACAGCAGGTTGACGCTGGCCGCGAACAGGGCCCAAATCATGATCTCGGCCGTGATGTTGACCCAGAAGTCAGGAACCACCAGCGGCAGCGCGTAAGGCGCCGTCAGAAAGAACAGCGCGCCCAGCAGGCCCAGGACCTGCATCGGTTCAAGATTTCGAAGCCTGCCCATTACGTCCCAATTCCCTGACGCCGCGCAACACCATGCCCCAGATGCCGTCCGGCGCGTAGCGGATGACCAGCAGCAGGATGAACCCGAACACGATGATGAATTGCTGGAAGTAGCGCGACAGATACTCGGTCGACAACATGTAGAAGGCGGTGCCGATGAACGGCCCGACCAGCGAACCGACGCCGCCGATCATCGCCATGACGATGGCCTTGCCGGAATAGATCCAGTGAAAGAACTCCAAGTTCGTGTAACGGGCCAGCAGCGCATACAGCGCGCCAGCGTGCCCGGCGATGCCGGCGGCGATGACGAACAGCATCCAGCGAAGCTTGTTGACGTTGAGCCCGATCATCTGCGCCCGCATCTCGTTGTCCTTGATCGCCAGCATGGCGCGGCCGAACGGCGAATGGACGATCCGCCAGGCGAGGAAGAACGCCGCCGCCACCATAACCACGGTGAAATAATAGGCGACCCATTCGTTGATGAAGCTGAAGCTGGCGATCCCGAGCGGCACCTCCGGCACGAATGTCAGCGACACCGTGACATAGGGCCCGGCGATCCAACGCCAGTGCCCGGATTCGAGCACCGTCGTCACCAGCACCGAAATGATGACGGTGACGATCAGGAAATGGTGGTGGCGCACCCGGGTGGCGATATAGCCGACCGGCAGCGCGAACAGAGCCGCGGCGAGCACGGCGGAAGCCACCGCGCCCCAGGTGTTGAAGCCGAAATAGAGGGTGCCGACGTTGAAGCCGTAGCAGCCCATGCCGAAAAACACCGCTTGCGAGAACGACAGCATGCCGCCGAATCCGAACACGATTGCGAACGACATCGCAAACAGGCCCCACACCAGGATTTCGGCGACGAACACCTGCTGATAGTCGGGCACCACCAGTGGCAACAGGGCGAGCGCGAGGGCGAGCGCGCCGAAGCCCCAGCCGGTGGCGCCGGCGGCAAAGAATGCGCCGGGCGTCGGCCCGGCGGGCGCGACGCCCGCCGCCGTCACCGGGTCGACCTCGCGAAAATGCCCTGCGGGCGAAGCAGCAGCACGCCGCTCATGAAGATCAGCGAGAAGATGCGCGCCGTCGTCGGCTCGGCGAAACTGGTGATGATGCCCTCGACGAAAGCCAGCAACACCGCCGCCGCCGCCGTGCCGGGAAGATTGCCGAGCCCGCCGATGATCACCGCCATGAAGCACAGCGGCAGCACGTCCAGCCCTAAGCGGAATTCGACGGTGGTGATCGGTGCCGCCACCACGCCGCCCAGCATGGCCATCGCGGTGCCGAGACCGAAGGTGACGACGAAGATGCGGTTCGACGGCACGCCCATGGCGATGGCGGTGTCGCGGTCCTGACGGGTAGCGCGCATCCAGGTGCCGAACTTGGTGCGGTGCAGGAACAGGAAGAAGGCGACGATGGCGGCGATGGCGATCGCGGCGGCGAACAGGCGGTACACCTGGTAGTCGAGGCCGAGCACCGGGATGGTGACGCCGATCGGATCCAGGATCCGCTTCGGGGTGGCGCCGAAGGTGGCGCGCACGGCTTCCTGCAGGATCAGGCTGAGCCCGAAGGTGGCAACGATGCTGAGCGCCGCCGAGTTCTCGACCGGCCGGATCACCGTGCGCTCGACCAGCGAGCCGAGCAGCATGCCGATCAACGGCACGATCAGGAACGCGAGCCAGAAGTTGCCGGTAATCAAGATCACAGTCCAGGCGAACACCGTGCCGACCATGAAGAAATCGCCGTGCGCCACGTTGATGATGTCGAGAAGCCCGAAGATGATGGACAGCCCGAGCGCGATGAGCGCGATGATCAGCCCCCACACCAGGCCGTTCATGGCCAGGATGATGACGAGATCGGACACCGAAGCCTCTCCCTTGCGGTCGCCGTTCGGGACCAGCGGGCGCCGGTCCACGGTCCGGCACGGCGTGGCGATCAACCAGGCAGCCGCCGTTTTCCAGTTTATTGCGCCGCTGATATCAAGACGATGATGAAGTTTCTTGCAGAATGAAAGACAAAAATCGGAAACCCAATGTGCAAAAATGCACACATGTTTGGGCCGCTCGACCTTCATTGGCCGAGCAGGAAATCCTGGTCGCGGCGCACCTGGTCGGTGATGAAGCGGATGACGGCGTTGATCTTCGAGGTGTGCAGCAGGTCCTCATGCACCGACAGCCAGATGTCGCGGGTCGCAGACAGCTTCGGCAGCACCCGCTTCAGATCCGGATTATGGGCGGCGACGAAGGTCGGCAGCATGGCGATCCCCAGTCCCATGGAAGCGCTGGTGTACTGGGCGATCAGGCTGGTCGAGCGGAACACCACGTTGCGCGGCACCACCACGTCGGTCAGCCAGCGGACGGCCTGGATTTGGATCATATCGTCGATGTAGTCGACGAAATCGTGCCCCTCCAGTTCCGCCTTCCGTTCCGGCACGCCGCGGCGCCCCAGATAGGCCGATGACGCGAACAGCCCGACCTGGAATTCTCCGATCTTGCGAACCGACAGCCGGCGCTCCGCCGGGCGCGGGAAGCTGATGAAAATGTCGGCCTCGCGCCGCGACAGATTGATCAGTCCGGACGACGTCACCAACTCGATCAGGACGGCCGGGTGAAGGTCGTGGAACCGCTTGATGCGCGGCCCCAGATAGAAGCTACCGATTCCTTCCATGGTGGCAATGCGCACAGCGCCGCCGGCTTCCTCGCCCTCGATGCCGACCGCCTGGGCGATGGAGTTCGCCTGGTACTCCATGGCTTCGGCATGTTCGAGTATCTTCAATCCCGCTTCCGTCAGTACGAACCCGGATTTGGTGCGGCTGAACAGCTTGGTCTTCAGGGAGCGCTCGAGCTCTCGGATGCGGCGGCTCACGGTCGTGTGATTGACCTTCAGGCGCTTGGCCGCGCCGACGAGCTGGCCGTGGCGGACCAACTCCAGGAAGAAGACGATGTCGTGCCAGTCGTAACGGAGCGGCGCCTCGAATCCGTCCCAGGAGGGCGTGCTGCCGTCATTCCCTTGCTCGTCGAGCGGTTGCAAATTATCGCGATGACTCATGACCATCCGATGGATGCGGCCCGCGTGCGGGCGTGCAACCGCGATTATAGGGTTTCCTCTCCTGCCATGCGAGGACAGCCGGGCGCGTCGGAGCGCCGGTATCCTCCGGTTTCGCGATCAGGCGACCGACGCGGGCTCGGCGGCGGCGGTTGGGAGGTACCGCCGCCGCCTTATCGTGCCGGCCCCGTGGATTCCGGCACGAGAGCCCGGGCCGGGAGCAGGGATCAGGGAGCGGTCCCGGCCACGTGCTCGAGGATCAGGTTGATGATCGCCTTGTGATCCTCGTTGAACTTGATGCCGATGAATTCTTCATCGGTCCAAGCGACTTCGCCTTCGAACACGCCGAACGGCGGTATGCTGAGCAAGATGCTCTTCAGCAGGTTCTTCTTAAGGCGCAGCTTCGCCCCCGAAGACGACAGGTCGTAGATTTTCGCGTCGAGCTCGCCTTCTCCGAAACTGACCTCGGCCTTGAGAGTCAACGGAAACCGCTCGTTTTGCCGCCGTTCCGGTGCACACATTGCTTTTGTCATTAGGTGGTCCCTCTTCCACTGAGCAGTTTGCAGACGACGGCAACCGCTACGAACAGCATGACGGTCGCGATGTAAGGGTTGCCGTAGGGCAGGGGCGCGAAAATCCCACTCCAGAAGCCCCAGAGCCCGTCAATGATCGACTTGAAGATGTAGAACATTTTCGTTTCTCCTTTCGGCAACCCCGCTGCCATAGCCAGTGGCCTTAGGCCGGTGGTATTGCGTCCCATCGTTTCCGATGGTTTGCCTTTTCGAGGGAAACCGGACTGCCCGTCTGGGTGTGTCTTCGGGGCAGTCAACCCGCGAATGTTGGAGGCGACAATACCCGATGCCGACGCGGCCGGAAGTGATGCCGGTCACATAACCTAACCTATTGAAAAACAAGTTATTTTGTCTGGATGGCCGAGGCGCCGCTGGGCTTCTGCGGAGCGCTGGCGGCGGTTTTGCAGCGGCCGATTCGCAATCCCCGGAAATGCAGGATTCGCAGGCAACAAGGGCGCCGGGGTTAACGGTTGACAGCCGACGCGGGACGGCCCCACCTTTTCGCCAAGGGGCGGCGATCGAACGGCCCCTTTCGGGAGGGGTCCAGATGATCGATCGTGCGCGGCGGCCCTGCCGGCGTATCGTCCGGGCGGCATCGGCCGCCCTTTTGGCGTTGGCGGCCGTCGCCGTCGCGGCGGCCGAGAAATTCCCGGCTAAGCCGATCGAGGTGGTGATCCATTCCAAGTACGGCGGCGGCACCGACACCACGGCGCGGATGATGATCGTCGGCGCCAAGCGCATCCTCGGCGCCGATTTCACCGTCGTCGCCAAGCGCGGCGGCGGCGGTTCTAAGGTGCACCAGTACGCGATGAGCAAGCCGCGCGACGGCCACACCGTGCTGGCGATGACGCAGACGCACCTTTACACCATCGCCCGCGGCGGCTCGCCTCTGACGATCGACGACGTGGTCGGCGTCGCCCGCGCCATGGACGACCCCACCTTCGTCGCCGTCGCCAAGACCAGCCTCCATAAGACGCTGGCGGCGCTGATCGAAGCCTCGAGGACGAACGCACTCAACTGGGGCATCGCCAACGTCGGCGGCACCGAGCACATCGGTCTCGCCCAGTTCGCGACCGCGGCCGGCATCAAGTTCAAGGTGGTGCCGTTCGGCTCCGGCGCGCAGATGGTACAGGCGCTGATGTCGGGCGCCATTGACGCGACACTCCCCAACGTCAGCGAAGGCGGCCAGCAGATCAAGGACGGCACCATGCGGGCGTTGGCGGTGATGGCGGAGAAACGTCTGCCAGAGTTCGCCGACGTGCCGTCGACCTTCGAGCTCGGCTACAAGATCAAGACCTCGACCACCCGCGGCTATTGGGTGCTGAAGGGCACGCCTCCCGAGCGCGTCGAGGCGTTGTCGAAAGCCTTTGTCGCCGCCATGCGCGAGCCAGCGTTCGCCAACTACCTGAAGGGCGTCGGCCTCGATGCCGGGACCAACGTCGCCGGCCACGACGTCTGGGACCACCAGATCAAGGAAGAGTACGCGGCTGCCCGGGAGACCCTGAAGTCGTTGGGCTTGCTCAAGTGACGGATGCGGCCGCAACGCCATGACCAGCATCCCCGGAAACGGCGGCCGCAACGGCGAATCCGAGCCCGCGACGAGAACGGATATCAGGGTGACGCTGATCATCATCGCCGTCGCCCTGGCGCTGTGGCTGGAGACCACTACCTTCGAATCGGTGCCGACGCTGCTGGCACAGAACATTCCGCCTGAGTTCTTCCCCCGGCTGGTGCTCGCTACCATCGTCGTGCTGGCCCTGGTCCTGCCGTTTGAGCCGTTGATCCTAAAACGCCACGGCGGTGCGAAACGGAAAACGGCGCCGCTGCCGGCGATGACCTGGATGACGGCGGCGCTGCTGGTGGCGGTGGCGGCGTCGACGGCCTGGGTCGGCACCCTGGCGTCGATGGTGCTTGCCTGCCTGCTGTTGCCGGCACTGTGGGGCGAGCGGCGGGCGATGCGGGTGATCCCGTTCGCGCTGCTGTTTCCGGGCGCGGTGGCGCTGGTATTTTCGGGCCTGTTGAAGGTGCCGTTCGAGCCGGGCCTGTTGGCACCGCTGCTCGGCGTCAACTGAAGCCGCGCGATGGACCCGATCCTGCACGGCCTTATGCTCGTCGCCCAGCCGGTGAACCTGGCGCTGATCCTGGCCGGCGTGCTGGTCGGTGTCGTCGTCGGCGCGTTGCCGGGCCTGAGCTCGCCGATGGCGGTCGCCCTGCTGCTGCCGTTCACAGTGACGCTGGATCCGGTGCCGGCGATCTCGATGCTGGCGGCGCTCTATTGCGCCGGCACCTTCGGCGGCTCGATCACCGCCATCCTGATCAATGCTCCCGGTGCGCCGCCGGCGGTGGCGACCGCCTTCGATGGCTATCCGATGGCCAAGAAAGGCGAGGCCGGCCGGGCGCTCGGCATGGCGGCGGTGGCGAGCGTCATCGGCGGCGTCTTCAGCCTGTTGGTGTTCCTGCTGGCGACGCCGTGGCTGGCCGAGGTGGCGTTGAGCTTCCGGCCGCCGGAGTATTTCGCGCTGGCAGTGTTCGCGCTGTCCATGCTGGCGACGGTCAGCGGCCGCTCGCCGGTGCGCAACCTGATCGCCGGCGCAGTCGGCGTGCTGATCGGGACCGCCGGCATCCACCTGACCACCGGCGTGCAGCGATTCACTTTCGGGGTTCCGGAGCTTGCCGACGGCGTGCACTTCGTGCCGGTGCTGATCGGCTTGTTCGCGATGTCCGAGCTGTTGAGCCAGTCGCGCACTCTGAACGTACTCTACGAGCGCATCACCTCGGTGGTGATCCGGCTTCCCAGCCGCGACGATTTCCGCAAGGTCCGCGGCACCATCCTCCGGTCATCCGTGATCGGCACCTTCATCGGCATCCTGCCGGCCGAGGGTTCGACCGTGGCGGCAATCATCGGCTACAACGAAGCCAAGCGCTGGTCCAAGCACAAAGGCGAGTTCGGCCACGGCGCCATCGAGGGCGTCGCCGGACCCGAGGCCGCCAATAACGCCGCCACTGGCGGCGCCATGGTGCCGACCCTGGCGCTCGGCATCCCCGGCAGCAGCACGACGGCGTTGATTCTGGCGGCGCTGATCATGCACGGCTTCCGTCCCGGACCGTACTTGGTGCAGCAGACGCCGGAGTTCATCTACGCCATCTTCGGGGCGATGCTGGTCGCCAACTTCCTTTTCCTGGGCATCGGGCTGGCCGGGGCCAAGGTGTTCTCGCGCATCACCATGATCCCGCCTACCTTCCTATGGCCGGCGGTGTTCGTGTTCTCGATGATCGGCGCCTACTCGTTCTCCGGCTCGCTGTTCGACGTGTGGGTGATGCTGGCAGCCGGCATCGGCGGCTTCGTGATGAACCGGCACGGATTCGGCCCGGCGCCGCTGGTGATGGGCCTGATCCTCGGCGCCATGGTCGAGGAGCGGCTGTCGCAATCGATGATCATGTTCGACAACGACTGGCTGCGCTTCTTCGATAGTCCGATCGTGGTCGTGTTCTTCGTGCTCACGGTGGTCGGGTTGGCGTGGCCGGCCTTGGCGCCGCGCTTCCGACGCCGCGACACGCCGTCGGAACCCGCGCCATGAGCACCCCGCCGGCGGGCGCCGCCATCGCCGAGACCATCGCCGAATGGGCGGCCGGCCTTGACGCCCGCCTGCTTCCCGACTCCGTGCGACGGACCGCCGGTCGCTCGCTGCTCGACGTCGCCGGGTTGTGCGTCGCTGCAAGACGCACGAATTACGTCGCCGCGGTCAAGGCCGGCTGGGGCGGTACCGGCAAGGCCACCGCTATCGGCCACATGGACGCGTTGGACGCCGCCGGCGCCTCGGTCGTTAATGGTACTGCCGCCCACGGCGAGGATTTCGATGACACCTTCGAGGGCACGCCGGTGCACACCGGCGCCGTCGCCGTGCCGATGGCGATCGCGGCGTGCGAATCGGAAGACCGCTCGGGCGCCGACACGTTGAAGGGCATGGCGGTGGCGGCCGAGGTCATGTGCCGGATGGCGCTGGTGGCGCCGACGGCGCAGCACCGGGCCGGCTTCCATCCAACGGCGGTGATCGGGGCGATGGGCGCGGCCGCCGGCGCCGGCGCCGCGCTCGGGCTCGACGCCCGGCAGATCACCGACGCGCTCGGCATCGCCGGCAGCCTGGCATCGGGGATCATCGAGTACCTGGCCGAAGGGGCGTGGACCAAGCGGCTGCATCCCGGCTGGGCGGCGCAAGCCGGACTCCGGGCGGCGATGCTGGCGCGCGCCGGGTTCCGCGGCCCGCGCACGGTGTTCGAAGGCGAGCACGGCTTCTTCATGGCATTCGGCAGTGAAGGAATCGCGCCCGACTTCGGCGCGCTTACCGATGGCCTCGGCCGGACCTGGCGGATGACCGGCATCGCCTTCAAGCCCTATGCCTGCGGCACCATGTGCCAGCCGTTCATCGACGCGGCGCTGAAGCTCAAGGGCGCCGGCGTCGCCGCCGACGACATCGTCGAAGTTCGCTGCGACGTCGGCGAGGGCACCGTGCACCGCCTGTGGGAGCCGCGCGCCGAAAAGACGCGCCCCACCACGCCCTACTCGGCCAAGTTCAGCGTGCCGTTCTCGGTCGCCATCGCGTTCGTCGACGGCGCCGCCGGGCTCGGCCAATACACCGAGCAGCGCATCGCCGATGCGCGGCTGCTCAAGCTGGCCGAAAAGGTGCATTACCGGATCGACCCGGCCAACGAATACCCGCGTAACTACACCGGCCACCTGAGCGTCACCCTGAAGGACGGCAGCGGCCGCGAGGCGACACAACCGCATCTCAGGGGCGGCGCGCGGGAACCTCTTTCCGACGACGAGCTGGCGGCCAAGTTCCACGCCAATGCCGCGTTCGGCGGCTGGCCGGAAACCCGCGCCGAGTCGCTCCGGCGCTACTGCCGCGACCTGTTCGACCAGGCTGATCTCAAGGGGTTTGCAACGTTCCGGGGCTGAAGCGCCGACAATCGGGGTAAATATGCTATGATCCCCGCCGCCGCAGGGTCTAGGGGGATATTCTTGCCGGCCACATCGCCATTAAGCGTACTGGTGATCGACGACGAGGAATCCCACGCCTCGCTGATCTCCCGCGTCATCGCCAAGAATGGCCATCACGTGGACGTCGTCCACCGTGCAGAGGATGGGCTCGCCAAGTTCCGGGACCGGAAGTACGACTTGGTGATTACCGACGTATTCATGGAGGGCATGGGTGGGATCAAGGCCATTGCCGGCATGCGTCAATCGTGGCCGGACGTGTCGATCATCGCCATCTCCGCCGGTTTTTCCGACATGTCGGCGGAAGCGGCGTTGAAGACGGCGCGCGAGGTCGGGGCCGACGCTATCTTGCCGAAGCCGTTCCCACTCGCCGAGCTGCGCCTCACCATGGCGCGGCTCCTGGAAGGCCGACATCCCGGGAAGTGACCGCTGGTGCCGGTCAGATACGAAATCTTCGCGGGATTCACCGATGGCCCGGTCAATTCTGCTATGATTGGCGGCGCCGCTGGATCAGGGGGGCATCTTTGCCGGCCACGACGCAGTTGAGCGTACTGGTCATCGACGACGTGGAATCCCACGCGGCGCTAATCGCCCGTGTCATCACCAAGGTCGGCTACCACGTCGACATCGTAAACAGCGGTGAGGACGGGCTCGCCATGTTCCAGGACCGAAAATACGACCTGGTAATCACCGACGTGTTCATGAAGGGCATGGGCGGGATCAACGCCATCATTGCCATGCGCCAGGCGCGACCCGAGGTGCCGATCATCGCCGTCTCCGCCGGTTTTGCCGACATGTCGGCAGCAGCCGCGTTGCAGACGGCGATCAAGGTCGGGGCCGACGCCATCTTGCCTAAACCCTTCCCGCTCGCCGAACTGCGCCTCGCCATGATACGGCTGCTGGAAAGGGGGCGGCCCAGGACGTAACTTCGGTCTGCGGTCGGATTCGAAATCTTCTCCGATCGTGCTGTTTCCCTTTATACTTGGCCGGCCCGCGATTCTCGCTTTCGTCGGCGCGATCGCCGTTGACGCCCGCCGCCCGTGTGGCGGGCCTTCCGGGGGAATACATGGCCAAGGTCTTGGTCATCGAGGACAACGAGATGAACCGCGATATGCTGGCGCGGCGGCTCCGGCGTCGCGGCTTCGATCTGGTGCTCGCCGCCGACGGCGAAACGGGCATCAGCACTGCCACCCGGGAAGGCCCCGACCTCATCCTGATGGACTTGGGCTTGCCCGGGATCGACGGCTGGGAGACGGCGCGGCGGCTGAAATCGGCGGCCGAAACTGCCGCCATCCCGATCATCGCGCTCACCGCCCATGCCATGACCGGAGACCGGGAGAAGGCATTGGCGGCGGGGTGCGACGACTATGATACCAAGCCGGTCGAATTGTCGCGACTGCTCGACAAAATGCAGAAATTGCTGCCACAATCGAAAAGTTGAAGGAACGAACGATGCTGGGAGCCAAGGACATTCGAAATGTGCTGGTCGTCGAAGACGATAAGAACACCGTCGACATCCTCAGCCGGGCACTGGCGCGCGAAGGCTTCCGGGTGACCATGGCGCTCAACATGGAAGATGCGCTCAAGGATTTCGAGCGGCTGGATTATGCGCTCGTCATCACCGACATCTTCATGGCCGGGATGGGCGGGATCAAAGGCATCCAGGAGATGCGCCGGATGCGCCCCGAAGCAAAGATTCTCGCCACCTCGGCGGGCTACTCCGAGATGACCCCCGAGGCGGCGCTGAAGGCGGCGGAAAGGATCGGCGCCGACGCCATCCTGGCGAAGCCGTTCACGCTCGACGCCTTGCGTGCTGCCGTGACGGGATTTTTCCCCGCCGAATCGTGACGAGGGCCGTCCTGGCTGGCGCCGCTCAGGCGGTGGCGCCCTTGCGACCCTTGAGGAAGAATGTCTCGATTTCGCCGACGCCGCGCATTTTCAGCAATCCCCGGGATTCGAAAACGAATTTTTCCGCCAGCGGGCCGGCCAGCTCGGCCGATACGTGAATGTGGTTGGGAATGCAGTATGATTCGAAGCGGCTGGCGATGTTCACCGTGCTCCCCCAAACGTCGTAGACGAACTTGTGCTTGCCGATGATGCCGGCAACCACGGGACCGCTGTGGATGCCGATCCGGATGTCGAACGGCTTGGCCAAGGTCGGGTTGATCTCGTCGAGCACCTTGATCATGCCGAGCGCCATTTCGGCGCAAGCCTCCTTGTGATCGGGCTTCGGGTCGGGCAGGCCGGCAACCACCATGTAGGCATCGCCGATGGTCTTCACCTTCTCGACTCCGAATTGCTTGGCCAGAAGATCGAAGCGGGAGAACAGCCGGTTGAGGCTATGGACCAGCTCTGACGGCCCCATCGACGCCGAAATCTCGGTGAACCCGACCAGGTCCGAGAACAGCACGCTGACGCTATCAAACCGGTCGGCGATCAATTCCTCGCCGGCGTTGATGCGATCGACGATTTTCGGCGGCAGGATGTTCAACAGCAGGTCCTCGGATTTTTCCTTTTCCGCCTCCAGGCGCACCCGGTAGACCTCCTCGCGATCATGGGCGCGCTTGCGCTCGATACAGGAGTTGATACGTGCCCGTAACAGCACGATATCGAACGGCTTGGTCAGATAGTCCTCGGCGCCGGCCTCGATGCATTGGATGGCGTGCTGCTCCTCGTTCAGTGCCGAAATCATGATCACCGGGATGTTCTCGGTCCGGCCGTCGGCCTTGAGGCGGGATAGCACGGCGAATCCGTTCAGATCCGGCATCATCAAATCCAAGAGAATGACGTCGAACGGCTCGCGGTCGGCGACCGCCAACGCCTGTCGGCCACCGTCGGCAAGGGTCACCGTGTGGCCGTCGCGGACGAGATGGCGCTTCAGCAGCTCGCGATTGGTTTCCAGGTCGTCGACCACCAGAACATGGCCGGTCGTCAGCGGCCGGCCGGCGACCGCCGCCGAGCCTTTGATGACCGGAATTTGGGAAGCCGCCCGGTCGTCGGCCGTTTTCGCCGTCGATAAGGGCGGGTCGGCCGCTGCGGGGGCGGCCGCCGCCGGCATCTGTCCTGGCCGCTTGGCGATCATGTCGCGGAGCAACGCCAGCAGCGCATCCAGGTCGTCGTCGCTCTTCTCCAGCAGCAGCGCCACACCCCCTTCCAGGCGCCGTCGGTCGGCGGCGGTCAGCTTCTTGGCGGTCATCACGACGATCGGGATCTTGCGCCAGGCCTCGTTCTTGCCGCACTCGGCCAGGAACTCGAAGCCGTCCATTTCGGGCATCATCAGGTCGAGCACGATCAGATCGGGCGGGCTTGCGTCGAGTCGCTCGAGGGCAACGCGGCCGTTCTCGGCTTCGGCGACGACGCAGCCCTCGCGCTCCAGGATCAGGCGCATCATGCGGCGGGTCGATTCCTCGTCCTCGACCACCAACACCCGCGCCCGGCCGGCCTTCGGGCAATGCCGTTCGAGAATCTGAATCAGTTTCGCTTGGTCCACCGGTTTCGCCAGGTAATCCGCCGCACCGAGCGAGAATCCGAGGTTCTTGTCGTCGATGATCGTCAGCATGATGATGGGAATATCGGCGACCGCCGGATCGTCCTTCAGCGCCTTCAGGACCGCCCAGCCGTCCATCTGCGGCATCAGCACGTCGAGCGTAATGGCGTCGGGCGACATCTCGCCGGCAAGGCGGATCCCCTCCTCCCCGCTTTCCGCGAGTACGGCGTTATAGCCGTTGCGCGTCAGGTAGCGGCGGAGCAGGTCGCGGACGACGGCGTCGTCGTCGATCACCAGCACGGTCGGCTTGCCGGTGCCCGCAGCGACGCTGGCGCCCGGTTCCTGGTCGGCATCGACGGTGCGCGCCGGCATCGTCGCGGCCTTGAGATCGGCGGGAAGTTCGATGACGAAGGTCGAGCCCTTGCCCTTTTCACTGGTTACCGTCACGTCGCCGCCGAGCAGCTCGCAGAATCGGCGGGTTATGGCGAGCCCGAGCCCGGTGCCGCCGTATTGCGACGACGTGCCGGCACCGGCTTGGGCGAAGACATCGAAAACCGTGGCGACCTCGGCCTCCGACATGCCGATACCGGTGTCGGAAACGGCGAAGCGGTAGCGTGTCTTCCCGCCTTTCCCATGGCGCGACACGTCGAGCACGATCCTCCCGTGGTCGGTGAACTTGCAGGCGTTGGAGAGAAGGTTGAACAGGTTCTGGCGCACCTTGGTCAGGTCGCTGTGCATGGTGCCGGCGCCGTCGGGACAGCGGACCTCGAATGCATTCGACTTGCGGGCGGCCAATGGTTGGATGGTGCCGGCCACCTCGTTGATCATCCGCTTGACGTCGAAGGTTTCGAGAAACACCTCCATCTTGCCGGCCTCGATCTTGGACAGATCCAACACGCTGTTGATCAATGCCAACAGGTGCTTGCCGGATGTCTGGATCTTGGTCAGGTCGGCGATCGCCTCTTCCCAGCCCTCGTCCTCGGCCGTTTCCAGCAACAGCTCGCTGTAACCGATGACGGCGTTCAACGGGGTCCTGAGTTCGTGGCTCATGTTGGCCAGGAACATGCTTTTCGCTGTGTTTGCGTTCTCGGCGGCGTCCTTCGCTTCCTGCAGTTCCTTCTCGGCCTGCTTGCGGCGGGTGATGTCAGTGTAGGTGGTGACGAACCCACCGCCGGCCATCGGGTTGCCGCGAACTTCGATCACCGATCCGTCGGGACGCTCGCGCTCGAAGACGTGGGGCTCGAACCGCCGCGCCAACTCGAGGCGCTGTTGGACCTGCTCCTCGACGTCACCGGGGCCGTATTCGCCGCGCTCAGCGTTATAGCGGAAGGCACTCTCGAGCGTGAAGCCGGGCCGGAACAGGTTCTCGGGGAAGCTAAGGACGTCGAGGAATTTCTTGTTGAAGGCAGTGATTCGGAGATCGCGGTCGATCAGACTGATGCCCTGGCCCATGTTCTCGAGGGTAGCTTCCAGCATCGCCGTCTTTTGCATGAGCTCGATTTCAGTATGACGGCGCTTGGTGATGTCCAGAAGGAAGCCGACCCAGATGATGTCGCCGTTCTGTGCACGACGCACGCGAGACGAGCCGCGAATCCACTTGTGCTTGCCCGTGGCGGTGATGATGCGGAATTCAAGGTTCCACGGCGTCAGGTTTTTCGCCGATTCATCGAGGGAGGCGTGGAACCGCTCCTTTTCTTCCGGGTGCAGCACCGACAGCATGATATTGGGATCCGCCATCACCACGTGTGGCTCGAGCTCGTAAAGATCCCGCACGCCCGGGCTGATGTACGGATAGGAGAATGAGCCGTCCCGGTGCCGGACCCGCTGGTAGACGACGCCGGGGATGTTGGAGGCGATGGTCTCGTAGCGCCGCTCGCTGCGCCGGAGTTCGTTCTCGGTATGCTTGCGCCGGGTGATGTCGGTCAGCGTGACGACGGCGCCACCGTCACGCAACGGGGCCTTGCGCACGTGGATGATGCGGCCCGTGGGCGTCTTGAGCTCCAATTCGGTGTGGTCTTCGCTGGCGAGCCACTTCATGCGCCGCTCGGTCAGGGCCTTCGGGTCGCCGGGGCCGTAGAAACCGGCCTTGGCTAGGTCGTAGACGACTTCCTTTACCGGCCGGCCGATCCTGACCATATCCGGCGGAATTTCCAGTAGTTCCAAATTTCGGCGGTTGTACATGACGTAGCGGAGGTCCTTGTCCAGCATGTACATGCCGTCCGACATGCTGTTCAGCGCGGTCGAAAGCTGGCGCTCCTTCTCCGCCAGCTCGGCCTCCGCACGTTTGCGGTCGGTGATGTCGGTGAAGGTGCGAACGAAGCCGCCGCCCTTCAGGGGATTGTGGCGGGCCTCAACGATGCGACCATCGGGCTGCGGCTGCTCGAATGAGAAATAACTCCGGCGTTTCGTGTTGGCGATCGCTTTTTCGAGTAGCCCCTTCGGGTAGTCCGTTTTCTTGAACCAGTCGCGGATGACGTCGTGAAAGTCGGAGCCGGCGCCGTACTTGCCCCGGCGCAAGCCGAACATGTCGAAGAACCGGTCGTTGGAGGCGAGGACCTTCATGGACTTGTCGACCATGACGATGCCCTGGTCCATGGCCTCCAGGGTCGTCGCGATGATGGCCGTTTGACGGCTGAGCGTGGCTTCGGCGCGTTTGCGTTCGATGACCCGGCCGAGCAGGGTTCCCGCGTGTGCCATCAGGTCCATCAGCGTGCGGTCCGGGTCGGCGGCGGCGGTGGAGAAGAACTCGAGGACCGCCACCACGGTGCGGCCGATCAGGACCGGAAACGCAAACCCCGCCTTGACCCCAATGTCCTTGGCCAACTTCGGGCGTTCCGACGTCTTGTCCTTGCTGAAGTCCCGGCTCCACGCCGGCTTGCCGGTGACGAGCGCGCGGCCGCATAGGCCTTTCCGCCCGGCGAACGCGCGGCCTTCGCTGACCCGGCGGAAGGCCGTGTAGCGCCGGGGGCGATCCAGGTGCCAGACCTTGATGGATTCGAGCGCGCCATACGAATTCACGGCGAACGCGTGGCCCACCGGCCATCCCGTGTAGGCGCAAACGGCGTCGAGGCACGCCTGGACGGCATCATCGACGACCGTCGCCTCGTTGGCCGCCTCGGCGATCCGCCGGAGCAGCGCGTTGGCGTCGCTGGCGGCGCGCAGCTCATGTTCCGCCCGCTTCTGTTCGTCGATGTCATAGACCCAGCCGAAATAGCGGGTGCCGTCGGCATCGTCGGTCTTCTCGAACGACAGCAGAATCCAGAATTGCCTGCCATCAGCGGCCTTCATCAACGCCTGGACGTCGCGAAGCCGGCCTTCCTTGCGGAGCTTGCGGCCGATCCTGTCCCGTTCCTGCGGGTCGACGTAGAAATCGCGAGCGCGGGACGCCAGGAACTGCTGCTTGGTCAGCCCCAGCATCTCGGCCATGCGCGAGTTGGCGAACTCGAATGAGCCGTCGTCGCGGACGATGGTGGCACCGATTGGGCTCGATTCCAGGATGTCGTAGAGGCGTTCGCGGACCAATGCGTCGGCGCTCGACGGCCGGATCGTAGGCCGCAGCCGGCTTCGCCGGTTGCCTGCGGTTCCGGTGGCTTTCGCTTTTGGCGCGCGGTGCCGCTTCCTACCGACCATGGTTGTCCCCTGTGTTGCCCGGCTGGGTGAGGGTTCAATGCCCGGGCCGGACCCCCTTATATTTCATACCGCCCGCGGCCATCAGACAATGCCTGTTAATCGCCGGGGTGATCCATGGGCCCGTGGATGTGGTGGTCGGGGGAGCGATGGTCGGCGGCGATGTCGTCGCCCGGATGGTGGCCGGCGATGAACGGCAGGCCCTGGTCGAACATGCCTTCCTGTTCGCGCTTCTTGGCGCGCCGGTAGAGCCCGTACTCGACGCCGAGCACCGCCACCACGCCGACCAGTCCGAGCAGCAGGATAGTCCCCATCGCCGCATGATAGCGGCTTGCGTCCGATGGCGGAACCTTCGATGCCCCTGGGCCGCCAGCCGGCTGTTTCCCCGCTCCCCGATCCGTGCTATCGCCTTGGGCGGAAAATCGGCCACGCGCGGCCAGCACGGAGGAAAATCATGCGGCTCAAGGACAAGATCGCCATCGTCGTCGGCGCCGGGCAAAGCCCGGGCTCGACGCCGGCCATCGGCAACGGCCGCGCCACGTCGATCCTGTTCGCCCGCGAGGGGGCGCGCGTGTTCGCCGTCAACAAAGACCTCCCGTCGGTCGAGGAGACGGTGGCGATGATCCGGAAGGAAAAGGGCTCGGCCGAGGCTTGCGAGGCCGACGTCACCGACGAAGCGTCGGTCAAGGAGGCGATCGCGGCGTGCGTAAAGAAATGGGGCCGCGTCGACATCCTGCACTACAACGTCGGCATCAGCGTCGAGGGCAAGGACGCGCCCGTGACCGAGATCACCACCGAGGCCTTCGACTGCATCGTCCAGGTGAACCTGCGCGGCTTCGTCTACTGCTGCAAGCACGTGCTGCCAGTGATGCGAAAGCAGAAGAAGGGCGCCATCCAGTCGATCTCGTCGATGGCGGCGGTCGAGACCTATCCGTGGGTTACCTACAAGGCGACCAAGTCGGCGATGATCGCGATGACCGAGCAGCTGGCGATCCAGAACGCCGAGTACGGCATCCGCGCCAACGTCATCCTGCCCGGCCTGATGGATACGCCGATGGCGGTCGACCGCCGCGCCGAGGCGTGGGGCCGGCCGCGCGCCGAGGTCGCCGCAGAACGCGACGCCAAGGTGCCGATGGGCCACATGGGCACCGCCTGGGACGTCGCCCATGCGGCGCTGTTCCTCGCCTCCGACGAGGCCGGTTACATCACCGGCGTGGCGCTGCCGGTAGACGGCGGCCGCGGCTGCCGCATCGGCTGACAACCAGAAACGACGGAGGCGCCCATGTCCCGACTGCCGAAACTCGATCCGGCGAAGCTCACCGGCAAGCAGAAGCAGGTCTACGACAAGATCGCGGCAAGCCCGCGCGGCGGCGTACGCGGGCCGTTCGGCGCGCTGCTGCACGCGCCCGGGGTCGCCGACCCGGTGCAGGCGCTGGGCGCCTACCTGCGCTTCGAAAGCCCGCTGCCGGGCCGGCTGCGCGAGCTCGCGATCATGATCACGGCGCGCTTCTGGACGGCGCAGTTCGAATGGCACATCCACCGCGGCTTCGCCGAGAAGGAAGGCGTCGATCCCAAGATCATCGACGCCATCGCCGAGCGCCGGACGCCCGAGTTCAAGGATGCCGACGAGAAGATCGTTTATGCATTCGTGCGCGAGCTCAACAAGCAGCACCGGGTCAGCGATGCCACCTACGACGAGGCGGTCAAGCTTCTCGGCGCCGAAGGCGTGGTCGAGCTGACCGCCGTCGCCGGCTACTACACCCTGATCTCGATGGTGCTGAACGCGTTCGAGGTCGAGGTGCCGGAAGGCAAGGCGCCGCTCGGCGATTAGGCTCCTACTCCGCCGCGGACTCTTTGATCAACGTCTCGCCCGGCCGCACGCGGGTGAAAGCGACCGGTCGCATGGAAACGTCGATCCTGTCGCCGGCGAGCCGGGCGCTGGTGAAGGCGGAGGTTTCGAGATCGCCGGTCGCGGGGAAGTCGGCGCGCCAATGAGCGCCGCGGGAATCGTCGCGGGCCAGCGCGGCGGCAGCGATGACCTTGGAAACCAGGATCAGGTTCTTGAGGTTCAGCCAGTCGTGCCAGGCGAGGTTGTAGGCGAGGTCGCGACCGTCGACGCCGACGCCGACGCCGGCGAGCACCTTGTCCAGCTTGTCGAGGCCATCGAGAGTGCGCCCGAGCGACACCCGGTCGCGGACGATGCCGGCATCGTCCCACATCAGTTGGGCTAGGCGCTCGCGCACCTCCTCCAGGTCTCCGGGCGGATTGGCGAGCGGCTTCAGGCACTCGGCTTCCGCGGCCGCGATCGCCGCCTCGTCGGGGTCGCGGAATTTTCCGTGCTTCGGCGTCCACTTGGCCAGCGTGTCGCCGGCGATGCCGCCGAACACGGTCGAGTTGGCGACGCCGTTGCCGCCGAGCCGGTTGGCGCCATGCACGCCGCCGGTGTCCTCGCCGGCGGCGTAGAGGCCCTCGAGCGCGGTCGAACAGTCGGGCGCGAACTCGACGCCGCCCATCATGTAATGAGCCGTCGGCACCACCTCGACGCGGCCCGAGACCAGATCGAAGCCGCAGTCGGCGCAGCGCTCGACCATGCCCGGGAACTGCCGGCGCACCTCGCCCGCGTCGAGGTGCCCCATGGTCAGGAACAGCCCGCCCATCGGCCCGGTGTTGGCGTTGCGCATCTCGGCGAACATGGCGCGGCTGACGATGTCGCGGGTCGCGCGCTCGCCGCGCTTATCCGTCTTGGTCATGAAGCGCCGGCCTTCGCCGTCGAGCAGGTAGGCGCCGTAGCCGCGCAACCCCTCCTCGAGGACGGTGCCGGTCATCCGCGTTTCCGGCCCGGCCAGCAGGCCGGTCGGGTGGAACTGCACCATCTCCATGTCGCGCAAGCGGAGCCCGGCGCTGAGCGCCATGGCGAGGCCGTCGCAGGACTTGTCGCCGCTGGGCGTGTGGTAGCGGTACATCGTCGGCCCGCCGCCGGTGGCCAGCAACACCGCCTTGGCGCGCACGAACAGGAACTCGCCGGTGCGCATGTCGATCATCACGACGCCGGCGACGGCGGCGCCGTCGCGGGTCTTGATCAGCGCCACGGCGCGGTGGTCCTCGAGGCGGCCGATGCGGCGCGCCCACACCTGTTCGGCGAGGCGGTTGATGATCTCGATGCCGGTGAGGTCGCCCTTGTGCACGGTGCGGTCGAAGGTCTGCCCGGCGAAAGCCTTCTGGTGGATGGTGCCGTCCGGATTGCGGTCGAAGAAGCAGCCGAGCTCGTTCTCAAGCTCGCGGATGCGCTCCCGGGCGACGGTGACCAGAATCCAGGCGAGCTCCTGGTCGTTCAGCCACTTGCCGCCCTCGATGGTGTCCATGAAATGGCGTTCGACGGAATCGCCCGGCGCCAGCGCGACGTTGTAGCCGCCCTGCACCATGCGGGTGCAGCCGCATTTGCCGAGCAGCCCCTTGACGGCGACGGTGACGTCGAGGTCCGGCGCGCCGGCCTTGGCGTGCAGCGCCGCGAACAGGCCGGCGCCGCCCGAGCCCAAAATCAGGACGTCCGTGTCGAGACGGTTCAACTCTCGACGCCCATGCGGGCGAGCGCCTCGGCGCGGCGGTCGCGGGCGCGGGCACCGACGGCGTCGTAGAGGCTTTGCCCAAGGGAATCCATCGCCACCAGCAGCGGGCCGAAGTCCTTGACGCGGAACTGCCAAAGGCTCTCGGGGTTGAGGTCGTCCATGTCGACGTCGAGGATGCGCTCGATCCAGGTGGTTTCAAGCGCCGCCGTGCCGCCAATGATGGCGAGATAAACGCCGCCGAAATCTTGGAACGCCTGCGCGCTCTCGGGCCCCAGTCCGCCCTTGCCGATGATGACGCGGACGCCGTACTCGGCCATCAGCGGTCGGGTGAAGCGCTCCATCCGCGCAGAGGTGGTGGTGCCGATGCAGATGGACTGGTAGCCAGCCGGGCACTCGTTGGAGACCGGCACCTTCTTGACATTCGGGGCGGTGTGGATGACGGCGTGGCCGCGGAGGTCGAACCGGGTCTTGCGGCCCTTGTCGAACATGTGGATGAGCGTGGCGTCGCGGAGCCCGAACAACGTTTCCTGCAAGGTGACGTGGTCGCCAACGCGCAGCTTGCGCACCTCGGCGTCGCTGACCGAAAGCCGGATGTCGTGGCTCGTCATCGCGCTAGAACCCGAGCTCGACGCCCTTGGGCGTGAAGGTTGCCCGCGCGCGACGGGCGGAGTGGCACTGGATGTTGACGGCGACCGGGTTCATGGTGATGTGGGTCGCCGCCGTCTCGACGTGCACCGCGAACGCCGTCGAATCGCCGCCGAGTCCCTGCGGGCCGATGCCGAGGCTGTTGACCGCCTCGGTCAATTCCTTCTCCAGCTTCGCCCCTTCCGGGTCGTCGCAGGCGGAGCCGAGCGGCCGCGTCGCCGCCATCTTGGCGAGATGTGCGCACAAATCCGAGGTGCCGCCGACGCCGACGCCGACGATGGTCGGCGGGCAGACCTTGCCGCCGGCTTCCATCACCTTGTCGACGACGAAGGTCTTGATGCCGGCGACCCCGTCGGCGGGGATGCACATTTTCAGGAACGAGCCATTCTCGGAGCCCGACCCCTTGGGGATCATCTCGATCACCAGCTCGTTGGGCGTCTCCGAGAAATCGACGGTGATCACCGGCACGCGCCGGCCGCAGTTGTCCTTCTCGTTCTTGCGGGTCACCGGGTGCACCACCGACGACCGCAGCGGGTGCTCGCGGGTGGCGCGCGCGCAGCCACGGCGGATGGCCTCCTTCAAATCCACGCCATCGACCTCGACGCCGCGGCCGATGGTGACGTTATAGATCGGGATGCCGGTGTCCTGGCACAGCAGGTTGTCGGTCTTTTCGGCGACCTCGATGTTCTTGATCATGGTGGCGAGGATGGACTTGCCGGTTAAATCCGTCTCGCCCAGGTCGAGGCGCCGGAAGCCAGACTTGATGTCGTCCGGCAGCATTTTCAGCGCCCGGATGTAGAGGAGCTTCGCGGTCTCCTCGATCGCATGGAGGTCGATCTTCATGGCATCCTTCCCTGTCCCTACAAGATAAGCACCGCCGTCGCCAATGCCAACGGCTTCCAGGCCTCAGGTCAGCGGAACCCGCCGCCCACCTCAATCAGCATCAGCACCCCCGACACCAGCAAAAACCCGAGCACCATGCGGCGGAACAGGCGCTCATCGAGGCGGCCGTAGAACCATATGCCCAGCCCGGCGCCGATCAGCGTCGCCGGAACGCACCATAGAAAATAAACGCCGACCGCCGGCGCGATCATGCTGTTGCCCAGAAACCAGGCGAGCGCCACGACGTCGATGGCAAGCCCGAAGGTCTGGAACGCGCCGCGCTGGCGGTCCATGGGCCATCCACGCAGTCCACTCCAGATCGCCGGCGCCACGGCGCCAAAACCGGCTAGGCCGACCAGTATGCCGCCGACGACACCGACGGCGCCGTCGGCGGTCCGCCCGCCCATCGTCACCTGCGGCATCGCACGCACCAGGAGGAACACGCCCGCATAGACGACCAGGAAAGTGCCGACGCCGAGGCGGAACAGCGTCGCATCGGCCATCGCCAGCAGCCAGGCGCCGCCCGGCACCCCGAGGGCACCGCCGATCACGAAGGGCATGACGGCGGAAAAATCGAGGCGACGGCGCATCCGCGCCAGGGTGACGGCGTAGAGCAAAACCCCGCACATCACCATCAGCGGCACGGCGACAGCCGGCTCCAGCACGAACAGCCAGATGGCGGCGACGATCAGGGCGTCGCCGAAGCCGACGGCGCCGACGGCGAAGGCGGCGACGAAAGCACCGGCTAGAATTACGGGAACCTCAGGCGGCATTGACCAGGAACAGCAGCGCCAGGGCGACGGCGACGCCGGAGGCGACGGCGACCAGGGACTTCTGGCCGTCGCGCCAGCCGACGAACTCGAGAAAGAGCAATCGCAGCCCGCCGGTCAGGTGCGCCGCCAAAAGCAGGATCAGCGCGGCTTCCGCGAATTTGACCGGCGGCTGCTCGGTCCAGCGCAAAAAGCCGTCGAGGCGGGCGGCGCCGTCGATGGCGGACGCCAGCACGTAGAAATGCACCGGCAAAAACAGCGCCAGTAGCACGCCCGACAGCCGGTGCAGCGCGAACGCCCACCACGCCGCGTGGTTGCGGTGCGCCGCCGCCCTCATGCCGCCCCCAGCTGGTAGACGGCGGCGACGGCGATGAAGCCCGAAACCAGCAGCATCGCCGCGAACAGCGCCGCGACGGCATTGACCGAAAACGGCGGCAACGCGGTCATTTCCGAGAGCACCGTGCGGATGCCGATCGGCGCGTGCACGGTGGCGGCGACGACGAACACGCCGTAGAACGCCGCCCACGCCGTGCTGCCGCCGACGCGACCGGCGATCTCGGCAGCCGTCAGCCCGCCCTGCACCGCAAAGATGATGCCGGCGAGGTGGACGGCGACGGCGACAGCGAGCACCGCGGCACTGCCGCGTTGAGCGAGCCACAGCCAGGTCTCGACGCGGGCGGCGCTCACAGGCTTCCCTTCAGCGCGGCGACGGCGACGGCGCGTTTGAGGGAGGCGATGGCGGCGGTTGGGTTGAGATGCTTCGGGCAATGCTCGCGGCACGCCTCGTGGGAATGGCAAGCGTGGCAGCCGGCGTCGCCGGCTACCTTCAGCAGCCTTCCCGCGCCGGCGCCATCGCGGGCGTCGTTGACCAGCGTCCATGCGCGGTTGAGGGCGGCCGGCCCGAGGTATTTCGGATTCCACGCCACCACGTCGCAGGCCGAATAGCACACGCCGCAGCCGATGCACTCGATGCCGCCGTCGGCGTTGCGGCGCTTCGCGTCGGTGGGCGGGATCGTGGCAAATCCGTCGGCGCGGGTCGCCGTCGGCGCAAACGCGCCGCCGGCTTCCGTCCACTTGTCGAAGAACGTCCGCATGTCCACCGACAGGTCCTTGACCACCGGCAGGTTGCGCAAGGGCGCGATCTCCAGCCGGCCGTCCTTGGCGACCTTCGAAACGTGGGTGCGGCAGGTCCAACGCGGCTTGCCGTTGACCGTCATCGCGCAACTGCCACACATGCCGACCCGGCAGGCGAAGCGGTAACTAAGGCTCGCATCGAGCCGGCGCTGCACGAAGGTGACCACATCGAGGACGGTCTGGCTCTCGCGACGCGGTACCTGGTAGGCGACGAACCGGCCGGCGGCGCCGCCGCGCCAGATCGAAACGGAAAGGGTCTCGGAAGCTGTCCCGGCCATGGCTGGCGAGTATAAGCGGTTTAAGTGGTGATGCCAGCCGGGCAGCGGGGCCGGGATTTGCGGTGTTCGGGGCCGCTCTAGGCGAGTATGATCGGGGCAAACAACGACCCGGACAAAGCCCCGGGGAGCCCAGCCACGTCCGATCCATGCGCATTGCCTCCATCACCCTGTACCGCCTCGAACTGCCGCTGCATCGTCCCTATCACCTGGCGCTCGGCGAGGTGACGGCGTTCGACACCATCCTGGCGGTGGCGGAGGATAGCGACGGCCGGCGCGGCTTCGGCGAGGCCACCATCCTCACCGGCTACACGCCGGAAACCATCGCCGAGAGCTGGCCCGCCGCCGCTCAATTGGCCCGTCGCGTAGCGGGAATGGAAACGCCGGACGCCAAGGACCTGATTGGGCTCGTCGCGCACCACCAGCCATTCATGGCCACCGCCCTGATGACGGCGGCCGAGATGCTGGAGGGCAACCCGCTCCTGGAAGTGCGCGAGCCGGCGCGGGTGCCGCTGCTCGCCATCCTCAACGAGACCGAGGAGAAGGAAATCGCCGCCGAGATCGAGGCGCGGCTGGCCGAAGGCTATCGGACCCTGAAGGTCAAGGTCGGCTTCGACGCCAACGCCGATGCCCGGCGTGTCCGCTTCATTCAGGACGCGCTCGCCGGGCGGGCGCGCATCCGCATCGACGGCAACCAGGGCTTCGGGCAGGACGACGCCGTTCGCTTCGCCGGCGCGCTCAAGCCCGACAATATCGAGCTGTTCGAGCAGCCGTGCGACGCCGGCGACTGGAAGGCCGCGGAAGCCGTCGCCAAGGTTTCGACGGTGCCGATGATGATGGACGAATCGATCTTCGGTCCCGACGACATCAAGCGCGCCGCCGATCTCGGCTGCGCCAAATTCATCAAGCTCAAGCTGATGAAGGCGGGCGGCTTGGACTCGCTCGCCGCCGGCCTCCGGCTGATCCGCGAGCGCGGCATGACGCCGGTGCTCGGCAACGGCGTCGCCAGCGACATCGGCTGCTGGATGGAGGCGTGTGTCGCCCGTACCCTGATCGATAACGCGGGCGAGATGAACGGGTTCCTGAAGCCGAAGGCGCGGGTATTCAGGAACCCGATCGGGGTCGAGCGGGGCGCGATGGTGGTGAAAGCAGGCCTCCCGGCGTTGATCGACGACGCCGCGCTCGCCCGGCTCGCCGCCGATAGCCATCGCTTCACCGCCGAACAGGTCGGGGCCTGACTCGGCATGTTCGGCTACGACGCGCTCACTTTCATCGTCATCACCTTGTCGATGGTTCTTGGCGGCACCGTCAAGGGCATCACCGGCATCGGGCTTCCCATCGTCGCCATGGCGTTCATCCTCAACTTCGTCGATCCGAAGGTGACGCTGGCGATCCTAGTGTTGCCGATCCTGGTCACCAATCTGTGGCAGGCGGCGCGCGCCGGCAACATCATGCAGCCGCTGAGAAGGTTCTGGCTGATGACGCTGACCTTCCTGGTCTGCCTGTTCATCGGCGCGCGGCTGGTGGTGGCGCTCGACACCAACGTCCTGTTCGCGGTACTCGGCGTTTGCGTCGTCGTGTTCTCGGCCTCGAACCTGATCCGGCCCAGGGTGCATCCGCTCAACCCTTCGGCCGAGCGATGGGCGGGGCCGCTGGCCGGCGGGCTCGGGGGAATTCTCGGCGGCCTTTCCACCATCTGGGGGCCGCCGATGATGATGTATCTGGTGATGCTGAAGCTGGACAAGGACACCTGGATCCGCACCGTTGGGCTGATCTGGTTCGCCGGCGCCATCCCGCTGACCATCGCCTATTGGCAGAACGGGGTGTTGAATGCCACGACGGCGCCGCTGTCTGCCTATGCCTGCATCCCCGGCATGATCGGCATCTGGATCGGCGAGCTGGTCCGCGATCGAATCCCGCAGGAGACCTTCCGCAAGGTGATGCTGGCGGCCCTCGTCATCATCGGTTTGAACCTTATCAGGCGCGCCGTATTCTCCTGATTCTCTGATTCCGAGGAGGCAATGGCGATGGCCGGCGGGCGCGGCAGTTTCGCATCGAGGCTGGGGTTCATCCTGGCGGCGGCCGGTTCCGCCGTCGGGCTCGGCAACGTCTGGAAGTTCCCGTACCTGGCGGGCGCCCACGGCGGCGCCGTGTTTCTGATCGTCTATCTAGGATTCGTGTTCACCATCGGCATCAGCGTCATGCTGGCCGAATTCGCCATCGGTCGCGCCGGCGAGAAAAACCCGGTCGGCGCCTTCAAGCATCTGAAGGGCGGCGCTTGGACCGGCGTCGGCTACTTGGGCGTCGTCGGCAGCTGCGTCATCCTGTCGTTTTACAGCGTCGTCGGCGGCTGGACCATCGCCTACGCGGTGAAGACCGCGGCCGGCATGCTGAGCCTGGCGGACGCCAAGGCGTTCGGCGGCGCGTTCGGGGCCTTCGTCGCCGACCCGCTGCAGCCGATTCTGTATCACCTCGCGTTCATGGCAATGACGATCGCCATCGTGGCGCGGGGTATCGAGCGCGCGTGCCGGCTGCTGATGCCGCTGTTGTTCGTGATCGTCGTCGTTCTGTGCGCGCGCTCGCTGACCCTGCTGGGCGCCATGGCCGGCATCAAGTTCTTCCTCAATCCCGATTTTTCCAAGCTCACCGGGGCGATGGTGACGGCGGCGCTCGGCCAGGCGTTCTTCTCGCTGTCGCTCGGCATGGGCTCGATGATCACGCTCGGATCCTACCTGTCGCGGCAGACGCATCTGGCCGGCTCAGCTCTGTGGGTGACGTCGCTCGACACCCTGATCGCGATCCTGGCCGGGTTCATGATCCTGCCGGCGGTGTTCGCCTTCGGCTTCGATCCCGGCGCCGGGCCAGGCCTCAGCTTCATCACGCTGCCGGCGGTGTTCGCCAAGATGCCGTGGGGCGCCGGCTTCGGGACGCTGTTCTTCGTGCTGCTGGCGGTGGCGGCGTTGACGTCGGCGTTCTCGCTGCTGGAGGTGGTCGTCGCCTTCCTGGTCGACGAGAAGGGCTGGACGCGGGCGAAGGCGGCGTATTGGGCCGGCGCGGCGATCTTCCTCCTGGGCGTCCCATCGTCGCTGTCGTTCGGCGCGTGGGAGGAATTGAAGCTGTTCGGCAAAGGGTTCTTCGAGCTGATGGACTACGCCGCCTCCAACGTCATGCTGCTGCTGGGCGGCGTCCTGATCGCGCTGTTCGTCGGCTGGGTGGTCAGCCCGCGGATCATGGCCGAGACGGCGCACCGGGACGGCAAGTTGTTCCGTCTGGCGCCGGCGTGGCGCGTCATCTGCCGCTACGTGGCGCCATTGGCGATCGCCTGGGTGCTGATTTCGGGACTTTAGGCCGTTTCCTCGACGTTGAGGATGATCTTGCCCTTGCTTTGCCGGCTTTCGAGAACGTCGTGGGCGGCCTTGGCCATGCCGAGCGGGAACTCGCGGTCGATGGTGACCTTCAGCCTGCCTTCGGCGACCCATTTGAACAGGTCGCCGGCGCGGCGGTCGATCTCTTCCGCCGTCGCCGTGTAGTCCCACAGGTGCGGCCGGGTCAGGAACACCGAGCCGGCCTCGGCCAGATCCAGCGGGTTGACCGATTTCACCGCCCCCGAGGCGCCGCCGAACAAGGCGAGCGTGCCGCGCCGGCGAAGGGCCTTCAGCGAGCCCGTGAAGGTGGCCTGGCCGACGCCGTCGTAGACCACGTGGACACCATCGCCCGCGGTCATTTCGAGGACGCGCGCCGCGAAGTCCTCATCGCGATAGAGAATCGGCTCGGCACCGAGCGCCCGCGAAATCGCCGCCTTTTCGGCCGAGCCGACGGTCGAGATCACGCGCGCCCCTTTCATCCGGGCGATCTGGGTGAGGAGCTGGCCGACGCCACCGGCGCCGGCGTGCACCAGGCAAGTCATCCCCGCTCGCAGGTCGAACAGGGATTGGCTCAAGTAATGGGCGGTCGAGCCTTGCAGCATCAGCGTCACCGCCACCGGCATCAGCACGTCGTCGGGAACCTTGGCCAGCCGCCAGGCAGGCACGGCCGCGTAGCGGGCGTAGCTGCCGAGCACCAAGCAGTAGGCAACGCGGTCGCCGACATTGAGCCCATGCACGCCGGGGCCGACGTCGGCGACGATGCCGCCGCCTTCCATGCCGGGGGTGAACGGCGGCTCGTTGCGGTAGGTCTCGGAGTTCCGGTAGACGCCCTGGCGCATGTAGACGTCGATGAAGTTGACGCCGGCGTGGCTGATCTCGACCAGCGCCTCGCCCTTGCCCGGCTTCGGCACCGGCACTTCGGCGAGGACCAGTTGCGCGGAGCCGCCGTATTCCCGGATTTGGACCGCCTGCATGGTCATGACGCGCGCCGGCCCCCAATCGCTTCCCTTGCCCAGGTGCCGATGGCGGACGGCGTCGCGACCACCGTCACGCCGGCCGCCGTCAGCGCCCTCGCCTTGGAGTCATACGTTCCCCTGTCGCCCATGACAATGGCGCCGGCGTGGCCCATGCGCTTGCCCTTGGGCGCGGCGCCGCCGGCGATGAAGGCGGCGATCGGCTTTTTCATGGTGCCTGCGTATTCGGCCGCCGCCTCCTCCATGGCGCCGCCGATCTCGCCGACGATGACGACGGCGTCGGTGCGCGAATCGACATCGAGCGTCTCCAGCGCGTCGCGGGTGGTGGTGCCGATGATCGGGTCGCCGCCGATGCCGATGAACGCCGATTGACCGAACCCGGCCTGCGCCAGGTTCAGGCAGATGAGCGTGCCGAGGCTGCCGGAGCGCGAGATGACGCCGACGCGGCCGGGCTTGAAGATGTTGTCGTTGAACGCCGGCATGAAGCCGCAGAAGCACTCGCCCGGCGTGACGGAACCAGCGGTGTTGGGGCCGAGCACTCGGCAGCCCGCGTCGCGGGCGGCAGCCAGGAACCACATGACGTCGTGGACCGGGATGTGCTCGGTCAGCACCACCAACCCCTTGGCGCCGGCCGCGATGGCATCGAGCGCCGCCTCCTTGACGCCGAGCGGTGGGATGAACAGCACCGAGACGTCGAAGCCGCCCTCGTCGTTCAGGGCTTTCTTAGCTTCCTTGGCGCTGGCGTAGACCGGCACGGCGCAGTGGACGGTGCCAGCCTTGTTCGGGTTGACGCCGCCGACGACGTTGGTGCCATATTCCTGCATGCGTTCGGTCCAGAAAGTGCCCTGCTTGCCGGTGATGCCCTGGATCAGCACCCGGTCGCTGCCGCGGACGATCATCGGTGACCCCCGGCCTTCCGTGCGGATTCGACGGCGGCGGCACATGCCTGGTCCATGGTCGCGAACGGCATCACGCCGAGTTTCTCTTTCAGCATGGCGCGGGCCTCGACGTCGCCGGTGCCGTGCACCGACCAGTGGATCGGCAGCTTCGGCTTGATGGCGTCGAGCGCCGCCAGCACGCCTTCGGTCATCACGTCGGTGCGGGCGAAGGCGCCGCAAAAGTTGATGACTAGGCTCCTGACGTTGGGATTGGCGAGCACCAGCTCGAGCGCCGGCTTGGCTTGGGTATAGGCCTCGCCGCCGATCTCAAGGAAGTTGGCGGGCTTGCCGCCGTGATGGCAGACAACGTCCATGGTGGTCATGGTCAATCCGGCGCCGTTGGCGAGTACACCCACGTCGCCATCGAGCTCGATGTAGCGCAGGCCCAGCGCGCGGCCTTTCGCTTCCAATCCGGTGACCTTCTCCGGCGTTCCCTTCTTGGCCAGCTCCTCATGGCGCTTGACGGCCGAATCGTCCATGACGAACTTGCAGTCGAGCGCCACCATCCGGCCGTCGCCGGTGACGGCGAGCGGGTTGATCTCGATCAGCTCGGTGTCGTTGTCGCGGTAGACCTGGTAGAGCCTGACCAGCACGTCGGCGACTTGGGCGTCCTTGCCGCCGAGGTCGAGGCCCTTCAGCATCGCTCGCGCTGCCTTGGCGTCGAAACCGTCGCGGATGTCGACCGCGGCGCGGCGGATGGCGCTCGCATCCTTGGCCGCGGCCTCCTCGATGTCCATGCCGCCGAGGGTCGAGAACAGCACCAGCGGCCCCTTCGATGCCGGGTCGTTCATGACGGCGGCGTAGAACTCACGCTTGATGTCGGCGCGGCTCTCGACCAGCACGCTCTCGACCCTGTGGCCGTCGATGGTCATGCCGAGGATGGCCTCGGCGGCGGCACGGGTTTGTTCCGGCGTATCGGCCTTTCTGATGCCGCCGGCCTTGCCGCGCTTGCCGGTCGGCACTTGCGCCTTGACCACCACCGGCCCCAAAGCCTTTTGCGCGGCGGCGGCTGCCTCGGGCGTCCGCGCGGGCTGCGAGGCGGGCACGGCGATGCCGGCCGCGGCGAGTAGCGGCTTCGCCGCGTGTTCCTGGAAGTTCATTTTCCGTAGCGGTCCCAGTAGGCGCCGAACAGGTCCCTTTCGCTCGGCTTGTCTTCGGGGATCACGGTCACCAGGTGGGTGACGTTGATGAAGTGGCGGTAATTGAGATTCTCGGAGATCGAGTTGCCGGCCCAGGTGCCACAGCCCATGGACAGCGTGAAATTGAGGCCATTGTCGAAGCTGCCGCCGTTGCCGAAGGTATGCGCCTGGTTGACCAGCACGCGGACCACGTCGAGTTCGGCAGCCAGCCGCCGGGCGTGGCCGAGGTCCTGGGTGTGGATGCCGACCGAGTGACCCTTGCCGCACACCGCGAGGATTGCGTTGACCTGGCGGATCGCGTCGCCGAGGTCGTCCGCCTTGTAGACGCTGAGCACTAGCGACAGCTTCTCGTCGGCGAACGGCGTGCCGGGGCCTGGGTCCGAGTCCTCGACTAGGAAGAACCTGGCCTTCGCCGCCGCCGGCGCCAGCTTCGCCTCGCGGGCGAACACGGCCGCGTCCTTGGCGATGACTCGACGGTTCAGGTGCCCGTCCGTCCACAGCGTCGATCTGATCTTCTCCTTCTCCGCCGCCGACGCCCGGTAGCCGCCGGCCCCTTCGAGAGCCTTCAAGGCGGCGTTGTAGACGTCGGCGAGGATGACCACCGAGTTCTCCGACGAGCACGAGGTGGCGTTGTCGAAGATCTTGGAGGCGGCGATCTTTTGGGCAGCGTCGTCGAGGTCGGCCGAGGAATCAACGATTACCGGCACGTTGCCGGCGCCGACGCCGATCGCCGGCGTGCCCGAGGAATACGCCCGGCGAACGTTGTTCTGCGAGCCGGTGACGACCACCAGGTCACAGGCTTCCATAAGCGCCTGGGTCAGCGCCTTGTCCACCGGCGGCGGCAGCACCTGCACCAGGTCAACGGGAAGCCCGATCTTGGCGAGTTCGTCGCGCATCAATTCGACCGTGCGCACCGTCGTCGCCTGCCCCGACGGGCTCGGCGCGATGATCACTGCGTTGCCGCCCTTGACGGCCATCATCGCCTTGTTGACCGGCGTCGCCGCCGGGTTGGTGGAGGGCACGACCGCGGCGACGACGCCGACTGGCTTAACGTACTTGACGATACCCTTCGCCTTGTCTTCATCGATGATGCCACGGGTCTTCACCCGCAACAGGTCGCGGAGGCAGCCGAAGGTTTTGCGCTGATTTTTGACGATCTTGCTTTCGACGTTGCCGAGGCCGGTGTCCTTGACCGCCATTTCGGCGAGGGCTCGGGCGCGCTTCGGCTCGTAGATCGACCACGCCAGCGCCGTCACCGCCTCGTCCACCCGTGCCTGGTCGGCCGAGGCGATCGCGCGCATGGCGGCGCGCGCCCTCTTGACGAGCTCGCGGACGATGGCGATTTCTCCGCCCGGCTGGCGGTCGGCCCTGGCGGGTGCCGGCGGGCTCATGGATTTCCTCCCGATCCGTTAAGGAATTATAGGCTCGGCCCGTCGATTGGCAACCAGAGGCGCTTGGGCGGGCGGTCGCGTTGCAACCATGCCGGCTGCTGCTTGCCTAGACCTCGACCCCTTTCCGCCCGCCGCGGAGTTCACGGTAGATGTTGGTGCCGATGGTGGCGATGCCGGCGAGCAGCAGGACGGCGACGATCGGCCGGGTGACCAAGGCGGCGTAGTCGTAGCCGACGATCTGCATCGCCTGGGCGAAGTTCTGCTCGCCGATCTCGCCGAGGATCAGCCCGAGCACGATGCCGGCCACCGAATAGCCGGACCGGCGCATCAGGTAGGCGATGATCCCGGCTACAAACATCACCCCCACGTCCATCGCCAGGTTGCGCACCGCGTAGGCACCGACGGTGGCCAAAAGCAGGATGGCCGGCGCCAGGAACTGAAACGGGATGCGCAGTAGGTGCAGAACCGTTTTGGTCTCTACGTAACCAAGGCCGAGGATGCAGATGTTGGCAAAGAACATGGCCGCGAACACCACCCACACCAGTTCGCTGGAGTTGACGAACACTAGCGGCCCTGGCTCCATGTCGTGCATCTGGAAAACGCCGACCATCATCGCCGTCAACGCGCCGCCGGGCAGGCCCAAGGCCAGGAGCGGTATCATGGCTGCGCCAGTGGCGGCGTTGTTGGCGGTTTCCGAGGCGACGACACCTTCGAGCTGGCCCTTGCCGAATTTTTCCGGCGTCTTCGACCAACGCACCGCCTCGTTGTAGCTCATGAACGCCGCCAGCGTCGCGCCGATGCCGGGAAGGATGCCGGCGAAGAACCCCACGAACACCGACCGCGCTACCGCGACCTTCAGCTGCCAAAACTCGGCCAAGCTGGGAAAGTGGGTACTGAACTTGGGCATGTCGAACTTTCCGCGTACCCGCCGTTCCGCCTGCACGAAAACTTCGGAAACGGCGAAGAAACCGAGGATGGTGGGGATGAAGTGGATGCCAGCGAGCAGGTAGGCATAGCCAAAGTCGTAGCGCTGCAGACCCGCCACCGGATCGAGGCCGATGGTGGCGATCATCAGGCCGAATCCGACCGACAGCCAGCCCTTCCACAACGTCCTGGCGCCGACCGAGGACGCCACCGCGATGCCGAAGAAGACGAGGGAGAAGATCTCGGGCGGTCCGAAGTTGCGGACCGCCCAGTCGGCAATGAGAGGCGTCGCCGTGATCATCAACAGCGCCGAACAGGTGCCGCCGAACGACGAACACAGTACCGCCGCGCCGATGGCCTTGCCGGCCAAGCCTTGTTGCGCCATCGGATAGCCGTCGAAGGCGGTCGGCGCGTTTTCGGGCGAGCCCGGGATATTGAATAGGATCGCCGTTACCGCGCCGCCGTAAGTGCCCGAGCAATACAGCACTGCATAGAACATGATGGCGTCGGCGGCGCTGAGCAGGCCGGAGAACGGCAGGAAGATGGCCGCCAGCGTCAGCATGTTGATGCCGGGGATGGCACCGAACAAAAGCCCGCCGAACAACCCACTGAAAAATATCAGAATGCTGAGCGGGCTGCTGACCAGGGTCAGCGTACCGGCGATGAACTGTTCCATGGAAGACGCTTCTTTCCCGTCAGCGGATCAGCACGACGATCCAGTTGCCGAAGTCGTAAAACCCGGGCCAGTAGCCGACCGGTAGGCCGACGTAGAGAAGGCGGGTAAAGATGAAAGTGATGACCACGTAAATGGCAAGCGGCACAATGATCAGCCACTTAATGCGGTGTTCGCCGGTGATATAGAGGTAAGCGGCCAGGAAAAACGGTGTGGTGAAGTAATAGCCGGTGTTCTGAAGCAGCGCGGCGTAGGCGAGCGGCAACGCCAGCGTGATCCCCATGCGCACGAAGAAGGCGGCGCCGTGCTCGTCGGCCATCCTGCGGAAGTAGCCGTCTTCGAGCGCGCCAGCGGCGGCGGCCGCCTTTCGCGCGCGCACATCGGCGACCAACTGCCCGACCGCCGCGGCCAGGATCAAGAGGATCACCGCGCGCGGCCACGCGGCCGCGCCGAAGCGGTACATCTGCACATCGCGGTCGAATTGGAAGCTGAGAACGTAGGCGGCGGTGGCGAAGCCGGTCCAGAAGACGATCTCGAACCACTGGCCGCCGGTCAGTTTGCCCATCACGGACCCCCTGTCGTGGCGGCTCCGGCGGGGTTTCCCGCCGGAGCCTATCATCGGCTTACGTAAGGAACGACGGGCTTACTTGATCAGCCCCATCTTCTTGTAGGTCGCCCGGTAGACGGCCATGGTCTCGTTGATCAGCTTGATGGCGCCTTCGGTGTCGCGGAAGCTAGGGATAAGGTCCATGAACTTGCTCTTATTGAACTTGAGGAAGCTCTCCGAGTTGTAGCCCTTCTGGAACGCCCATTGCAGATACTTGACGCGCTCCGGCGGCGTGTTCTTGTGCACGTAGAAGCCGCGGAACCGCATCAGCGGGTTGAAGGCAAGGCCGACGTCGGTCATCGACGGCACGTCGGCAAAGGCCTTCGGCCGATCCTTCAGCAAGCTGAGGATCGGCTTAAAGTCGCCACTTTCGAGGAAGCCTTTCACGTCGCCCGGCTGCTCGAACAGCGCGTCCACCTGCCCGCCCTTGAGGGCGGCGTAGCGGGGCGCCGGCTTGTCGAAGCTGACCTGCTGCACCTTGATGCCGAAATGCTCGGCGATCAGGTTCATGTTCACCCGTTCCATCGAGCCCTCGCCGGCGACGTTGGCGATGGTCGCCTTGCCGCCGGCCTTCTTGGCAAAATCGACGAACGACTTCCAGTCCTTGAACCGGGTTTCGTTGCCGCGGATGTAGATCTGCGAAAACGTGATCTGCGCGATCGCCAGCGGGATCAGGTCCTTGGCCGGGTTCACGTCGGTGCGCCCGGCGGCGAAGCCGCTGGTGGCGTCGTCGATGTGCTGGAGCACGGTGTAGCCGTCGGCGGGCGCCGCCATGTAAGTCTTCAGCCCAACCATGCCGCCGCCGCCCGGTTTGTAGTCAGGCGTGAGATCGAAGCCGACCGTATCTTTGATACCCTGAATCATCGCCCGCGCCACTTGGCCCGAGCCGCCGCCCGGTCCATAAGGCACGATCATGGTCAGCGGCCGTTCGGGGAAGCCCCCGGGCTTCTCCATCTTGTCCGGTAGATTGGCGGTCAATGCCGGCATCGCCAGACTGGCGCCAAAAATGAGGCCAATGATTGCCTTCACGAGTTTCATGGTTTTTCCTCCCTGGTGAATTCGGCCGATCGTTGCGACCGCATCGTTAGGTTTTGAGCCGATCCCCAAACTTACACGGTTTCTAAGGTCTTTGGAAAGTGCCGTCAGGCGTCGATCACGCCGTCGCCCACGGGAACGGCAACAACTTCTGCAGCGGTTCGGAAATCTCGTAGACGCTCTTCACCGCAAGGTCGCGATCGAAGGCGACGCCTTCGCGCTCGGCGCGCTTTCTCAACCTTTCCTCGTGTACCGCCATCACGTCCTTCGGGAACGGCATCAGGCCGGGATCGAAGATGCGGAGACACCCGTCGGCGTCGCGGGCCGGCATGACGCGGCTCCTGCAAAAGCGGTTGGGCGACCACGGAATGTCGAGGACGCCGGCCTCGAAGGCGTTGACGGCGCCGACCGCGACGTCGCCGTCGCCCATCTCCAGCACCTTGTCGACGATGGGCCTGACCTCGCGGCGGATGAGATCGGCCTCGAACTTGTACTCGGGCAGGTCGTCCAGGCGCACGTGACGGGCGAGATAGATCGCCATGCGGGTGGTGCGCAATCCCTCGGCGTTGGCCTGCGGCGTCGGGATGCCGAAGGCCTCGTGGGTGCTCTTGGTGGTGACGCTGACGGCGCCGCCGACCGCCGCCAGCGTGCCGCCATAGGCGACCAGTGCGGCCGATTGCGCGTCGTCATGTGGCCAGGCGCCCATCCAGTGGAGCGAAGTGACCGGCGTGAACACGTCTTCGAATCCCTGCGCCTTCAAGTATTCCTGTGCCAGTTCGCCGCATACCTTTATCGCTGCCGCGTCCTGGACGAGGTGCAGGGTCTGGGCGAGCTCGAGGCCGTAGTTACGCACCCCTTGCCCGGCGGCGAGCAGCGCGTCGAGAATGCAAGTGATGATGGCGATGCACGGCGGAACGTTGGTGCCGGTGAGGAAGCCGGGCTGGCGGCGGTGCAGCTCGACGCCTTTCTCCTGATAGAGCGCCGCCAGCCGGTCCAGGTACTGGTAGTTGCGGATTCCATCGGCGATGGAAACGTCCTTGGTGTAGGACGTGGTATAGGCGATGCCGGAGCCGAGATAGCCCGAAAATCCGGCGGCGAATCCGACCTCCGAGGTGAGCCTCGGCATCGAGGTGCCACTGAGCACGATCGCCGGCTTCGAGATCGCTTCGATCAGCTTGCGGGTCTGGCGCGGCCCGTAGTTGACCATCGGGAAGCCGTTGAGCATCGAGCGGCCGGCCTTTTTCGATTCCTCGACGCCGACGGCGGCGCGGCTCCACTGCTCATTGCGGGTGTAGCTGTCGGTGGTGGTCGGCACGATGTCGGCGAGGCCGTCGTTGTCGAGCGCCCGCATCAATTCCAATTGCAATTCAAGCGTCCCGAAGCCGCCGCGCGGTTGGGTCAGGCAGAGGCCCTCGGCAGCGGCGCGGCGCATCACCCAACCCAGTTGTTTATGTTTGGGCAGCGCCTTGTGGAAGGCGACGGCGTCGTCGATGTCGACCTCGGCGCCGGTCGGCCAGCGGGCGAGGTTGGCCTTGCGCATGTCCGCGAACGCGTCGGCCGGAATCTCTGCCGCCGAAAGGGTTGGCGGCCGGGTCGCGGCTTCGCGTTCGAGGGCTTTTCCCATTTTCCAAGCCTCTAGGAGACGTTGTTCCGAACAGGATGCATGTGCCTGAGACCCAACGTCAAGGCGGCCTCGGGCTCCTTATCCTTCAGCAGCCCGCAGGCGAACAGAAGGTAATCGCTATCGAGATAAAGGTCCGGCGCCCGCGGCCTGAGCGTGTGTGGCTCGGCCGGATCGGCGAGGCAGCGCTTGAGCATCGCCGCCCCGCCGGCGCCGTGCGCCAACACGCCGCCGGTGCCAATCAGCGCCTTGATGTCGCTCAGGTCCTTGCCAGTCTGGATGCTGATCGGACCAGTCACCGTCTGCACGATGGTGATGGTGCCGGCGTGGCGGGTCATGGCGATGCGGAGCGCCGCTTCCGCCAACGCTCGGTCGAGACGGCGCTCGTCGTCGCTTTGCGGCAAGCGCTCGACGTTCGCCGTCAATTTGTCGAGCAGCGCCCGGACATGCGCCTGATCGAGGTCGGCGGCAGCGGCGATCGCGTCGAGTCCCGCCGCTTCGGTGATGGTCTTGGCGTTGATGCGCATGCCGAGATCGCCTTCCACCGTGCGCTTGACCACCGGTTCTGGCAGGCCGTGCGGCACTACACCTTCGCGGGTCGGTGCGCCTTCCGCGACCGAGTGCACGTCGGTAGTGGCGCCGCCGACGTCGACCACTACCAGCGGCCCAAGGCCAGGCTTGCCCTTGACGCCGTCGGCAAGCAGCCGCGCGCCTTCCAGCACCGCCGCCGGCGTCGGCATCAGCACCGCGTCAAACATCGCGGCGGCGCGATCGATGCCCTTGGCGTGGACGATGCGGTCGATGAACACCTGTCGGATGGCGGCGCGCGCCGGTTCCACGTCGAGGCGCCCGAATTCCGGCATCACGTTGCCGGTGACTGTCACCGGCTTGCCGGCTCGGGCGAGCGCCGATGCAGCCTCGTCGGCGGCGTCGCGGTTGCCAGCCACAACCACCGGACAGGCGAGCGAACTCGCCGCCAGCCGTTTGGCATTTTCGACGATCACCTCACGGTTGCCGCCGTCGGTGCCGCCGGCGAGTAGGATGATGTCGGGCCCGATGCCCTCGATCCGGTGCATGTCGCCCTCGGTCAGCCGGTAGGCGAAGGTCCCCGTCAGCTTGGCGCCGGCGCCGAGGGCGGCGCGGCGGGCAGCCTCGGCGGTCAGCTCCGGCACCAGCCCGACGGTGACCATGCGCAAGCCGCCGGCGGCCGACGAGCAGGCCAGGCGATGCTTGAAGTCGGGCAGCCAGCCGATGCGGCGCTCCAGATCGCCGAGCGCCTTATGCAATCCCTCCGTGACGTCGGTCGTTACCGTCGATGGGCCCTGGCCGCTGCCGATGACATGGGCGGCTTCCAGATCGACGGCGCGCAGCTTGGTGAAGGTCGAGCCGAAGTCGATCAGCAGTGCCGCCGCGGTCATGTCTCCGCCCTTTGCCGACCCTCGGCGCGGGCGGCAAAGTCGCGCCTGAGCGCCGCAATCACGTCGGCGGTGCGGGTGCCGGGCGGAAAGGCGCGGTCGAATCCCATATCCAGGAAGCGCTTCTCGACGCCGACCCAGTCCTGTTTGCCGACCACCAGGTTGCCACCGACGTAGAGTAGGATATCGTCGAGTCCGGCCTCGACGCACAGCGCGCGGAAGCCGCGGCAGTCGAGCTCACCCTGGCCGTACAGGGACGACACCATGATGCCATCGGCGGCGGTCTCGATGGCGGCCTTGACGAAGTCTTCGGCCGGCGTCAGCGCCCCCAAGGCGACCACCTTGAAGCCGGCCTCCTCGAGCGCCATGCCGAGAATCCGGTTGCCGACGATGTGGGTGTCGACACCGATGACGCCGGTGACCAGTGTCCGGCCACGGCCGGGACCATTGTTCTCTGGCTCAACGGGCATATCGTCTCCTAGACCACGCCGGGGGTGGCGCGACGGCCGCCGACGGATTAAAAAGCTTATCCGCCGGTTCGACAAGAATGTCGCTTCCGGCGGTATTCCCGCCGGCGCGAAAGGATACGCCATTACCGACCGTCCCTCCCCCGCCCCGGCGACCACCCCCGTTTCCCCCGGGGCCTTCGCCGATCGCTGGCGGGCCTTTCTCGGCGGTGCCGTCGAGGCGTTCCGGCTGCCGGTGTTCGTAGTCGCCGCCAGCATGACTGGCTGGGGTTCGCTGGCCCGCGACAGCGGCTTCACGATCGGCGTCGCGGTGACGTCGACCGCTACCGTGTGGGGCCTGCCGGGACAGGTGGCGGCGGCCGAACTTTACGCCGTTGGCGCCCCGCTGTTGGCCATCGCGCTCGCCTCGAGCATGGCGAATCTGCGGTTTTTCCCGATGTCGCTGTCGCTACTGCCGCTGTTCCGCGGCGACCCGGCATCGTGGCGGTGGCGCTACGTCTTCGTCGCCATGATGTCGGTCAACACCTGGGCGGTGACGCTGCGCAACGGGCCGTCGTTGCCCATCGACCAACGCGGACCGTACTTCACCGGGTTATCGGTAACCTGCATCGCCGCCGGAGTGATCGGCACCGCGGCCGGCTATCATCTCGCCGGGGAGTTGCCGTTCTTCGTCACCGTCAGCCTGATCTTCCTCAATCCGATCTACTTCGTGTTCCTGTTTGCCGGCGTGCGCGCCCGCAACGGCGTTTTGGCCCTTATCATCGGCACCGTGCTGGGGCCGATTACCCATTGGCTATCGCCGGAGTGGGGATTGCCGTTCTGCGGCATCATCGCCGGCACTGCCGCGTTCTACCTCGACCGCGGCTTGCGAGGCGCCGATGCCTGAGCCGCACGAGCTGGCGCTGTGGGGATTGCTGGCGATGGTAAGCCTCGCCACCTATGTGTGGCGGGCGACCGGTGTCGTCATCGCCGCCCGCATCAAGCCCAACGGCCGGCTGTCGCAGTGGTTCACCTGCGTCGCCTACGGGATGCTGGCCGGACTGATATCGCGCATCATGCTGATGCCGGTCGGTATCTTGGCGCACACGCCGCTGGTCGACCGGCTGGTGGCGCTCGGCTGCGGGTTCGCGTTGTTCGTGCTGTGCCGGCGCGCCATGATCCCCGGCGTCGTCGGTGCCGTCGGGATTTTCATGGTCCTTGCGGCGCTTCGTGGCTACGGTATCCTTTGATCATGTCCGGGTTCAGGTTTGTCGTCGCGCTGCTGGTCGCCGTTGCGGCATCCCGGCCGGCGGCGGCCGACGCGCCGTGCGCGGCGCCGCAGCCGGTGTGCGACGCCGCCGCAAGCGTGTTCGCGATCGCGTCTTTCGATCCGCTGGCGAGCGCGGTGCTAATCGAGCCCGGGCTGCTGGTCACCAACCGCCACGCCGTCGCTGACAACGCGCGCGCCGAGGTGATGCTGCCCAACGGCAAGAAGCTGGTGGCGACCGTGGTGCCATCGGCCTACGCCGGCGATTTGATCCTGCTGCGTGCGCCCGAGATCGCCGCCAAAAGCCGGCTGACGACGGCCGTCGCCGGGCCCGACTCCATCCTCTACACCATCGGCGCCGACGTCGGCCGCCAGGCCGTGCGCGTCTACAAGCCCGGCCAGATGCTGCTACGGTCGGCGGAGGGCAAGCCGTTGGCCCGGGTGCACCACGACGCCTATGGCCAGCCTGGCAATTCCGGCGGCGCGCTGGTCGACGAGATCGGCCGGCTGGTCGGCGTCGTCGCCTCCGGCGGCTCGGGTCGCCACGAGGCGATCCCTTCCTGGGCGATCGCTGACTTAAGGGCGCAATCGGGACCGGAGCACCTGGGGGCCAGCCAGCAGATCGGCATCGCGTATCGCAAGTGCTCGGAGGCCCTCGACGCGGCGCAGGCGACACGCGAGCGGCTCGGTCCATCGCATGTCGCGTTCATCAACGAGCAGTGCGGGCGGTCCGGCAACCGCCAACTGTGGGACTTGGCGGGACAGGTTTTCGGGCGCCAGCGGTTGTTCGACGATTCGCTGGCGATGTTCCGGCGCGCCCTCGACCAGGACCCGAACGCCATCAACTCAATGCTATCGCTAGCGATCACGCTTCACCTCGGCGGCCGCTATGCCGACGAGGTGCCGCACCTGAAGCGGTTGGTCGAAATCCTACCCGCCGACGCCGAAGTGCTACGCCTCGGCGTACAGGCCGGCGCTTGGGGCGGCGACAAGGCGCTGATGGAAAAGTCGCTGACGCTGTTGGCCCAGCACCACCCGAAGATGGTGCCACTGGCGCGCGACTTCATCGAAAAGAATCCGACGCCGCCGGCGCGACGTCTGCCCGGCAACGCGCCGCCAGGGCGTTAGGTCCTGTTTACATGGTCCTAGTTCCGCGACAGGATGAACGCCCTCAAGGCATCGGGCGCCAGCGGCTTGCTGATGTAGTATCCCTGCGTGGACTTGCAGCCGCAGCCGCGCACGAAGTCGACCGCGTCGGCGGTTTCGGTACCCTCGGCGCAGACGCTGAGTCCCAAGTTGTGTGCCAACTCGACGATCGAGCGCACGATCAGCTTGGCCTCCTCGCTCTTGTGCAACTCGGTCACCAGCGACTTGTCGATCTTGAGTTCGTTGAACGGCATCCGGCAAAGTGCCACCAGCGACGAATAACCAGTGCCAAAGTCGTCGATGCTGACGCCCATGCCCTTGATCCGGAACCGCGCCAGGATATCCATGGTGCGCCCAGTGTCGGCCATGGCCGCGCTTTCGGTGATTTCCATCACCAGCCGCGAGCGGTCGATGCTGTGCTCGTCCGCCAGTTCGGCCAGCCGGTCGGGAAGCTCGAGGCGGTTGAGGAGCTGCGGCGCCAGGTTGACGGCGACTGAGAGGCGCAATCCCTCCTCTTCCCACGCCGCAAGCTGCTCGATCGCCATCCGCGCCACCAGATCGGTTAGCGGCAGGATCAGCCCCGTCTGCTCGGCCAACGTGATGAACTTGTCGGGCATCACCAGGCCCCACTGCGGGTGCTGCCAGCGGACCAGGGCTTCGACTGCCTCGATGGTCTGGCCGGCGCCGTTGGCGAAGGTCAGCTTCGGCTGGAAGTGGACAACCAGTTGACGCTCCGCGATGGCTTGGCTCAGGCCCTGCTCGTTGACCGAGTTGTGGACTTGCGAGGTCTTACGCAGAAGCGCCTGCAAGCCGGGCACCATGATCGGCTTCTCCAGCATTCCCGACATCTGCAGCCCGTAGGCGTCACCGATCCGCTTGGCGGTGGCCAGTACCCGCGGGTCGACGCCGCTGGCGACCATGATCTGTGCCTGGCAGCGATCCTCGGCCAGATAGCGCAACAATTCGACGCCATCCGCCTCGGGCATCACCAGATCCAGGATGATGGCGGTCGGCGAAAACGACCGATAGGTGCGGCGGAAATCATCGGGCGTGGTGGTGATCCGCGCCTCGAACCCGACGCCTTCGGCCACCTCCTTGATAAACTCGCCGATTCCGGGCTCGTCGTCGATGACTAAAAGCCGATTCTGGTTCATAGTACCCCTCGCTCAATTATCCAGCACGTTGCGGACCTTATTGGCTAATTCATTTTTCTGGAATGGTTTGCTCAAGAGCTGGACATCTGCTTCTGCCATGCCGTCGCGCAGCACAGTGTGTTCGGTGTACCCTGACATGTAGAGGATTTTCATGTTCGGCCGGCGCTTGTGGACCTCGCGCGCGAGATCAGGGCCGCGCATGCCGCCCGGCATGATGACGTCGGTGAGCAATAGGTCGATATCGGGCTGCCGGTCTAGCAGCTTCAGCGCCGACGGCCCGTTGGGTGCTTCGATGACCTGGTAGCTCAGCTCCTCGAGCAGCGCCACCGTCGTCTGCCGCACCTCGGGGTCGTCCTCGACCACCAGGATCGTCTCCGGACCGCCGACCGCCGCCTCGGCGGCGTCGGGCGCGGCAGCCAAGGCGTCGTCGCCCTTGGCTTGCGGCAGGTACATCTTGATCACGGTGCCTTCACCCGGTTCGCTGTAGATCTTGATGTAACCGCCCAACTGCTTGACGAACCCGTAAACCATGCTAAGGCCGAGGCCAGTTCCCTTGCCAATCTCCTTGGTAGTGAAGAACGGTTCGAACGCGTGCTCGGCCACTTCGGCGGTCATGCCGTGGCCGGTGTCGCTGACCGCGATCATAACGAAATCGCCGGCAAGCGCGCCCGGGTTCTGCAGCACGTAGGTGCGGTCAAGGGTGACGTTGGCAGTCTCGATGGTCAGCAGACCGCCTTCGGACATGGCGTCGCGGGCGTTGATGGCAAGGTTGATGAGCGCATTCTCGAGTTGGGTGGCGTCGGTGCGGATCTGCCGCAGATCCTCCGCCAGCACGTTCTCGACCTTGATCGTTTCGCCGAGGATTCCCCGCAGCAGCGCGCCCATGCCGAACACCAGCTTGTTGATGTCGGTGGGCGCGGTCTCCAACATTTGACGGCGGGCGAAGGCGAGCAACCGGCCGGTCAGTTCGGCGCCGCGCTGTGCCGCGCCGGTCGACATCTGGACGTATTTCTTCAGCTTCACATCGTCGCCGACGCGCGGTTCCATCAGCTGCAGATTGCCGAGAACGATGGTCAGAAGATTGTTGAAGTCGTGAGCGACGCCGCCGGTGAGCTTTCCGAGTGCTTCCATCCGCTGCGCGCCCGCGAGTTGACGTTCCAGCATCCGCCGCTCGGTGATATCGGTCCACAACAGCGCCGTGCCGCCGTCATGGGTCTTGTATTCATCGACCGCCAGCCAGCGGCCGTCGGCGTACTGCTGCTCGTGGCTGGAGGGTGCATTGCGGTGGAATTGCATCCGTTCCGCCACGATTTCCTCGGGCGTCCCCATCGAGGCGTGGTAAAGGCCAGCCTTGGCCACGCCGCGGACGATGTCCTCAAATAGCATGCCCGGCCGCGTCAGATCGTCCAGTCTCGGGTCAAGCTTCCGGTAGCGCGTGTTGCACAGCACCAGCCGGTCGTCTCGGTCGAACAGGGCGAACCCGGCATCGATGCTCTCGACCGCGTCGTAAAGGTTCGCTTGCGCCCGCGCGGCAGCGGCTTCCGCCTCTTTCTCGGCGGTGACGTCGGTGCCGGTGCCGCGGTAACCCTTGAAGGTTCCGGCGGCGTCAAACAGCGGCTTGCCGCTAATGCGGATGGTTTTCACGCGGCCGTCCGGCAGCGACACCTGGTATTCGAAATCGCGGAAAGGCTTGTGGTGCGCGATTTCGTCCAGGTGCTGACGCCAACGCTCATCCCCGCGAGCGGCGCCGGCGAATTCGTCCCGGGTCTTGCCGATGATCTGGTTACTGGTCACGGGGAACAGCTCATAGAAGCGCTGCGACAGGAACGTGAAGCGCAGGTCCGGTCCCATATCCCAGAACCAGTCGCCGGCGCTTTCGGCAACGTCGCGGAAGCGGGCCTCGCTCTCCATCAGCGCCGCCTCGGCGCGCTTCAGTTCGCTGATATCGGTGAAGGTGAGCGCGGTACCGCCGTCAGGCGTGCGGGTTTCCTTCAGGATGTACCAATTGCCGTCGTTGAATTGGCGGATGATCGGGCCCGTCGGGTTGCGGTGCTGCGCCATCCGTTCGCGGATGAATTCCTCCTCGCGGCCAATCGCCTCGACGATCCGGCCTTTCTTCAGGTTGGCGCGGATGATGTCCTCGAACCGCGCGCCCTTTTCGAGGAACGCCTGAGCTTCCAGACTGATGTGCCGGAACACGTCGTTGATGGCGACCAGGCGGTCGTCGGCGTCGAACAGAGCGAATCCCTCCTGCATGCTCTCGATGGCGCCGCGTAGCCGCTTTTCGCCGGCAACCAGGGCTTCCTCCGCCAACTTCCGCTCGGTGATATCGGTGATGATGACGAAGATGCTGTCGTCGGGCATGCGAGTTTCGTTGGCGCGCAGCCACTTGTCGTCACGGCGGAGGTCGACCGGACCCTTCGGGTTGCGGTGCCTTTCCAGGCGCTCGCGGATGTAATCCTCCTCACGACCGCGGGCGGCCTTGACCGGCGCCCGCGCGACGATGGTCCGCAGCATCTCCTCGAACGTCGTGCCCGGCTTCAGCTTGTCGGCCATGATGACCATGAGCTCCCGGTAGCGGCTGTTGCAGAACACCAGCCGGTCGTCACGGTCGAACAGTGCGATGCCGACGGGCACGTTCTCGATCGCGAGGCTAAGCCGCTCGCGCGCCTTCTGTGCCCGCGAGCGCTCGGTAACGTCGATGATCGTCGTCTGGATCGCCGGAACGCCCCGCCACGTCAGCACGCGCGACGACGCCTGCAAGCGGACGATCGAGCCATCGCGACGGATCCCGTCGAACTCATAGTCCCTGGCCACGCCCTCGTCCTTGAACCGGGCGGCGAACAATTCTTCGAGGCGATTCACCTCGTAGGGCGCGAAGATGACGCTCTGGTTTTCCTGCTCGAAAAACTCGGTGAACGAATCGAAGCCGAAGATGTCCAGCAGTGCCTGGTTGCCGAACAGGGGCTTGCCCGACTCGGCGCTGATCAAGATACCCTGGATTGAGCCCTCGATCAGGTTGCGGAATCGCCATTCGCTGTCCCTGAGCCTTTGTTCGGCCTGCTTGCGTTCGGTGATGTCGGTGATGATGGCGCCAATGGCGAAGGACTTTCCGTCCGGGCCGACGAGCGGGAACTTCGCCGTCATGGCGGCCCGCCGGACACCGTCGGGGAACTCGGTCTCGAACTCCCGCAGAGACGAAGAGCCGCTATCCTTGACGCGCCTCTCATGGTCAGCAATCTCGTCGGCGAAATCCCTGGGGAAGACGTCCTTTGCGGTCTTACCGGCGATGTCCTGGCCACCGGGATTGCACCAGTTGTGCCATTGCCGGTTGGCGACAAGATATCGCCCATTCAGGTCCTTGAGCACGATCGCCGCCGGCGAATTGTCGACGACGGCGCGGAACCGGGCTTCACTCTTCTTCAATGCCTCTTCGGCCTGCTTGCGTTCGGTAATATCGGTGGTAATGCCGCCGATGGCAACGCATCGACCGTTGGCATCGAAGATCGGGAACTTGTGAAGGATGATGGTATGGACGTTGCCGTCAGCGAATGGCATGTCGAGTTCGCGCATGATGGCGGTGCCGGATTCGACGACTTCGCGGTCGTGACGGGTAAACTGATCGGCAAATTTCTTCGGGAGGAAGTCGTAGCTCGTCTTACCCGTGACGTCCTTGCCATCGGGATTGAAATAGGTGTTGAACTGCTTGTTGGCGAGGAGGTAGCGCCCGCTCACGTCCTTCAGCAGCAGCGCCGACGGCAGGTTGTCGACGACCGCCCGGAAACGCGCCTCGCTCTCCCGCAATGCCTGTTCGGCGTGCCAACGCTCGGTGATGTCGGCGCCGGTGCCGCGATAGCCCTTGAAAATTCCCTTGGTGTCGAAGATCGGCATGCCGCTGACGCTGATGCGCAACGTCTTGCCGTCGGGGGTCGGAAGATCGTAGCAGAAATCCTTGAACGGCCTCCGCGCCTTCAGGTCCGCCAAGTGCCGCTGCCAGTGCTCGGCGCTGGTGTCCTCGCTGGTCACCTCCAGGCGCGTCTTGCCGATGATGGCGGAGTCCTTGTAGCCGGTGACCTCGAAGTTGCGCCCGGAGAAATAGGTGAAGCGCAGGTCTTCGTCCATTTCCCAGAACCAGTCCGAGGCCACCTCGGCGAAGTCCTTGAAGCGCTGCTCGCTCTGCTTCAACGCCTCTTCGGCCTGGAAAAGATCGGTGATGTTGATGAAGGTGACCGCGGTGCCACCCTCGGGCGTCTTCACCTCCTTGATCATGTACCAGTTGCCGTCGGCCATGCGCCGCAGGATCGGCCCCTTCGGCTTGCGATGGCGGGCCAGCCGTTCCTTGACGAATTCCTCTTCACGACCGATCGCCTCGATCAGCATGCCGCGCGCTACGTTGGCGCGCAGCACGTCTTCGTAGGTGCCGCCGTGCTCCATTATCTCCTGGGCGGCAGGATTGACGCGCTGATACTCGTCGTTAAGCGCCACCAGGCGGTCGTCGGCGTCGAACAGCGCGAACCCCTCCTGCAGGCTCTCGATGGCGCCACGCAGCCGATCCTCGCTGGTACGCAGCGCCGCTTCGGCGCGGCGGCGTTCGGTGATGTCCGTCTCGGTGACCACGACACCGCCGTCGGGAGTGCGACTCTCCTGGATCAGGAACACGGTCCCGTCCGTGAGGTGGCGGATGATCGTGCCTTGCGGATTGCGATGGCGCTCCATGCGCTCTCGGATATGCACTTCTTCGTTGCCGATGGCGTCGGCGTTCATGCCTTTCCTAATGTTTTCCCGCACCAAGTCCTCGAAACGCATGCCCGGCTTCAGTATATGCAAGACCTTGGGATGCAGACGGCGATACTCTTCGTTGCAGACGACCAATCGGTCCTCGGCGTCGTAAAGGGCAAATGCCTCCTGCAGGGCGGCGATAGCGTCGGTGAATTGCTTCTGGTTCCTCAGCAGTGCATTTTCGGCGCCCTTGAGTTGGGTGATGTCGGTGGTGATGGCGTAGGTACCGCCGTCCGGGGTGCGTCCCTCGCGGATGATGAACCAGATGCCGTCGCTGAGTTCGCGGATCACCGGCGCGCCCGGATTGCGGTGGCGCTCCATGCGGTCGCGGACGTAGTCCTGCTCGCGGCCTCGCGCCTCGGGAATCACGCCGCGTTCGGCGTGGGCGCGGACTAGATTCTCGAAGCGCACACCCGGCACCAGCAGATCCTGGATCGCCGGGTGGATGCGCCGGTATTCGTCGTTGCAGAAGATCAGGCGGTCCTCGGCGTCGAAGAACGCCAATCCCTCGGCCAGATTATCGATGGCGCGGCGAAAACGCGCCGCCTCGCGGTCGGCCGCCATACGCTCGGTGATTTCGCGGATGATCACCAGATACCCTCGCGGGCCGCCGCCGTCGTCGCGCACCGGCGCTTCGATGGTTTCGCCGGCGAAGCTTTGGCCGTTGCGGCGGACGTAGGTCACCTCGGCGGGCTCCAACGGCCGCGCCTCGGCGGCAGCGAACGGCATGTGGTATTGCTGCTCGCATCTCCCGCGGCCGGCATAGAGGGTTTCCATGCTACGGCCTGCAACGTCCGCCGGGAGGTAGCCGAACGCGCGGCTGAACGCCGGATTGCAGGTGACGACGCGGTGTTCGGCGTCAGCCAGCACGACGGCGTCGTCGACGTCCCGGAAGACGCTGTCGAAGAACACCTTCAGCGATTCGATTCCGTCGCCGCGAGCACGGCCACCCGCATCCGACAGGCGCGTCTCAAGCGCTTCCAGTTCGTCGATGAGCTCGGACTTGGTTTGGCGAAGGCGCTTGCGGCGATGGGTATCGAGGGCAACCATCGGCTCCTCTGATCTAGGACCGGACTGGAATCGACCCCCCCGCAAAAGTCGCGCGGGAGTTTTCGGCGCAATTGTCGGAAACAGATTAGAATCGGCTCTGGCGACCGGATACTGGGGCTTTCCTTGGCCACCTAGGGAATTCCCTAGGTGGCGTGCCTACCCAGAGTTTTCTTTACCAGATCGGCGACCGAGCGGGCGTCCAGTTTCTTCATGATGTTGGCGCGGTGGAACTCGACGGTCTTCTCGCTCAGTGCCAGGTGATGGGCGATCCGCTTGTTGGGCTCACCCGCGACCACCAAGTCGAGAACCTCGCGCTCGCGAGGCGTCAGGCGTGCCAGCCGCTCGCGGATTTCCTGCTCCCGGCCAACCGCCTGGCGGGACTCGAGACTGCGGCCGATCGCTTTCTGCACCCTATCGAGCAGCTCCTGCTCTTTGTAGGGCTTGGCGATGAAGTCGGCGGCGCCGGCCTTCATCGCGTTAACCGCCATTTCCACGTCGCCGAAGCCGGTGATAATGATGACCGGCAAGTCAATCTCCCGGCGGCGCAATTCCTCGTGCAACTCGAGGCCGCTCATTTCGGGCATGCGCACGTCGGCGATCAGGCAGCCGGGCTGGCCGACGGGGTAGGCGTCGAGAAACGCGCGCGCGGAAGCGAACGCCTCGACCGTCTGGTCGACCGATTCGAACAGGGATTTGATGGTCTCGCGTACATCCTCGTTGTCGTCGACGATAAAGACGATCGGGGTGTCGGTGATCTGTCTGGCGGTCATTTCATTCAACGGCGGGCGGCGGATCGGTGTTCAGAAGCCGAGTTCGCCGGGGCATCGCTAGCGTCGGCTGCCCGTGACGATGGTTTTGACAATTTCGGCCATTCTATCGTGGTTGCCGTGGAACTTGATGCCGACGTATTCCTCGTCCTTCCAGACAATCTCGCCCTCGATATCTCCGAACGGCGGGATCGAGAGAACGACCTTCTTGAATGGGTCGGTCTTGAAGCGGACCTTGGCGCCGCCCGCCGAAATGTCGATCGTCGAGCATTCGACGCCTTCGCCGCCCATGTTCATCTCGGCCGCCACGCTGACGTGGTAACGCTCGTATTCTCGCTTTTCAGTGAACTGCTGCGAATCCGCCACGTACCGTCTCCTCGTATTTTGCGCCATTATAAGGATTTTTCCGACCGCCACTAGCCCGTGATTTTCCCGGTCGGAGCGGTCAGAAATCGTCGGTAGGATCGGGAATCCAGCCGTGGCGCACCGGCTGCGTGTCGTAGAACCGGGATAGCCGGGCGCGGGCGATGATCGCCTGCTTGAGTTCTGGCCCGCGCCACGCCGGGTTCTTGGCCATAAGCCGCGCCGCCAGCGCGGCAACGCGGGGCACCGCGAAGCTCGACCCCGACGCCTTCCCCTCGGCGCCGCGGTGGTCGAACACCGGCACCTGCTCGCCCGGCACCATGACGTCGACGCTGGCGCTGCCCCAGTTGGAGCCCTCGGCCAGCCGGCCGAAAGCGTCGGCCGAGGTGACGACGAGAAAATTCGGCAACTTGAGTACTGCCGGATAGACCGGTTCCTTGTCGATGTCGCGACCGTCGTTGCCGGCCGAGATCACGAACAGCATGTGCGGGCGCCTAGCCGCTGCCTCGGCCAACGCGTCCCAATCGGCGCGCTTGCTGGAGCCCATCGCCATGTTGATGATCGCCGCGCCGTGGCCATCGGCGTCGGCGACCAGATCCGCCATCCGCGTCATGTCGGGCCTGGGGTAGCGGTAGGGGATGATCCGCGTCGCCGGCGCCTCGCGCATCAGTATGGAGGCGACGGCGGTGCCATGATGCAGCGGGAAGAACGGCGAGCGCGCGGTGTCGACGTCGAACGGGCGGTCGTCCATGTCCCAGTAGTCGAACCCGAGCGCGCGGCCGGAGGCGTCGCGGGCCAGCCGTTGCGCGACGGACTCAAGTAGGTAGTTGACTCCGGTGTCGACCACGGCGACCGCCACCCCGGTCGGGTCCTTGCCGGGTGGGATCGGCGGATTCAGGGGCTGGCGCGAGATTTCCCGGCGCAGGTCGGGGCCGAGGCCGGCCAGCGCCTCGGCGCGACCTTCGGCGTCGTAGTCGATACGGGCAGCGCGAAGCACCATGCACTCGGCATTCAACGCCGCCGATATCACGGGCCGCGTCCTGTCGGTGGCAATTTGGCGGTGGTACTCGATCATCACCCGCCTGAGCCGGCCAAGAGGGAACAGGCGCTCCACCCTGACCTCGTCGCCGGAGGCCAGCAGCAGGACGTACTCGGCGCGGCCTGGGGCGTGACGGAATTCGTGGACACGCGCCTCGAGCAGCCGGGCGTTGCCGAAGCGCCGCGCCAGTTCCTGCCCGGCCTCTGTCTCGTCGGCGGGCAGCGTTTTGCACGCCTGGGCGATGGCGAAATCCATGAACGCGCCCAAATCGGCGCGGGCGTCGGGTGGCGTCGCGGCAGCCGCACGCGCTACGAGCAGCAGACCCAGCGCGCAAGCAACGGTGCTTCGGTGAATTCCGGACGATGTCATCGAACCGAGAATATCGCGCCCTTGCTCACGACGCCTTCAGCCGCGACACCGGCACCAGCACCCGGCCCTCGAACAGCCGGCGCTGGGTGCGGTAGACGGCCGCCTGCTCGGCCACCCAGCCGCCGTCGACGTTGGACCGGCGCACCGTGCAGGCAACCGGCAGCACGCCGGACGGCTGCAGGATGCGGAGATCGGCCTCGGCGTCCTCGGCCGGCCGCGTCATCCGGTGCACCACCGTGCCCACGATGCGCGCCGCCACGGCCGTGCACAGCGCGCCCGTCAGCGGCAGCGCCCGGTGGGTGTTGCCCGACGACACCATACGCGCGGTGAGATCGCCGTCGGCGGCGGAGAGATGGGCGCCGGCGAGCGTGACCGCGTCCTGCGGCGGCGCCACCATGCCGATGAACGGCACCGACGGCGACCTCTCGGTCGCCTCGTCGGCGGTCTTGGCGATGCCCATCAGCACCGCCGCCCGCGCCCGCACCGATTCCAGCTTCACCATCACGTCCTTCATGGCATCGATGTCGGCCGGCGCCTCGGTGCCGTCGAGACCCACGGCCTCGGCCAGCACGAACACGCACGGGTTGGCGGCGTCGACCAGCGACGCCTCGACGCGGCCCATTCCCGGCGCCTCGATCTCGTCGACGACGTTGCCGGTCGGCAGCAGCTTGCCGGTGCCGGCGCCGCCGGGATCGTGGAACTCGAGGCGCACCGGCGCGCCGGTGCCGCCGACGCCCGGCAGCTCGAAGTCGCCTTCCACCGCCGCGGCGCCGTCGTCGAGGCGGAAGCGCGAATGGATCAGCTTCTTGGTGTTGGTGTTGTAGATGCGGACCAGCGCCTCCGGGCCGTCGACCGCGACCATGCCCTCGTCGACCGCGAACGGGCCGATCGCCGACGACATGTTGCCGCAGTTGGCGCCGTAGCCGACGATGCCCTTGTCGACCGCGACCTGGGCGAAGGTGTAGTCGACGTCGGCGTCGGGGCGGCTGGAGGGGCCGACGACGCAGATCTTGCTCAAGGACGAGATGCCGCTGCCCATGCCGTCGAGCTGGCGGCGGTTGGGGTCGGGGCTGCCGAGGGCGGCAAGGAAGATGGCGTCCCACTCGGCGCGATCGTCGGGCAGGTCCTTGCGGTTGAAGACGATCGCCTTCGACGTGCCGCCGCGCATGAAGGCGGCGGGAATCTTGCGCTGCCTCATTTCAGTTTCCTCGCGTCCTCGGCGGCGCTCCTGCCGGCGATGCGGCCGAACACGGCCCCGGACATCAACCCGCTGCCGGCAGCGTAGTTGTCGTGGAACAGGCCGCCGACCATTTCGCCGCAGGTATAAAGTCCCGGGATCGGCCGCCAGTCGGTGCCGATCACCTGCGCGCGCTCGTCGATCTTCAGCCCGCCGAAGGTGAACGTGATGCCGCCCGTCACCGTGTAGGCGTGGAACGGCGGATCGTCAAGACTGGTCGCCCAGTTGGTCTTGTCGATGTCGAGACCCTTGGTTGTAAGGCCGTCCTTGCGCGACGGATCGAAGCCGTCACCGCCGCGGGCGGCGGCGTTGTAGGCATCGAGCGTCTTCAGTGCCTGTTGCCGGTCGTCGATGTCGAACTGGCGGACCAGCTCCTCCAGGGTGTCGGCGACGATCGGCTTGCTGGTGGAATAGCGGGGCTCGAGCAGGTGGACCGTCCTCTGGTCGAAGATCTGGTAAGCGGTGCCGCCCGGCTGGGCGAGGATCAGGCGGCCGTACTTGGCATAGGTCAAAAGCTGCACATCGAAGCCTTCGTCGACGAAACGCTTGCCGAGTCGGTTGATCATCACGCCGTATACGTAGCTCAGCCGGTTGCTCTTGTCGGTCAACTCGCGCGGCGCGAAATAGCCCCAGTCGGCGCTGATCGGCGTCGAGTGACAGCCGCTCCACTGGCCCCACGGCATCGCCCCGATGGCCAACGCCATCCGGAGCCCGTCGCCCTGGTTGTGCGGCGTGCCCCGGACCTTGGCCTGGTCCAACGGCGCGCCCAGATATTGCGCCCGCCATTGGGCGTTGGCCTCGAAGCCGCCGGCGCCGAGGACGACCGCCTTGGCGGCGATCTCCTCCATGCCGTCGGGCCCGCGCACCTTGACGCCGGCGACGCGGGCCTTGTTGTCCTGGATCAGCTCGACCGCCGCGCCCCCGTAATGGATCTCGATGTCTTCCTCCTTGGCGGTCTTGAACCACGACGTCGACAGCCCGACGCCCTCGTGCTCGGCGCGCACCACCATGCCGCGCTGGAAGCGTATAACGCCGTCCTTCTTGACGCCGGCGAGCGACACCGCGGCCTCCATCGGCACCCGGCCGGTCCGGTGCACCCAGCGCACGGTGTCGGCGGAGTTGCCGACCAGGATCTCGGCCAGCGCGCGGTCGGTGCGGCCGCCGGTGACGCGCAGGATGTCGCCCATGAAGTCGTCGTAGGTGTAGGGGGTGACGCCCTCGTAAAAGCGCGGGTACTGACCCTCTATGCCGGGCAACAGGTCCTCCAGCGCCCGCGCGCGGTCGAACACAAAGCGGAAGACGCCGCCGCTCCAGTGCGTGTTGCCGCCGCGCATCCCCTTCGGCGCTTTCTCCAGCACCAACACCTTGGCGGCGCCGTTCTCGCGCGCCGACACGCTGGCGGCCAGCGCCGCGTTACCGGCGCCGACCACGATCACATCGTAGTCAGCCAACTATCGTCCTTTCCATCTTCGGGAAGGCATCGTGCCGGACCGCGATGGCGTCGGTGAGATCGTGGATCGACGCTACGCCGTCGAGCCGCTCAAGCATCTCGAACAGCGGCCGCGCCTGGCGGGGTGCCAGCACGCGCAGCGCGCAGTCCTCGAACTTCGCCCACAGCTCGTCCGGGCTCATCGGGTTGGCGAGGCCGCGGCAGATGCGATGCGGCACCCGCGCCGAGAGCTTCTTCCCCTCCCGTGTGGTGACGACGACCTCGGCCGCGAACTGCTCTTTCGAATCGGCTGGCATCTCCGGATGCGCGCCGACGCGCACCAGCGGCAAGAGTTTCCGGATGCGCGGGTCGCGCACGGCGACGTCCTCGAAGTGGCCGAGCACGACGCGGCCGTCCAGGAGCGCGCGCAGGGTCACGTACTGGATGGAGAACTTTCCCTCGAGGCCGTTCCTCGGCTCGGGCTTGTCGGTGTGCGGCAGGCGCCGCGGGTTGGTGAGAACCTCGATCGCCGCCACGTCGTCGGCGTTGATGTTCTTTTCGCGCCTAAGCTTGAGCACCGCGTCGATGGCCGGGTGCGTGCTGCCACAGCACGGATACTGCTTCAGGCCGAAGCCGGGCTTGACGATATCGAGCGGGTCGGCCCAATGCTCGAACACCTTCGCCGCGTCGTAGTTGCCAGCACCGTTGAACACGTTGAAGTAACCCTGTGGATGCTCGAAGGCGCGCTTGCCGGCGGTGAAGCCGCCTTTCGCCAGTAGCGCCGCCAGCACGCCGCTACGTGCCGAGTGGCCGACGTGTAGCGGCTTGGTCATGGTGCCGAAGTTGGCCTTGACGCCGGCCGCCAGCGACGTCGCCAAGTTGAGCGCCATTGCCGTCTCGGCCTCGGTGAGTTTCAAAATCCGCGCCGCCGCAGCGACGGTGCCGAAGACGCCGATGGTGGTGGTCGGATGCCAGCCGCGGTCGTAGTGATAGGGATGGACGGCCCGCGCGATGCGCGATTCGGTCTCGAAGCCAACCACGTAGGCGAGGATGATGTCCTTGCCGCCGGCGTCCACCTGTTCACCGAGCGCCATGATCGCCGATACCAGCGGCACCGACGGGTGGCCGCCGACGCTCTCGGCCACGTCGTCAAAGTCGAGGGCGTGCGAGGCGGTGCCGTTGATCAGCGCCGCGTCCAGCGCCGGCACCCGCCGGTTCGTGCCGAACACCAGCGACGGCCCGGCGGCGGCGCCGATGCCTTCGACGCCGGCGACGATGCGAACGCAATCCTCGACCGAGCCGGCGAGCGTCACCCCGACGGTGTCGAGGATGCCGATCTTGGCCCAACGGATCGCCTGTTCCGGCAGGTCGCCGTAGCGCATGGCAACGATGCGGCGGGCGAGTTCCCCGGCGATGGTTTTGGCGATGCTCTCTGGGGCGGCGGTGCTCTCTGGGGCGGCGGTCACGTTTGTTTCCTTTTTTGCGCCGGTGGCCGGCGGTGCCGATTATACACGGGCGCCGCGGCGGGCAAACAGCGGCGGCTATTCCAGCCCCAGGGCGATGAGCACCTTCGGGTTGCTTTCGCGCACCCGTTCCAGCGCCGTCTCCCACAAGTGCCCGTAACAGGCCGCCGCCGCGGGTGCGCCGGGGTCGAAGCAGCCGACGCGGACGGCGTCGGCCAACGCGCGATTGAGGGCGGCGAGGTCGCCGTCCTCGCCGAGTAAGCGCGCAAGTGCGTCGCGTTCGCGCCGCTCCGGCCCGTCGCCGGTCTCTCCTTGACGGGTGGCGATGGTCTCGGCGCGCTTCACCATAGCGTCGCGATAGCGGGCGTCGTCGGGCAGCAATAGTGCGGGATCGCCGCGGCGCGCGCGCCGGGCGAGGTCTTTGAGCTCCTGGCCTTGCGGGCGGTCGCGCATCACGCCGCCTCCGCGGTGAGGCGCAGCACTTCTAATTCCAGCTCCGGCACCACGTGGGCGGTGAGTGCGAGCTCCAGCGATTGCTCGCCGCCCACCGTGTAACGCTCGGCCTGCTGGCAACCGATCACCGCCCAGCGAACGTGCGCCATCGTCTCCCACCAGGCGACACGCGCCGCATCGATGCGGCGGCCCGAGGCTTTTTTGTAGGCGTCGTAGAACGGCTCGCGGTCGGCGATGCCGCCGGCCTCGCGCTCCGGCGCCGCGAACCGCCAGCAGAGGGCGCAGAACCAGCCGATGTCCTCCTCCGGCTCACCCCAGCTCGCGAACTCCCAATCGAGGATGCCGGTGAGCGTACCGTCGTCGACCATATAGTTGCCGGTGCGGAAATCGCGGTGGCAGAGCACGATTTCGGACTTCGCCGGCGCCGTCAGCTCCAACCGGCGCAATCCCCATTCCAGCGCCGGCCGCGACGCCTGCAGATCGTCGAGCCAGCGCCGGTATAGCGCGATCCGGGACAGGGACGCCGCGCCCTCCAGTGGCGGCAGGAAAGAGAGGTCCTTGGCCGCTGGTGCGTCGGGTGTGATGGCATGGATGTGGGCCAACTCCTCGCCGAGCCGAGCCGCGAGCGCCGGGTCGGTGGGGCGCTTGGTCAGCCGGTGGCCGGCGGCCTCGCCGGTCACCCGCTGCATGATGAAGAACGGCCCGCCGAGCACGGCAGCGTCCCCGCACGCCAGGAACGGCGCCGGCCCCGCTACGCCGGCGGCGTACGCCGCCTGCAACAACTTGTATTCGCGCACCCGGCCGTGGCTGGCGGCGACCGCCGTCGGCGCGTCGTGGCGCAGCACCAGTTCGTGCCGGCCTTGCCATTTTCCCTTGTCGACCGCGAGGTCAAGGCGCCAGTTCTCCTGGATGGCGCCGCCCGGAAGCTTGTCGAAAGCCTCGATGCGGACCGCGCTTGCCGCCTTGTCGCTCAGGTACGCCGCGAGCCGCGCCCGGGCGTCCGCCGTCAGCCCCATCGCCAGAAGTCCAGGCCTTCGTCCCGGAAGAAGCGCGCCAGCACCATGCTGTGGACCTCGGACGCCCCGTCCACCAGCCGTGCCTGGCGGGCGTAGCGGTACATCCATTCCAGGAGCGTATCCTTGGAATAGCCCTTGGCGCCGCAGAGCTGGATCGCCGTGTCCACCGCCTGGTGCAGCGTGTCGGCGACGGCGACCTTGGCCATCGACACTTCTTTCCTGGCGAAGTCGCCGGTATCGAGCTTCCACGCCGCGTGCATGACCAGCAGTCTGCCGACGTGGATGGCCATCGCCGCCTCGCCCAGCATCATCTGCACGCTTTCCTTGTCGATCAGCCTGCTGCCGAACGCCTCGCGTTCGGCGACGTATTCGCTGGCGATCTCGAGCGCCCGCTTCGCCATGCCGAGCCAGCGCATGCAGTGGGTCAGCCGCGCCGTGCCGAGGCGGATTTGCGTCACCTTGAGGCCGTCGCCGACATTCATCAGCCGGTTCTCGTCGGGAATCTCGAGGCCGTCGAACTCGAGCTCGCAATGGCCACCGTGCTCCTCCGGCCCCATGATCGGGATGCGGCGCACGATCTTCCAGCCCGGCTGCTCCTTATCGAACAGGAACGCCGTCAGGCCCTTGCGCGCGTCGTCGGAGGTGCGGGCGACGAGGATGAAATGCTTGGCGACGGCAGCGCCGGTGATGAACCACTTGCGGCCATGGACCACCCACTTGCCGCCTTTCTTCTTCGCCGTCGTCAGCATCATGCTGGCGGGGTCCGAGCCGGCGCCCGGGTGCGGCTCGGTCATCAGGATCGAGGAGCGGACCTTGCCGTCGATGATCGGCTGCAGCCAGCGGTCCTTCTGCGCCTCGGTGGCGACCTTGTTGAGGACCACCATGTTGCCATCGTCGGGGGCGGCGGCGTTGAACACCACGGGGCCGAAGATCGAGCGGTTCATCTCCTCGTAGCAGGCGGCCATGCCGACGGTGTTCAGCCCCTGCCCGCCGCGTTTCTTCGGCATGGACAGTGCCCATAGGCCCTGTTTCTTCGCCGCGCCGCGGAGTTCTTCCAACAGGTCGAGCTTGATGTTCTCGTGGCCGTCGTAGCTCTTCGGGTCGGCTTCGAGGGGCAACATCCGCTTCTCGACGAAGGCGCGGATGCGCTTGCGGAAGTCCTCGACCTCGGGGCTGAGGGTGAAGTCCATCGGCCTAGCCCACCTTCCGCGTCGCCGCCGGCTGGCACGCGGACCAGGCGCCGGCCTCGACGACCTTCAGAAAGCACGCCACGCGGTCGTTGAAGACCTCCGGCTCCTCGAGATTGAGGAGGTGCCCGGAAGCTGGCCACACGTCGAGGCCCGCCGCCGGCATGGTGCGCTTCAGCCAGACGTTGATTTCGATGATCCCGTCATCCTCATCGCCGACCATCAGCAGCGTCGGCACCGAAACCCGCTTGAGCGCGTCCTCGAAGGCGTAGAGCGACGGCCGGCCGCCGACGATCCGGCGCAACACGTGCGCCGAGCCGATCACCGGATGCTCGGCCACCTGGTCGCGGAACTCCTTCCACGCTGACGGGTTCTTGCGCTTTAGCTGCACGCGGGTCGGGCCGTTGCCGACCTCGTCGGCGGGAAACTTTCCGGCCGCCAGCATGGCGGAGGCGCGCTTCTCGGTCTCGGCACGGTAGGCGGTTCCGCCGGGTGGGTGAGAGCCGGAGCCGCCGGCTGCGGCGACCAGCCCGCCCAGCCGCTCCGGGCAGCGGATCGCGAGCATCAACCCGGTATAGGCGCCCATGGAGAGGCCGACCACATGGGCGCGGGCGAGACGCAAGCCGTCGAGGACGGCGACGGCGTCAGCGGCAGCAATGTCGTGACCGTAGGCGGACGCGTCGTCGGGCACGTCGGAGGGTGGATAGCCGCGCGACGCCATGTTGACGCAGCGGTGGGTCCTGGAAAAATGCGTCACCTGTGGCGCCCAACTGCGGTGGTCGCCGGCGAATTCGTGCAGGAACAGGATCGGATGGCCGGACCCGGCTTCCTCGACGTAGAGCCGGGTGCCATCCTTTGCGGTGACATGCGCCATGGTCGCGCCTCCTAGAGCGAGCTTACCAGATGGCCGCCGTCGACGGCGAGCACGGTGCCGGTCATGTAGCCGGATGCGTCGGAGGCCAGCAGCAGCAGCGGCCCGGTCAGGTCGTCCACGGTGCCGGGGCGACGCTGCGGGATGTTCCTGATCATTTTCTGCGCCTCCTCACTTTTCAGGAACTCGCGGTTGAGGTCGGTTTCCACGTAGCCGGGCGCGATGGCGTTGACTCGAATGTTGTGTTTCGCCAATTCGAGCGCCA
>DASWGT010000085.1:0-1822 GCA_036393575.1 Rhodospirillales bacterium | reverse complement strand
CGATGATTTCGTGCGCGGGCTTCATACCATCGGCGCGCCGCTGCCGACACCGCAAAGCGCCGACGTGCCGTGGCCCTGCAACAAGACCAAATACATCTCGCATTTCCCCGAGACGCGCGAGATCTGGTCCTATGGCTCGGGATATGGCGGCAACGCGCTGCTCGGCAAGAAGTGCCATGCGCTCCGCATCGCGTCCGTGAAGGCGCGCGACGAGGGCTGGATGGCCGAGCACATGCTGATCCTCAAGCTCGCCAATCCGAAAGGCGAGGCGAAATACATTGCCGCCGCCTTCCCCTCGGCCTGCGGCAAGACCAACCTCGCCATGCTCAACCCGACCATCCCGGGCTGGAAGGCCGAGACCATCGGCGACGACATCTGCTGGATGAAATTCGGCGCGGACGGGCGGCTCTACGCCATCAATCCCGAGACCGGCTTTTTCGGCGTGGCGCCCGGCACCTCGGAGGCGAGCAACCTCAACGCCATGAGGGCGCTCGATGCCAATTGCATCTTCACCAATGTCGCGCTCACCGATGACGAGGACGTGTGGTGGGAGCACATGACCGACGAGCCGCCGGCCAAGACCATCGACTGGATGCGCCGTCCGTGGACGCCGAAGGCCGGTCGCCCCGCCGCCCACCCCAATGCTCGCTTCACCGCGCCCGCGGCGCAATGTCCGGTGATCGCGCCGGAATGGGAGGACCCGAAAGGCGTTCCCATCGACGCCATCCTGTTCGGCGGCCGCCGCGCCACCGTGGTGCCGCTCGTCATCGAGGCGACCAGCTGGCGGCATGGCACCTTCCTGGGCTCGATCATGGCATCGGAGAAGACGGCGGCCGCCGCCGGCAAGATCGGCGAATTGCGCCGCGATCCCATGGCCATGCTCCCCTTCTGCGGTTACCACATGGGCGACTATTTCGCCCATTGGCTGAAGATGGGTGAGAAGGGCGGCACCAAGATGCCGAAGATCTTCTACGTCAACTGGTTCAGGAAGGACGGCAACGGCAAGTTCCTGTGGCCCGGATATGCCGAGAACTCCAGAGTGCTGAAATGGATCTTCGAGCGCTGCGACGGCACGGCCAAGGCCGTCGATACACCGATCGGCAAAGTCCCGGCCGAGGGCGCGCTTGACACTAACGGGCTCAAGCTCGCCGCCGAGCAACTGAAGGAGCTGCTCAAAGTCGACACGGCGGGCTGGAAGGCCGAGTTGCCGCTGATCAAGCAGCATTTCGCCAGTTTCGGCGCCAAGATGCCCAAGGGGCTCAGCGATGAGCTCACGGCACTCGAGAAGCGCCTGAGCTGACGAAGCATCAATCGAATGAATCGTCATGCCCGGACTTGATCCGGGCATCCATGCCGTTACGTCGCGGCAAGGTGAAACGCCAATGGAATGGATTGCCGGGCCTTCGCCCGCCGAAGCAATGGTTGGTACTTCCGTTCATAAGGCTTCGGCCCGCGCAGGCGGGTCAAGCCCGGCAATGACGAGAGTGCGACACTTGCCGCCTGCGCCGCTTCGCGATAGGCGAGGCGGATGAGGAATGGAAAGACCGTCGTCGCGGCGGGGCATGAGCTGACCGCAAACGCCGCCGCCGAAATCCTGCAAGACGGCGGCAATGCCTTCGACGCTGCGCTGGCCGGCATGTTCATGACCTTCGTCGCCGAGGCCGTGTTCTCCTCGCCGGGCGGCGGCGGTTTCCTCATGGCGCGCCGGGCCGGAAGCCACAAGGCCGCATTGTTCGACTTCTTCTGCGAGACCCCGCGCCGGCGGCGCGCGGCGAATGAGGTCGAGTTCTTTCCCATCCACGCCGATTTTGGCCCGGCCAAG
>DASWGT010000084.1:0-3402 GCA_036393575.1 Rhodospirillales bacterium | reverse complement strand
CCAAGTCCTTAAACCCATTATGTGATAGCCGCATGTGCACCGTCGTCATCCTCCGCCGCCCCGGCCACGACTGGCCGCTGCTGTTCGCCGCCAATCGCGACGAGATGGCGGCGAGGCCGTGGCTGCCGCCGGGTCGCCACTGGCCCGACCGGCCGCGCGTCGTCGCCGGCCAGGACACGCTCGCCGGCGGCACCTGGCTGGGCTTGAGCGACTTGGGGCTGATCGCCGGCGTGCTCAACCGGCCGGGCTCGCTCGGCCCGGCGCCGGGGTTGCGCAGCCGCGGCGAGCTGCCGCTGGAGGCGCTCGAGTACGCCACCGCCGCCGACGCGGCCGAAGCGCTCACCCACATCGAGCCCGCGAGCTACCGCACCTTCAACCTGGCGGTCGCAGACGCGATGGACGCGTTCTGGGTGCGCTCGGCGGAAGACGGCGCCAAGGACCGTGGGCACGTCACCGCGACGCCGGTGCCCGACGGCCTCTCGATGATCACCGCCCACGACATGAACGACGACGCCTCGATGCGCATCCGCCGCTACCGGCGGCTGTTCGAGAAGGCCGCGGCGCCCGACCCCGAGACCGGCGACTGGTCGGCATGGCAGCACCTGATGGCGAGCCGCGAAACGGACGCCGGCGCCGGGCCGGAAGGCGCGATGACCATCGTCACCGGCTCGGGCTTCGGCACCGTGTCGTCGTCGCTGCTGGCGCTGCCGAAGCGGGGGCGCAAGGGCGTCAAGCCGCGCTTCCTGTTCGCCGCCGGCGCGCCCGACAAGGCGCCCTATGGGGCGGTTTCCCTGTAACGGGCCTCGCCCCGGCCAGTGCGGCGGCACCGTCCCTCCCTGCGTCATCGCCCGGCTCCGCCCGGGCGATCCAGGGCGTGCAAGGCTGGATGCCCCGGGCTGACGCCGGGGCATGACGGATGAAGTGGAGGTGCTGCCAGGCGCGGTTTGTGTTGCCGGGGGTGACCTGCTATATGGGCGTTCTTCCACCCCATCGGCGCAAAGGGGGCGCCCATCGCGCGCCCGTCAACAGACGAATCCCATGGCCAGACGCAGACAGGTTTACGAAGGCAAGGGCAAGGTCCTGTTCGAGGGACCCGAGCCCGGCACGCTGGTGCAATACTTCAAGGACGACGCGTCTGCCGACGACAAGATCGGCACCATCACCGGCAAGGGCGTCCTCAACAACCGGATCTCCGAGTACCTGATGATGCGGCTGGCCGAGATCGGCGTGCCGACCCATTTCGTGCGCCGGCTCAACATGCGCGAGCAGCTTGTCCGCGAGGTCGAGATCATCCCGATCCAGGTGGTGGTCCGCAACGTCGCCGCCGGCTCGTTCGCCGAGCGCTTCAAGCTGGCCGAGGGCACGGCGCTGCCGCGCTCGATCATCGAGTACTATTACAAGTCCGAAACCGGCGACAATCCGCTGATCACCGAGGAGCACATCACCGCCTTCAACTGGGCGCATCCGCACGACCTCGACGAGATGGTGCCGCTGGCGCTGCGCGTCAACGACTTCCTCACCGGCCTGTTCCTTGGCATCGGGCTGAAGCTGGTCGACGTGCGGCTCGAGTTTGGGCGGCTGTGGGACGGCGACAACGTGCGCGTCGTCGTCGCCGACGAGATCAGCCCCGACAATTGCCGGCTGTGGGACACCAAGACCAACGAGAAGATGGACAAGGACCGTTTCCGCCGCGACCTCGGCAACGTCGAGGAAGCCTACCAGGAAGTCGCCAGGCGGCTCGGCATCCTGCCCGAAGGCGGGCCGCGCGACATGGCGGGCCCCGAGGTCATGCAATAGCGACGCCCGAAGGCGGCCGGAGAAAGCGTCTCCGCCTGTGGAAAATCCCGTGAAAGCGAAAGTCCACGTCACCCTCAAATCCGGCGTCCTCGACCCGCAGGGCAAGGCGGTCGGCAACGCGCTCGCGCAGCTCGGCTTCAAGGGCGTCTCGGGCGTGCGCCAGGGCAAGTACATCGAGCTCGTATTGGCCGAGAAGGACGCGAAGAAGGCCAAGGCGCGCGTCGAGGAGATGTGCCGGAAGTTGTTGGCCAACACGGTGATCGAGGACTTCCGCGTCGACGTCGGCGAATAGGATATGGAACGTCACCCCCGCGAATGCGGGGGTCCAGGGAAGCCGAAGCTGGATTCCCGCTTGCGCGGGAATGACGAACGGGAGCGTGGATCAGCGCATCGCGGTCTTGTGCCGCGTCAGAGGACGACAGCCATGAAAGCCTGCGTCATCGTCTTCCCCGGATCCAACTGCGACCGCGACGTGCAGGTCGCGCTCCGTCAGAGCTTGCGATCCGAGCCGGCGATGGTGTGGCACGGCGACGCCCAGCTTCCGAAGTGCGACCTGATCGTGGTGCCGGGCGGCTTCTCCTACGGCGATTACCTGCGCTCGGGCGCCATGGCGGCGCACTCGCCGGTGATGCGCGACGTGGTCAGGAAAGCGAAGGCCGGCGTGCCGGTGCTCGGCATCTGCAACGGCTTCCAGATCCTCACCGAATGCGGCCTGTTGCCGGGCGTGCTGATGCGCAACGCCGGGCTGAAATTCGTGTGCAAGGACGTGCACCTGCGCGTCGAGACGACGGCGACGCCGTTCACGGGCGCTTATGAAAAGGGCCAGGTGATCCGCGTCCCCATCGCCCACATGGACGGCAACTATTTCGCCGACGACGAAACCCTGGACCGGCTGGAAAGCGAGGGCCGCGTCGCCTTCCGCTACGTCTCGCCCGACGGCGGGCCCGCCAACCTGCCTTCGCCGGAGCGAAGCCCCGGCTTCGCGCAGGCAGGCGGCGCACCCCCCGCTGCCAATCCCCTTGCCAATCCGAACGGCTCGGTCCGCGACATCGCCGGCATCCTCGATGAGCGCAAGAAGGTGCTCGGCTTGATGCCGCACCCGGAGCGCCTAGCCGACCCGGCGCTCGGCGGCAGCGACGGCCGGGCGATGTTCGACGGCTTGGTCGCGGCGCTCGGCTGAGCGCCGACGCCGTATAGGGGTGCCCCGCCCGTGCTGATCCCGCTCCACGACGACAACCCGCTCAAGCACATCCGCTTCCAGTACGTCACCGTCGCCATCATCGCGCTCGCCGTCGTCGTGTTCCTGTACCAGGCCGGGCTGGGGCCGCGCGAGGGCCAGGCGTTCGTGCTCGGCTTCGGCGCCATCCCGGCGGTACTGTTCGGAAGCGCGCAACTGCCGCCGGAGCTGGCGGCGCTGCCGGCGCCGCTGACGCTGGTCACCTCGATGTTCGTGCACGGCGGCATCATGCACCTCTTGGGCAACATGCTGTTCCTGTGGGTGCTCGGCGACAACGTCGAGGACGCGCTCGGCCACGTGCGCTACGTCTTCTTCTACCTGATCTGCGGCGTGCTGGCGGCGCTCACCCACGCCGGCATCGAGCCGGC
>DASWGT010000083.1:0-27775 GCA_036393575.1 Rhodospirillales bacterium | reverse complement strand
GCCGCCGGCCTGGCGGTGGCGGTTGGCGCGCAGGCGGCCGGCGAGGAACTCGCTGCGGATGCGCACCGCCAGCAGCCACAGATAAAGACCGGTGAAGGCGAGCGCCATCAGCAACAGCGGCGCCAGCATGCTGGCGTGGATCGCCGGGCCGCTCATCTTGAGGACGCTCGCCGGCTGGTGCAACGTGTTCCACCAGTCGACCGAGAACTTGATCACCGGCACGTTGACGAACCCGACCAGCGCCAGGATCGCCGCCGCCCGCGCGCCGCGCCCGGGGTCGTCGAAGGCGTGGACGAGCGCGATGTAGCCGAGATACAGGAACAACAGCACCAGCACGCTGGTCAGCCGCGCGTCCCACACCCACCAGGTGCCCCACATCGGCTTGCCCCACAGCGAGCCGGTGACCAGCGCCAGCACCGTGAAACACGCCCCCACCGGCGCCGTCGCGCGGCCCGCCAGATCCGCCAACGGGTGCTTCCAGATCAAGGCAACGGCAGAAGCGCCGGCCAGCGCCGAATAACAAAACAACGCCATCCACGCCGCCGGCACATGGATATACATGATGCGCACGCTGTCGCCCTGCTGGTAGTCGGCCGGCGAGCCGACCAGGCCCGCATACAGCCCCGCCGCCAGCAGCGCCAAAGTCCCCCACTTCAGCCACGGCTCGACCGCCGACGCCAAACGCAAAAACCGCGCCGGATTAGCATAACGGTGAAAAAAATTGGCCATCGGGGAACTCCCGCCGCGCCGTCAGTCGAAGGCTTGGCGGATCGCCGCCGCGCCGACCCACGGGCAGAGCGGCAGCGCCGCCAGCAGCAGCGCCGCCAGCACCAGCAGCTGCGGCCGCGCCGGGAAGCCACCGAGCGCCGCCTCGACGGCGCCGACGCCGAAAATCAGCACCGGGATGAACAGCGGCAGCACCAACAGCGCCAGCAGGATGCCGCCGCGCCGCGAGCCCAGAATCAGCGCCGCGCCGATGGCGCCGATCAGGCTCAATGTCGGCGTGCCGAGCGCGAGCGCCGACACAAGCACCACGAAGCCGTCACGCGGTAGGTTCATCAGCACCGCCAGCAGCGGCGCCGCCACGATCAACGGCAGCCCGGTGGTCAGCCAATGCGCCGTGACCTTGGCGATCACCGTCGCCTCGAGGGCGACCGGCTGCAGCGCCAATAATTCCAGGCTGCCGTCCTCGTAGTCGGTCTGGAACAGCCGCTCCAGCGACAGCATCGAGGCCAACAGCGCCGCCACCCAGATGACACCGCCGGCGATGCGGGCCAGCACGTTGGGCTCCGGCCCGACGCCGAACGGGAACAGCACCACGGCGATGACGAAAAACATCACCACCATCAGGCTGTCCACGCCCTGGCGGAGCGCGAGCCGCAAATCACGGCCGACGATGGTCAGGAAGCCGCTCATGACGCGGCCCGGAATTGCGAGAGATCCAGCTCGCGGCCGCCGGCGAGCAGAGGGTCGGCGTGCGCCGATGTCACCACCATGCCGCCGCGCGCCCGGTGCGCCGCCATCGCCTCCCTGAGGCAGGCGACGCCGGAGTCGTCCAGCGCGGTCGCCGGCTCGTCGAGCAGCCACAGCACCGCCGAGGACGCCATCACGCGGGCGAGGTTGGCCCGCCGCCGCTGCCCGGCCGACAAGTACCGGCCCGGCAGATCGGCGAGGTGCGCGATGCCGAAGCCGTCAAGCGCGCGGCCTACCGCCACCGAAACAGCCGCGGCGCCGTCGCCGCGCAACGCCGCCCAGAAACGCAAATTCTCGGCCACCGTGAGGGCCGGCTTCACCGGATCGGCGTGGCCGACGTAATGCAGGCGGCGGTGGTGCGCTTCTGCGTCGTCGGCCACGGCCTCGTTGTCCCAGATGAGCGCCCCCGATAAGGGCCGCGCCAGCCCGGCCATCAACCTAAGGAGGCTCGACTTTCCGGAGCCGTTAGGACCGCGCAGCACAAGCGCGCCGCCGTCGCCGAGGTCGAAGTCGAGGTTCTCGAAAACCGTCCGCTCGCCGCGGAAACAAACCAGATGGTGGCCGGAGAAACGGGTCAATCGGGGCTCCCGGAGCGGCTTGAGCCGCGCGCCGGGGCAACCTATCGCACTTCGCCCGGAAAAAGAAGAATCGCCCGGCATTGGTCACGGCGGCGGCGAAAAAAAACGGCCGGTCCGTTGCCGGTCCGGCCGTTGAGTTTCGGCATACATGGATGCCGATAGGGGGACCAGAGAGGGGGTCTCTGGTTTATAGACGAGGAGGTCTATGGCCGGCATTACAGCCGGCAAATGTGGCGAATTTATGTGCAGCTTAAGGAATTGTAGTGGCGCGCCAGGGCGGCCGGAGGCCGCGGAAAAGCGCGCCGAACGGGGCGGCTGGAAGGGGCCGGCAAGAGCGGAAACCCGCGGCCCGCGCCGGAACGGGACGGCGAACCCGGGCGTCCCGGGTGGCATGCCTCAGCCGAGCCTGCGTTTGTCTTCTATCACCTTGCCATCGTTGGCGAGGCCGCCCGGCTTCATCAGCCTGACCGCGCCGGAAAGCCCGGTGATCGCCGTCAGCGTCTCAGCCACCGATTCGGCCAGCGCCGCGCCCTCGTCGCCGGTCTCGCAGTGAAGCGTCATCACGTCGTGGCCGTCCTTTTGCTCGACCACCAGGCGCGCCTTGGCGATCTCCGGGTGGCGCTTCACCACCTCGGCGACCTGCGCCGGATGCACGAACATGCCCTTGACCTTGGTCGTCTGGTCGGCGCGGCCCATCCAGCCCTTGAGCCGCACGTTGGTGCGCCCGCACGGGCTCGCACCCGGCATCACCGCGGAGAGATCGCCGGTGGCAAAGCGAATCAGCGGGTATTCACGATTGAGCGAGGTGGCGACGACCTCGCCGACCTCGCCCGCGGGCAACTGCTCGCCGCTGCCGGGGCGCACGATCTCGATGATCAGGCGCTCATCCACGATCAGGCCCTGCATCGCCTTCGATTCGTAGGCGATCAGCCCGAGGTCGGCCGACGCGTAGCTGTTGAGCGCGGTGACGCCGCGGGCGGCAAATTCGTCCCTGAGCGCCTTCGGCAATGCCTCGCCGCCGACGATCGCCTTGGTGACGCTCGACACGTCGAGGCCGAGCTCGCCCGCGCGGTCGAGCAGGATCTTCAGGAACGACGGCGTCCCGGCGTAGGCGGTTGCGCCGATGTGGGCCATCGCCTGCGCCTGCTGGTCGGTGTGCCCGGTGCCACCCGGGATCACCGCGCAGCCGATCGCCTCGGCGCCGCCCTCCACCATCATCGCCGCCGGCGTCAGGTGATAGGAGAACGAGTTGTGGACGATGTCGCCGGGGCGCACGCCGGCCGCGTACAGAGACCGCCCGAGACCCCACCAGTCCTTGCCGGCGGCCTCGACGTCGTAGGTCGGTCCCGGCGACTGGTAGATGCGCCTGAGGTTGGTGGTCGCGACCGTCGTCATGCCGGCGAACGGCGGGTTCCTTTTCTGCAGCTCGTGCAGGTCGGACTTGCGGGTGATCGGCAGCTTTTCCAGATCGCGGCGGGTCTTCACGTCGCCGGCGCCGACGCCCTTGAACAACTCGGCAAAATAGGGAGCATCCGCGCGCGCCGCGGCGAGGTGGCGGCCGAACGCCTCGAACAGCTGCAGCTCGCGTTCCTCGGGATCGCGGATCTCCAGCTCGTCGTAATACTCGCTGTCGAGCATCGCCCGCCGGCCCCTAGGCCCGTCACAGCCAGCGCTTGCGGCGCCGGTAGTGCTTGACGTCTCGGAAGCTGCGGCGGCCGCTGGAGCTGAGGCCCAAATAGAATTCCTTGACGTCCTCGTTTTCGCGCAAGTCCTCGGCCTCGCCGTCCATGACGACGCGTCCGTTCTCGAGGATGTAGCCATAGTCGGCGACCTTCAACGCCGCCATGGTGTTCTGCTCGGCCAGCAGGATGCTGACGCCTTCCTTTTTGTTGAGGGTCTCGACGATCTCGAAGATCTCCTCGACCAGCTGCGGGGCGAGGCCCATAGAGGGCTCGTCCAAAAGGATCATCTTCGGGTTCGCCATCAAGGCGCGGCCGATGGCGGTCATCTGCTGCTCGCCGCCAGACGTATAGCCGGCCTGCGCGTCGCGGCGTTCCTTGAGGCGCGGGAAGTAGTGGTAGACCTTTTCCAGGTCCGCACGGACCTTGGCCCGCCCGTCGCGGCGGGTGTAGGCTCCGGTCATCAGGTTCTCCTCGACCGTCAGGTGCTCGAAGCAGTGGCGACCTTCCATCACCTGGATGACGCCGCGCCGCACCAAGTCGTTGGGGCTGAGGCGGTCGACCCGCTCGCCCATGCATTCGATGGAGCCCTTGGTGACCTCGCCGCGCTCGGCCTGGAGCAGGTTCGAGATCGCCTTCAGCGTCGTCGTTTTGCCGGCGCCGTTGGCCCCGAGAAGGGCGACGATGCCCCCCTCGGGAACCTGCAGCGATACCCCCTTCAACACCAGGATCACGTGGTCGTAAATGACCTCGATGTTGTTGACCGTCAGGAAGGACCGGGCCGCGTCGGTCGCCGCGGCTTCTTTGCGTCCGCTTTGCGACGTCATGGTCTACTTGCAGCTGCGCGGCGTGATCTTGTTTTCCTTGGCGTAGTCGGCGGCCGCCTTCTCGATCATCGGCCGCACCACGTCCACCATCGGCGCCAACGGCTTGCCGATGACCTTCCACTGGTTGCCGTCCCACTGCTGGAACAGCACCGGGCCGCCGGTTTCGTGGTCTGCGCACGACACCTTCACCGGGGCGGTGAAGCCGTCCATGCCGATCTCCTTAAGCCGCGCCTTGGTGACGTTCAGGTTCTCGAGGCCCCAACGCACCTGCTCGCCGGTCATTGGCTTGTTGCCGAACTTGCTCATGGCGGTGCGGATTGCCTCAACCCCGAACATGGCGTTGACGACGCCGCGGTTGTAAAGCACCTCGCCGATGTTGTTCTCTTTCGCCTTGGCGGCGTCGCCGCCGTAGACGTGCTTTATGATGTCTTGATGCACCTTGAAGCCGGCGCCGGCGCCGTGGAAGGTCGCCGACTTGTAGCCCTTGGCGCCCACGCCCGCGGGCTTCACGTCGGCATCGGTGCCGGACCACCAGTTGCCGACGAACTTCTCCATCGGGTAGTTGATGCCGCCGGCTTCCTTGACCGCGACCTGATTCATGACGCCCCAGCCGGACATGAAGATCCAGTCCGGATTGAGCCGGCGCACCTGCAGCCACGTCGCCTTCTGCTCCTGGCCCGGATGGTCGACGGCGAGCAGCGTCAGCTTGTAGCCGTAGCGCTTGGCCAGCGCTTCTAGCGTCGGGTTGGCTTCCTTGCCGTAGGCCGAGTTGTGGTAGATGTGGACGATCTTCTTGCCCTTCAACTTGTCGTAGCCTTTCTCCTCGTGGGCAACGTACTTGATGAAGGCGGAAGCCTGGCTCCAGTACGTGGTCGGGAAGTTGAACACCCACTCGAACACGCGGCCGTCGGCGGACGCCGTCTGACCGTAGCCCATGGAAAGGATCGGCACCTTGTCCACCGGCGCCTTGGGCACCAACTGATAGGTGATGCCGGTCGAATACGGATTGATGAGCGACGCGCCGGTCTGACCCTTGCCCTTTAGTTTCTCATAGCACTCGACGCCAAGCTTGGTGTTGTACTGGGTCTCGCATTCCTCGAACGCGATCTTGACGCCGTTGATGCCGCCATCGCGCTTGTTGACGAGGGTGTAATAGTCCCTGAAGCCGTTGGCCACCGGGATGCCGCTCGGCGCATAGGGGCCGGTGCGGTAGACCAGCATCGGGATGAACTGCTCTTGGGCGAACGCAGCCTTGACGCCGGCGACGCCGGTAACACCGACGGCGGCGCCGACGACGCCCAGGAAAAGTGTGCGGAACTTCATGACATTAATCTCCCTTGGGTTAAGCGGGCCGTTGCCGGCTTCTCATTGGTTTTTCGACTTCGACGTTATCACGCGGCCGGCGACACGCCAACGCGCTCGGCGGGGGCTGTGGCCGTAACGTCAATACGGGAACGGCCACCGCCGAAGTTTCTCCTTGCTGATCTGCCACAGCCGGGCCAAGCCGTTGGGTTCGGCGATCAGGAACAGGATAATCAGCCCTCCGAAAATGATCTCCTCGATGTGCTTCGACAAATCGGTTGGGAACGGAATATTGAGCAGCGCCGGCGCGTTGGTGAGGAAAATCGGCACCAGCGTGATGAACGCCGCGCCCAGGATCGAGCCCAGGATGCTGCCTAAGCCGCCGATGATGATCATGAATAGCACCTGGAACGAGATGTTGATGTCGAAGGCCTCGGTCTCGGCGCTGCCCAGCCACAGGAATACGCTCATGGCGCCGGCGACGCCGCAGTAGAACGAGCTGATGGCGAATGCCAGCAGCTTCGTCTGCAGCGGCTGGATGCCGATGATCTCGGCCGCGATGTCGCGGTCGCGGATCGCCATCCAGGCACGCCCGACGCGGCCGCGCACCAGGTTCTTGGCGATCACCGTGAAAACGGTGAGGAAGACCAGCGCCACGAAATAGCGCACCTGGGCTGTCGCCTCGGGGCCGGCGACCATGACACCGAAGAAGGTACGCGGCGGAGCGATGATGGTGCCGGACGGGTTGTTGTTGAAGAACCAGCCAACCTTGTTGAACAGCCAGAGAATGAAAAACTGCGCCGCCAGCGTCGCGACGGCCAAGTAGAAGCCCTTGATGCGGAGCGACGGGATACCGAACATGATGCCGACGGCCGCCGCGATCAGCCCCGACATCAAAAATACGATCAGGATGTTGATGTCCGGATAATGGGTGGTGATCTTGTAGGTGGCGTAGGCGCCGACCGCCATGAACGCGCCGGTGCCGAGGCTGAGCTGGCCGGCGTAACCGGTGAGCAGGTTCAACCCGACGGCGGCCAGCGCGAAGATCATGAAGGGGATGATCACCGCCTGCAGCCAGTATTCGTTGGCCCACAGCGGCACCACGGCGTAGGCGACGATCAACACCAGCGCGATGAATACCCGGTCCTGAATGATCGGGAACATCGACTGGTCGGAGGCGTAGCTCGTCTTGAACTGCCCGGCTTCGCGGTAAAACATCGCCGTCACACCCTTTCGATGATGCGCTCGCCGAACAGCCCCTGCGGCCGGAACAGCAGGAACACCAGCGCCAGCATATAGGCGAACCAGTTCTCGATGGCGCCGCCGAACGGCGGCGCCCAGTAGATTTCCGCGATCTTCTCGCCGACACCGATGATCAGCCCGCCGATGATGGCGCCCGGCACCGAAGTGAAACCGCCGAGAATCAGCACCGGCAGCGCCTTCAGCGCGATCAGCGACAGCGAGAACTGCACCCCCGACTTGGCGCCCCACATGATGCCCGCGACCAGCCCCACGATCCCCGCCACCGACCACACGATGGCCCAGATCGTCCGCAGCGGGATGCCGACGCTGAGCGCCGCCTGGTGGTCGTCGGCGACCGCGCGCAACGCCCGGCCGACGGCGGTCTTCTGGAAGAAAATCGCCAGCACGGTGACCAGCACCGCGGCGATCGCGGCGGCGTACAAATCGAAGGAGTTGAGGAGGATTCCGTGGACCTCGAACGGCTTGTCGGGGATGCCGACGTCCAGTGGCTTGACGTTCGAACCCCAGGCGATCTGCCCGACGCCGCGCAGCACGAAATCGAGCCCGATGGTGGCCATGAACAGGATGATGCCGGGCTGGTTGACCAGCGGGCTCAGCATCAGCCGCTCGATCGCGATCGCCAGCAGCACCATGACGATGGCGGTGGCGGCCAGCGCGAACACCACATGCACGCCGTGCTCCAGCAGGCCGACGAGCGTGAGGGCCGCGAACAGCACCATGGCGCCTTGCGCGAAGTTGAACACGCCCGAGGCCTTGAAGATCAGCACGAAACCGAGCGCCACCAGCGAATACATGACCCCCGTCAACAGCCCGCCGACGATCACCTCGACCAGGAACCGCGGGTTCCCGATCATGTCGACGAACGGCGCCACGAACAGGATGTTCAGGAGATCCATCTCGGCGGCCCTCTTTCCCCTTGCCGTCAGTGGCCGACGCCGAGGTAGGCGTCGACGACGTCCTGGTTGACGCGCACCTCGTCCGGAGTCCCTTCGGCGATCTTGCGGCCGTAATCGAGCACCACCACCCGGTCCGAGATGTCCATCACCACGCTCATGTCGTGCTCGATCAGCACGATGGTGGTGCCGAACTCGTCGTTGACGTCGAGGATGAAGCGGACCATGTCCTCCTTCTCCTCGTAGTTCATGCCAGCCATCGGCTCGTCGAGCAGCAGCAGGTCCGGCTCGGCGGCGAGCGCTCGACCGAGCTCGACCCGCTTCTGCAGGCCGTAGGGCAGCCGCCCGACCGGGGTCTTGCGGATCGATTCGATCTCCAGGAAGTCGATGACGTTCTCGACCACGGTGCGGTGCTCCAACTCCTCCTTCAGCGCTGGACCGTAGTAGAGCGCCTGCCACAGGAAGTTCTTTTTCATTTTCAGGTTGCGCCCGGTCATGATGTTGTCGAGCGTCGACATGCCCTTGAACAGCGCGATGTTCTGGAACGTACGCGCGATGCCCTGCAGCGCCGCCACATGGGTCTGCATCTGCTTGCGCCGCTGGCCCTTGAACGTGATCGAGCCTTCCTGCGGGTGGTAGAAGCCGTTGATGCAGTTGAGCATCGAGCTCTTGCCGGCGCCGTTGGGTCCGATGATCGCCAGGATCTCGTGGGTGCGCACGTCGAAGCTGACCTTGTCGAGCGCCTTGACGCCGCCGAACGAGATGCTGACGCCGTCGACGGCGAGCAGCACGTCGCCGATCTTGTTGCGCGGGCTCATCGAGGATGCCAACGCCTCACTCCGCCGCCCGGGCCGGAGCGGCCGCCGCCGCGCCGCCCGGCGCCTCCCAGATCGGCAGATCGGCGTCGATGGTGGCGGTGCGACCGTCCTCGAAGGTGACCAGCGCCTTGACCGGGCAATGATCGGCGCCGGAATAAAGCGCCTTGATGATCTGGCCGTACTTGTCGGCGACGAACGAGCGCCGCACCTTGCGGGTGCGAGTCAACTCGCCGTCGTCGGCGTCGAGTTCCTTGTGCAGGACCAGGAACCGCTTGATCTGCGAGCCGGCGAGATGGCTGTCCCTGGCGAGGTCGGCGTTGACCTTGGCGACGCAGTCGCGCACCAGCTCGTACACCGGCCGCTGGCGGGCGAGGTCGGTGTAGCCGGTGTAGGCGATGTTGCGCCGCTCGGCCCAGTCGCCCACCGCCTCGAGGTCGATATTGATGATTGCCGCCGCGTAGTCGCGGCCGTGGCCGAAGGTCACCGCCTCCTTGATGTAAGGGAAAAACTTCAGCTTGTTTTCGAGGTACTTCGGCGCGAACAGCGTGCCGTCGTTGAGCTTGCCCACGTCCTTGGCGCGATCGATGATCTTCAATTGCCCATCGGTGAAGTAGCCGGCGTCGCCGGTGTGCACCCAACCGTCGGCGGTCTTGGTCGTCCGCGTCGCATCGTCGTTCTTGTAATAGGCAACGAACACGCCGGGCGAGCGAAACATCACCTCGCCCTCGTCGGTAATCTTGACCTCGACGCCATCGGCGGGCCGGCCGACGGTATCGGGCCGGACGTCGCCGTCTGGCTGGGTGGTGATATAGACCGACGCCTCTGTCGAGCCGTAGAGCTGCTTCACGTTCATGCCGAGCGAACGGTAGAACGCGAAGATGTCGGGGCCGATCGCCTCGCCGGCGGTGTAGGCGAGGCGGATGCGCGAGAACCCGAGCACGTTCTTCAACGGTCCATAGACCAGCACTTGGCCAATCGCATAGAGAAGCCGGTCGATGAGTCCGACCGGCTTGCCGTCGAGGATGCGGGTGCCGACGCGCCGCGCGTGCTCCATGAAGAAGTGGAACGCCTTGCGCTTGATCGCGGCGGCGTCCTCCATGCGGATGGTCACGGTAGTCAGGATGCTCTCGAAGATGCGGGGCGGCGCGAAGAAATAGGTGGGGCCGATCTCGCGCAGGTCCTCGAGCACGGTTTCGGTGCTTTCCGGGCAGCTGACGCAGAATCCGGCGACGTAGGCCTGGCCGACCGAGTACAGGTTGTCGCCGACCCACGCCATCGGCAGATACGCCAGCATCTCATCGTTCTCGGTCAGGCCGTCCTGGGCGGTCGAGTTGCGGGCCGTGATCACGATATTGTCGAAGCTCAGCATCACGCCCTTCGGCCGGCCGGTGGTTCCGGAGGTGTAGAGCATGATGGCGATGTCGGAGCCGTTGCCGCGGGCGACCGCGTCGTCGAAAAAGCCCGGGTTGGCGGCGTCGAAGGCGCGACCTTTTTCCTGGACGTCGCGATAGCGATGCAGGAACGGCTGGTCGTAGTGCTGCAGGCCGCGCGGCTCCTCGTAGATGATGGTCTCGAGGTGCGGCGCGCGGTCCTTGATCTCGAGCAGCTTGTCGACTTGTTCCTGGTTCTCGACGACGGCGAAGCGGGCCTCCGCGTGCTCGAAGATGTACAGCATCTCGTCGGCGACCGAATCCTGATAGACCGGCACCGGCACGGCGCCGACGCTTTGCGCGGCCACCATCGCCCAATAGAGATGCGGCCGGTTGTCGCCGATGATGCCGAGCTTGTCGCCGGGCTTCAGGCCAAGCGCGACCAACCCGCAGGCCAGCGCCCGTACCTCGGTGGCGACCTGGGCCCAGCTCCAAGTCTGCCAGATGCCGAAATCCTTCTCGCGGTTGGCGGCCTTTTCGCCGCGCACCCTCGCGTTCTCGACGAGAATTTTCGGGATCGTATCGAGGGTCCCGGCTGCTGCCGCCTGGCCGCTCATCGTGCTCTCTCCCCGAGGACGCCTCGCCTCATCCGACTTGGCAATTCGTTGGCGCCGCAGCCAGCCGTGCGTGGCTTCCCGGAGCCGAAAACGGGCCGTCGGCGCGACCCCTAAAAAGCCATATACCGCCTTGAACCTCAAGTCGAAATAATCGATCGCCCGGGTCTCACGCGAACGTGACGCGGGCAACGCCAGTGGCCCGAAACGGGGCCGTCCCAGCAACGCCACGAGATCGCCCCGGGGCCGATCGCGATCAAGCCGAAGCGGGGCCGCCAGACTGGCCGCGACCTGGCGCCGGCTCGTTGGCGTATGGACAAACCTGGGCAATGTGTAATCATTCCACGAACGGTCCCAAAACCCACTCGGGAGAGGAGGAAGCCTTGTCTGTCACCGGCCACGATACCCTGAAGACCCGCCGCACCCTGAAGGTCGGGGGCAAGGAGTACGATTATTTCTCGTTGCAGGCGGCGGCGGAAGCCGGCCTCGGCGACGTCTCGCGGCTCCCCGGCTCGCTGAAGGTGCTGCTCGAGAACCTGCTGCGCTACGAGGACGGCCGCTCGGTCACCGTCGACGACTGCAAGGCGCTCGCCGGCTGGCTCAAGAAGCGCACCTCCGACCACGAGATCGCGTTCCGCCCGGCGCGCGTGCTGATGCAGGACTTCACCGGCGTGCCGGCAGTGGTCGACCTCGCCGCCATGCGCGAGGCGATGGCCAAGCTCGGCGGCGACCCGGAGAAGATCAATCCGCTCTCGACCTGCAATCTGGTGATCGACCACTCGGTGACCATCGACTTCGCCGGCACGCCGGACGCCATGGAGAAGAACATCAAGCGCGAGTTCGAGCGCAACGGCGAGCGCTACACCTTCCTCAAGTGGGGCCAGAGCGCGTTCACTAACTTCACCGTCGTGCCGCCAGGCACCGGCATCTGCCACCAGGTCAACCTGGAGTATCTCACCAAGACCGTGTGGACCGAGAAGGAGGGCAAGCGCACCATCGCCATGCCCGACACGCTGGTCGGCACCGACAGCCACACCACCATGGTCAACGGGCTTTCCGTGCTTGGTTGGGGCGTCGGCGGCATCGAGGCCGAGGCCGCGATGCTCGGCCAGCCCGTCACCATGGTCATTCCCGAGGTCGTCGGCTTCAAGCTGACCGGTAAACTGCGCGAGGGTGCCACCGCCACCGACTTGGTGCTGCGCGTGGTCGAGATGCTGCGCAAGAAGGGCGTGGTGGGCAAGTTCGTGGAATTCTACGGCAGCGGCCTCGACGACCTGTCGCTCGCCGACAAGGCGACGATCGCCAACATGGCGCCGGAATACGGCGCCACCTGCGGCTACTTCCCGGTCGACGCCGAGAATCTCAAGTACCTGGAGCTGACCGGGCGCGACAAGGCGCAGATCAAGCTCGTTGAGGCTTATGCCAAGGCGCAAGGCCTGTGGCGCGACGCCTCGACGCCGGAACCGGAGTTCACGGCCACCCTCGATCTCGATATCTCGAGCGTGGTGCCGGCGATCGCCGGGCCGAAGCGGCCGCAGGATCGCATCTTGCTCTCGGACGCGGCGAAGGCGTTCGAGAAAGTCATGATAGCAACCAGCAGCGAGCGCATTCCCGGCGCCGCCACCAACATGGCACAGGAAGGCGGCGGCTCGGTCCCGGCCCTCGGCGCCGCCCCGCACGCGCCGCTGATTCGCAAGGTCAAGGTCAAGGGCGCCAACTACGAGGTCGCCGACGGCCACGTGGTGATCGCCGCCATCACGTCGTGCACCAACACCTCGAACCCGTCGGTGCTGGTGGCGGCCGGGCTATTGGCCCGCAACGCGGTAAAGAAGGGCCTGAAGGCCAAGCCGTGGGTGAAGACGTCGCTGGCGCCGGGCAGCCAGGTGGTCGCCGACTACCTGGAAAAGGCAGATTTGCAGAACGACCTCGACAAGCTCGGCTTCTACATCTCCGCCTTCGGCTGCACCAGCTGCATCGGCAACTCCGGGCCGCTCAGCGAGCCGATCGCGGAAGCCATCGAGGACGGCGATCTGGTGGCCGCGGCGGTGCTTTCCGGCAACCGCAACTTCGAGGGCCGCATCAATCCGCACGTGCGCGCCAACTACCTGGCGTCGCCGCCGCTGGTGGTCGCCTACGCGATCGCCGGCTCGATGATGGTCGATCTCTACAAGGACCCGCTCGGCGAGGGCCGCGACGGCAAGCCGGTCTATCTGAAGGACATCTGGCCCTCCAACAAGGAAGTCCGCTCGACCGTCGCCAAGTGCCTCAGCCTCGACATGTTCAAGGCCCGCTATGGCGACGTCTACAAGGGGCCGAAGGAGTGGCGCGCCATCGCGGCCGGCAAGGGCGGCATCTTCCGCTGGCAGGATTCGTCCACCTACGTCAAGCACCCGCCGTATTTCGAGAACATGAAGCCCGAGCCCGACAAGCCGAAGGACATCAAGGGCGCGCGGCCGTTGCTGATCCTCGCCGATTCGGTGACCACCGACCACATCAGCCCGGCCGGCTCGATCAAGAAGGACAGCCCGGCCGGCGAATACCTGATCGAGTACCAAGTGCGCCCGGACGAGTTCAATTCCTACGGCGCCCGGCGCGGCAACCACGAGGTGATGGTGCGCGGCACCTTCGCCAACATCCGCATCAAGAACGAAATGGTGCCGGGCGTCGAGGGCGGCTTCTCCAAGCATTATCCCTCCGGCGACAAGGGCACCGTCTACGATGTCGCCATGCGCTACAAGAAGGAAGGCGTGCCGACGATCGTCGTCGGCGGCAAGGAGTACGGCACCGGTTCCAGCCGCGACTGGGCAGCCAAGGGGCCGAAGCTGTTGGGCGTCAGCGCGGTGATCGTCGAAAGCTTCGAGCGCATCCACCGCTCGAACCTGATCGGCATGGGGATCATGCCGCTGCAGTTCAAGGACGGCCAGGACCGCAAGAGCCTGAAGCTCGACGGCACCGAGGTGTGGGACATCACCGGCATCGAAAAAGGAGTGAAACCGCGCATGGACGTCGCCGCCAAGATCACCCGCGCCAACGGCAACAGCGAGAAGATCACGCTCACCTGCCGCATCGACACCCTCGACGAGGTCGACTACTACCTGCACGGCGGCATCCTGCAGTACGTGCTGCGACGGATGATGAAGGAGGCGGCGTAACGCCAGCCGCGCGGCGGGAGGCAACGCCCGCCGATCGCCGGGAACCGGCGTCGCCGGCCCGCCGGGCGGTCCCGGTTGCGGCGCGCTTGAAGCGACGGGGGGGAGCGGACATGGACTATCTGATGGTCGTGTTCGCGCTCGGCTCGGCGTCGTGTTTCGGTCTGGCGCTGGTTCTCACCCAGTTCGGGTTGCGCGACGTCAGCCCGATTCGCGGCGCCTGTATCAGCGTGCCGACGACTGCCCTCATCTTTCTCGCCATGGCGCCGGCGACAGTCGGCACCATCGGCTGGCACATCGGCAGCGTCGGCCTGTTCGTCATAGCCGGATGCCTGTTTCCCGCCGCGGTGACGCTGCTGACCTTTGAAGCCAATCGACGGATCGGCCCCAACCTGACGGGAGCGCTCGGCAATCTGACGCCGCTGTTCGCGGTCGGCATCGCCGTCCTGATGCTGGGCGAGGCGCCCAGCGCCTGGCAGGTCGTCGGCATCGCCGTGATTTGCCTCGGCGCGACGGCGCTTCTCGGCGTGCCGCGGCGAACCGCGCCCATCATCCATGCTTGGGCGATGGCGCTGCCGCTTGCCGCCGCGTTGATCCGCGGCTTGGTGCAGCCGCTGGTCAAGGTCGGCCTGGAATCGTGGCCGAACCCGTTCGCCGCGGCGACCATCGGCTATCTGGTGTCGGCCGTCGTCGTGCTCGGCATGGGCGCGGTCACGGAGCGGCGCAACCCGATCGCCTTCGACCGGCGCGGCTTGAAGTGGTTCGTCGCCGTCGGCGGCTGCAACGGACTCGCCGTGCTCGGCTTGTACGCCGCCCTCGCGCAAGGTCCCGTCACCGTCGTGGCGCCGATGGTCGCAAGCTATCCCCTGGCGACCCTGCTGTTCAGCCGGGTGCTTCTTGGCTCCGGCGAGTTGTCGGCGCGGATGATCGTTGGCGTCGTCGTCACCGTTGCCGGCGTCGCGGTGCTGCTGGCGGCATGACGCCTCCTTCACTTTCCCGTGACCCGGCGGCCGTTCACCGCGATGTGAGTGGCGGCGGCGCCGGCGTCCGCATAAATTCGCGCCCATGACCGCACCACGTGCAACCGCCCTCGTCGCCATCCTCGCCACCGTTGCCCTGGCGCTGATGCTCGTCGCCCGACCGGCCGCTGCCGCCGACGCACCGCCGCAGACGGTGGTCGAGCTGTTCACCTCGCAAGGATGCTCGTCGTGCCCGCCGGCCGACAAGTTCCTCGGCGAACTCGCCCAGCGTCCCGACCTGCTGGCGCTCTCCATCCACGTCGACTACTGGGACTACATCGGCTGGAAGGACCCGTTCGCATCGCCCGAAAACACCAGGCGCCAGCGCAACTACGCCGAGGCGCTCAAGCTCCGCTACGTCTATACGCCGCAGATGGTGATCCAGGGCATGGGTCACGCCACCGGCTCCGACCGCTCGTCGGTGCTGCGCAGGATCGCCGAGGCGGAGGCGATGCCGCGGCTGCCGGTGACCGTCCGCCATGCCGAGGGCCGGATCGAGGTGACCGTGGCCGGCGCCGACAAGGGCATCGACGGCGGCGACGAGGCGGCCGTCTGGCTTGCCGTGTTCGACCGCCAGCACGAGACCGCCATCAAGCGCGGCGAGAACGGCGGCCGCACGCTGAAGTACCACAACGTGGTCCGAAACATGATGCAGGTCGGCACCTGGACCGGCAAACCACTCAAGCTCACCGCGACGCTTGCCGACCTCGGCGGCCATCCGGACGGCTGCGCGGTGATCGTGCAGTCGGTGAAGACCGGCCGCATCCTCGGCGCTGCCAAGGTCGCCCTTCCCAAGGTCTGATCGCGCTAAGGCCTGATTGCGACCGCCGCCCGATCACCAAAACTTCACCCGGCTGTCACATCCCGGCAACGAGAACCCGGCATGATCGGGGCGCTGGCGGGAGACCGCACCCCCACCGCCGAGCCGAACGGCGGCACTCATTGGTTTTCCGGGAGGATGTCTCGATGAACACTAGCCCGACGCGGCCCCGCCAGCCCCCCCGCCAGCCATCTGGCCGGCCGGCCTTCGTCGGCCTCGAGCCCGAACTCAGGGAAATCCTCGCCGACCCGATCGTGCGTACCCTGATGGCGCGTGACGGCGTCGGCATCGGCGACATCCGCTATCTGGCGGCGATGCTGCGCGATCGCTGCCGGTGCGGTGGCGCGCCGGCACAAATCATCTCCAAGTCCGGTCCGCCTCGAGGCGCCGGTTCGAAGCGCCTTTCCCCGTAGGCGACCGAAGAAGTCCGCAACTCATCCACCGGCTCGGCAATCGGCACCGCGACGTCCTCGGCGCCATTGAAATGGCAATATATGCCCGTTGACCTTTTCCGGGCATTTGAATCTTATGGTCGGTGCTCTTGGGGGTTGCCTTAATCGTCGCGGATGGGGAGCGCCCATCACGAACAAAAACTCAACCCAGGGTTTCCCCAATCGGCAACCCGCTTAGTGATCGTAACGGCGGGGGCGTTCTGTTGTCTCCCGTTTGACGACGCTTGCCTTGGCTGGAGGCGGGTTCGGCCGATGGATACCTTGACGACGACGATGGTGATCGTGGCCCTGGCGGCGGCTGTGCTCGGCGTGGTGGGCGGCATCGTCGCCGTCAAGCAGGCCTTCGCGCTCAGGGCGGCCGATCGCGACCCGCTCGAACAGCAACGGAAGATCCTCGCCGAAGCGCAGAAACTCGCGCGCGCCGGGCTTTGTCGTTTCGAAGTCGCGTCCGGGCGGGCGGTGTGGTCGGAAGAGATGTATCGCATCGCCGGCCTCGACCCCGGGGCGAAAACGCTCGGCTTCTGGGCGTTCCCGGACATGGTCCACCCCGAGGACAGGGAGGATGTCCGGCGCCGATTGCATGAGGCCGCCGCCGGCACCGCCGCCTTCGAGACGGAATTTCGCATCGTCCGTCCCGACGGCACCACGAGGATCGTTCACGGCATTGCCCGGCGCGAGGTGGACGAGAACGGCAACGTGGTCTACGTCCATGGCGCCTTCGTCGATATCACGGAGTATAAAAAACAGCTCGAGGCCGCCGCCCGTGGCGTTGCGGGGCCCGAGGCTGCCACCCGCGGCGTCGCGGAGCCCGAGGCTTCCGCCCGCCGTGTCGCCGAGGCCGAAGCCGCCAGGGCGAGCGCCGAATCGGCGAGCCGCGCCAAGTCGGATTCCCTCGCCGTTTTGAGCCACGAGCTCCGAACGCCGTTGAATTCCATCCTCGGCTTCGCCGGCATCATCGAAGCGCAGACGTTCGGCCCGGCGGGCTCGGAACGTTACGTCGACTATGCACGCGATATCCGCAAGAGCGGCGAACACATACTCGGTGTGATCAACGACATCCTCGATCTCTCCAGGATCGAATCCGGGCGTATGGAGTTGAACGAGGAACCCGTGAACCTCTTGGTGGTGATGAGCGACGCCGCCAATCTGTTTCTGGAAAAGGCGAGCGACCAGGGCGTTACGATGAAGACGGCCCTGCCGCGAGACCTGCCCCTTCTCAAGGCCGATCCCCGGCTGATCAGGCAGATGTTGATCAACCTGATTTCCAATGCCCTGAGGTACACCCGCCGGGGCGGATGGATCGAGCTCACCGCCGACCGCAACGAACAGGGCGGCATCACGCTCGCGGTCGCCGATACCGGTGTCGGCATAGTGCCGGAAGATGTGTCCCGGATTCTGAAACCCTACCAGACGTCCGGCAAGCCGATCGGCACGTCCACCCGGGGCACCGGCCTCGGCCTGCCGTTGGTCAAATCCCTGATCGAGTTGCACGGCGGCACGTTTCGCCTGGAGAGCACGCCGAGCTCCGGCACCGTGGTAAGCCTATGCTTCCCGCGCGCCCGGATCGGGGCGAACCCGAAACCCGGGGACCGGAGGAAACCGGGCATTTCGGTCGTCAAGGGTGCCCCGAAGGTCATCGTGGGCGGCGGCTCGTAGCCAAGCCCGCTTACTTGACGGCCGGGCCGCGGCTCCGCAAGCTGGCCGGCGATGGCCCTTTTCGCCCCCGACAATGACAAGCGCCTAGCCAAGCTGGCCAAGGCCCGCGCCCGGCTGCTGGCCGAGATTCAGGCCAATGCCGAGGAGACCCGGTCGTGGACGGGGCGGGTGAGATTCTCCGATCGCGTGATGGCGGCGATCGCCAAGGTGCCGCGCGAGGATTTCATGCAGCCGGGCGACCGGGTGGCCGCCTACGTCAACAGGCCGCAGGCGATCGGCTTCGGCCAGACCATCTCGCAGCCGTTCATCGTCGCCCTGATGACCGACCTCCTCGACCTCAAGCCGACCGACCGGGTGCTCGAAATCGGCAGCGGGTCGGGCTATCAAGCGGCCGTGCTGGCCGAGCTGGCGGAACAGGTGAAGAGCGTGGAGCGGGTCGACAAGCTGGCCCTGGCGGCGCGCGAACGCCTCGACCGAATGGGCTACGGCAACGTCGAGGTCAGGACCGGCGACGGCTTCCTCGGCTGGCCCGACGGCGGCGAGTTCGACGCCATCATCGTCACTGCTGCCCCCGAGCACATCCCGCCGGCGCTGCTCCACCAACTCCGCCCCGGCGGCCGCATGGTGATTCCGATCGGGCGCGTGCACGCCACGCAAACCCTGGTGCGCGTCACCAAGGACAAGGACGGACGCATCCGCGAAGAGGCGACCCTGCCGGTGGCCTTCGTGCCGATGCTGCCGGCCAAGGCCGACTAGCCGTCCGGCGGTCAGCCTTCCGGTCCGCCCTCCCGCCGCGCCGCGGGCGGCCGCCGTTGACACGTGCAACGGCACGCTTTAGCGTCAAAAACGGTTGATTATCACAACCGGTGTTGGACGGCGTATTGGGCCGCCAACTAACAGATAAAGCCACGGGAAGGATGGGTCGCATCCTCCGTGGCCGACCATTTGGGAGGACTCAGCAATGCTCAAACGTGCGCTTTCCGTGCTCGTCGCCGGCGCGATGGCGATGTGGACTACCGCGGCGTGGTCACAGGTGAAGGAAATCCCCTGGGGCACGGCGGCGGTCGGATCGGCCGGCCACAAGGCGCTGGTCGCCTTGGCCGACGTGTTGAACCGCGAAATGAAGGACTACCGGGTGACGGTGCAGGCGATGCCCGGCGCCATTCTGACGATGAAGGGATTCGCGACCGGCCAGATCAAGGGCTACTACGGCGCCGATATCGGCTTCTACGAGTTCGCCAACGACATCAATCGCTTCAAGGGCTTCAAGCCGAACGTCAAGCACCAGTTGGTGCAGTCGTTCTGGGCTTACACCGTCGAGGTCGGCACCGCCGTGCACTCGCGCGATAGGGCCAAGTTCAAGAGCTGGGCGGATCTCTCCGGCAAACCGATCTTCACCGGGCCACTGCCTTGGGACGTGCGCGCCCATCTCGAGCGTGCCTACACGACACTCGGGATCAAGCACGAATACCGCCAGGTCGATCTCGCGGCCGCTGGCTCGCTGCTGCAGTCGGGCGGCATCCAAGGGTTCATCATCTACACCAACGCCGAGACATCCTCGCCGCCGTGGATCACCGAGGCATCGCTGGCCGCCGACTGGGCGGCGCTGAACCCGAGCGCCGACGAGGTGGCGAAGCTGAAGAAAGCGGGTTTCATGATCACCAGCGTCAAGCCGGCGGCGTTCAAGAAGGACGTGCACGCCCCGTCGGTGACGCTGCTGCCGTTCTATTACGGCTTCCACGTCGGCCTCGACGTGCCGGAAAACGACATGTACCGGATGCTCAAGGTGATCGAGAAGAATGCCGCCGCGCTGGCCAAGGTCGACGGCAGCTACGCGCAGATCGCCAAGGACTTTGCCGGCATGCAGAAGCTCGGCGTCGCCTCCTCGGCGGACCTGGTGCCGATCCATCCTGGCCTCGCCAAGTATATGCGCGAGAAAGGCGTCTGGGACAAGAAGTGGGACTCCAAGATCGCGATGAAGAAATAGGTAAGGTCTCGTTCATTCGACCGGGGGGCGGGTTCCGGCACGGACCCGTCCCCCGCGTGGATGTGCGGGTCATCCTCCGCTCATGATCGCCCCCTCCGCTCCTTCCCTTCGGCCACTCGTCGTGGTCGAGTGGCTTTATTATCTGATTGCCGGGTTCTTCCTCGCCTATTTGATGGTCTATTACTGGACCGCCGAGGGCGGGCCGACGCTGCTGGCCATCACGCTGGTCCCGGTCACCTTCATCCTGTTCACCCTCGATGCGGTGCGCAAGAACGAGCTTTACCCGCAGCTTCCGCCGATCGCCAACTACCTCATCGCCGCCCTCTACATCGGCCTCTCGATCGCCGTCGCCGTCTACATCCACGTGGAATACTTCGAGATCGGCACCGTGCGCGCCGGCATCTACAGCACCACCGACCTCGTCGTGGGGGCGGTGATGACGGTGTTGATCATGGAGTATACGCGCAAGCGCTACATGCCGCTGTTCATCCTTAACGTCATCCTGATCCTGTATGCGGTTTACGGCCCGGTGGTGCCCGGTATGTTCCACCACCCGGGCCTGAGCTGGACGCGCGTCACCAGCGCCATGAGCGTCGAGATGGCGACCGGCATCTTCTCCCGTCTGCCCCAGCTGGCGTTGACGCTGATCGGCTCGTTCATCCTGGTACTCAGCGCGCTGCGCGCCTTCGGCTGCGTCGATTCGATCCTCAAGGGCTCGACGCAGATCGCCGTCCGTTCGCCGCACGCGTTGCCGCAGACCGCCGTGCTCGGCTCGCTCGCCGTCGCCACCGTTAGCGGCAGCGGCGCCGCCAACGCCATCACCATCGGATCGGCGACCATCCCCGCCATGATCGGCGCCGGCATGCCGCGCGTCGTCGCGGCCTCCATCGAGACGGCGTCGTCGCTGGGCGGCCAGCTGATGCCGCCGATCATGGGCATTTCCGCCTTCCTGATGGCGGAGTTCCTAGGCGTCAGCTATTTCGACGTGGTGGCGCGCGGCTACGCGCCGGGGATCATCTATTACGTTGGCGTGAGCGTATCGGTGTACCTGTTGTCGTCGCGCTATAAGTACCGCCTCGACAGCATCACCGCCGAAACCATGCGCTGGGCCGACTGGACGAACCTCGCCGCCTTCGTCGTCGTCGTCGCCGGGCTGATCGGCTTGATGGCGATATTGCACGTGCCGCCGATGTTTGCGGCGCTCTACGTCTTCATCTCCGTGTTCGGTGCCATGCTCGTCGCGCACCTGGCGTTCATCGCGTGGGCGCGCGGAGGCTCTTTCAGGGCGATCGTCCCGGCGCTCGGCCGTTTCGTCGATTCGTTTGCCAGCATAACCTCGGATTTGACGTTGCTGCTGGCGACGCTGTCGATCATGACCGGGGCGTTCGTCATCACCGGCGTGCCGACCAAGATTGGCGGCCTGATCATGGATGCCGCCGGCGTCAACCTCGCCGCCATGGTCGTCGTCGCCTTCTTCTTCGGGGCGCTGCTCGGCACCGGCCTGCCGCCGGCGCCGACCTACATCATCACCGCGCTGATCATCGCCCCGCCGATGATTCGCGTCGGCATCGACCCTTGGGTCGTCCACTTCTTTGCCTTCTTTGTCGCGGTGTGGGGGGAGCTGACCCCGCCGACCTCGGTGGTCGCGGCGGTGACGGCGAAGATCGCCGAGGCCGACTTCATGCGCGTGTTGTTCCGCGGCATCCAGCTCTGCGTATCGCTGTTCACCCTGATGGCCGGCGTCTTCACCCGCCCGCAACTGGTGCTGCAGCCGGGCATCGACCAGGTCGCGGCGATGCTGCTGATCATGGTGGCGACGATCGGCGTCAGCTTCAGCATCCAGGCCCGGTTCACCGACAATCGCGCGATTGACATGGCGTCGCGGCTGGTGCTTGCCGGCTTTGCGCTGGTGGTGCTGCTGCATCCGAACCTGCAGATCGCGACGCTCGCCTGCATCCCCGTCGGCCTGTTCTGCGCTTATTGGCTGGTCAAGCGCCGCCACGCCCACGTCGAGGCGCCGTCCACCGCCAGCTGAGGCGCCGCGGTCCACCCTGCCGGCCGCCGTCGCTTGCCTTCCCACCCCCGAACCTGCGATTCTTGACGGGTCATGCAGATCGACACCTCGGCCGAGCGTTCGCGCATCGTCGCCGTGCTCGGGCCGACCAACACCGGCAAGACCCATCTGGCCATGGAACGGCTGCTCGGGCACGCGAGCGGCATGATTGGCTTTCCGCTCAGGCTGCTGGCGCGCGAGAACTACGACCGCGCCGTCGCCGCCAAGGGCAAGAACCAGGTGGCGCTGATCACCGGCGAGGAGAAGATCGTGCCCGCGGGCGCGCGCTATTTCCTGTGCACCGCCGAATCGATGCCACTGGATCGCGACGTCGCTTTCGTCGGCATCGACGAGATCCAGATGTGCGCCGACCCGGACCGCGGCCACGTCTTCACCGACCGGCTGCTGTCGGCGCGCGGCCGCGACGAGACGATGTTCATGGGCTCGGACGTGGTCAAGCCGCTGCTCAGGCAACTGGTGCCCGACGCCGAGTTCATGTCGCGCCCGCGCCTGTCGACGTTGAGCTATACCGGCGAGCGAAAGACGACGCGGCTGCCGCCGCGCACCGCCGTCGTCGCCTTCTCGGCCGCCGAGGTCTATACGCTGGCCGAGCTGGTGCGCCGCCAGCGCGGCGGCGCCGCGGTGGTGCTCGGCGCGCTTAGCCCGCGCACCCGCAACGCCCAGGTGGCGATGTACCAGCAGGGCGAGGTCGACTACCTGGTCGCCACCGACGCCATCGGCATGGGGCTCAACATGGACGTCGACCACGTGGCGTTCGCCGCCACCCGCAAGTTCGACGGCCGCCAGCACCGCACGCTGACGCCGGTCGAGCTGGCGCAGACGGCGGGCCGCGCCGGCCGCCACATGAACGACGGCACCTTCGGCACCACCGGCGGCGTCGGTCCGTTGGACCCGGACGTCGCCTTGCGCATCGAGAACCACCACTTCGAGCCCTTGCGGTTTCTCTATTGGCGCAACCCGCGGCTCGACTTCTCCTCGCTTGCTGCGCTGCAACGCAGCCTCGCCGAGCCGCCGACCATTCCGGGGCTGATCAGGGCGCGCGAGGCCGACGACGAGCGCGCGCTCCATCACCTTTGCGACGAGCCCGAGATCGTGGCCCTGGCGGCGACGCGCAACGGGCTCAGGCTGCTGTGGGACGTCTGCCAGATTCCCGACTTCGGCAAGGTGATGAGCGACGCGCACGCGCGGCTGCTCGGCCAGATCTACCGCCACTTGATGGGCCCGGAGGAGCGCATCCCGACCGACTGGATGGCGGCCCAGGTGGCCAGGCTGGACCGTGCCGACGGCGACATCGAGACCCTGGCGGCGCGCATCGCCGGCATCCGCATCTGGACCTACGTCGCCTATCACGCCGACTGGCTGGCCGACGCCAGCCACTGGCAGGAGCGCACCCGCGGCATCGAGGACAAGCTCTCCGACGCGCTGCACCAACGCCTGACGCAGCGATTCGTCGATCGCCGCACCGCGATCCTGGTCAGCCGTCTGAAGGACACCGACGACCTGCTGGCTGCCGTCAACGCCGCGGGCGAGGTGACGGTCGAGGGCCACCACGCCGGCCGCCTCGATGGATTCCGATTTACGCCCGACTGCGCCGGCGACGGTGCCGCCGCCAAGGCAGCGGCCGGCGCCGTGGCCCGCGCCATGAAAAGCGAGATCGAGGCGCGTCTCCATCGCCTCGAGGCCGACGACGACAGCCGCTTCGCGCTCGCCGCCGACGAATCCGGCTGGCCCAGGCGCATCGCCTGGCGCGGCGCCGAGGTCGCCCGCCTTGCCGCCGGACCGGATCTGTTGAAGCCGCAAGCGCAGCCGTTGGCCAGCGCGCTCCTCGATTCGCCGGCCAAGGAGCGCCTGCGCCGCCGCCTGCAGGCGTGGCTGGACGGCCGCGTCGCCGCCGCCATGGCGCCGCTCAAGCGCGCCGCGGCCGCCGCCGTCGACGGACCGGCGCGCGGCATTCTGTTCCAGCTGACCGAAACGCTCGGCACCCTCGACCGCGACGCCGTCGAGGGCCAGATCGAGGCGCTCGGGCGCGCCGAGCGCAAGACGCTCCGCTGCCTCGGCGTCCGCATCGGCCGGCGCGCCGTTTACATGCCCGAGCTCGTCAAAGCCGACGCCATGGCGATGCGCGGGCTGCTGTGGGTGGTCAGGAACGACCCGCCGAAGCCGCCGGCGCCGCCCGACCCGGCGCGGGTGTCGCTGCCGGTCGAGGCGAACGCGCCATTCGGCTTCTACCGTGCCCTCGGCCTGTTCCCGTACGGCCGGCTGGCGGTGCGCGTCGACATGGTGGAAAGGCTGGCCAACCGCGCCTGGTCGCTGGCCGAAGCCGGCGACTTCGCGGCGACGCCGGAGCTGTTGTCGCTCGCCGGCTGCGGCGCCGACGACATGGCGGCGATCCTGAAAGGTCTCGGCTACTGGGCGGTCAAGGACGCCGAGGGCGTCGTGCGCTTCCGCCGCGCCGGCGCCCGCAAGGCCAGGCCCGGCCGCGACCGGGACGGCAAGCGCCAGCGCAAGGCGAAGCCGGCATCCGACGATTCGCCGTTCGCCAAGCTGCGTCGGCTGACGGCAGCGCGCTGACGGCGGCCCCGACCCCGATGCCATCGGCAACGCCGTCGCCTTCCCAGCGCCTCGACAAGTGGCTGTGGTACGCGCGGTTCTTCAAGAGCCGCTCGCTGGCGACGCGCTTCTGCGTTTCCGGCCGGCTGCGCGTCAACGGCACCGTCGCCGGCAAAGCGCATTACCCACTGCGCGTCGGCGACGTGCTAACCTTCCCCAAAGGGCCGTTCATCCGCGTCGTCCGCGTGCGCGATCTCGGCCGCCGCCGCGGGCCATCGAGCGAGGCGCGGACACTCTACGAGGACCTGGATCCGCCCGAGGCGCAACGCGCCGCCGCCGGATACGCGCCGCCGTCGCCGGGCCGCCGCGACCGCGGCGCCGGCCGCCCGACCAAGCGCGACCGTCGCGCCATCGAGCGGCTCAAAGGCGACGGCTGACGGATGGCGGTTTAAAGAGGTGGGGTTGGGGGCCCTTGGCGGCCCTCAGCGGATGCCGGCCGGACGCCGCCCGGAAGGCGCCGGGGGCCACCGCCGGGAGGGCGGAAACGTGCTTGCCACCGACCAATATAATCCTGTAATCAAAGGGCGTTCCGTAACGGAGAACGACATGACCTACATCGTCACCGAAGCCTGCATCAAATGCAAACTGATGGACTGCGTCGAAGTCTGCCCGGTGGACTGTTTCTACGAAGGCGAGAACATGCTGGTCATCCACCCCGACGAGTGCATCGACTGCGGCGTTTGCGAGCCCGAATGCCCGGTCGAGGCGATCGTGCCGGACACCGAGCCCGATGTCGACAAGTGGTTGGAGATCAACACCGAATACTCGGCCAAATGGCCGAACATCAACCACAAGGGCGAGCCGCCCGCCGACGCCGACGAATGGCGCGGCAAGCCGGGCAAGGCCGAGATGTTCAGCGCCAACCCGGGCAAGGGTACTTGAAAGTCCAGGCTTCGGGGGTGGCGACGCCGCCCGCCCCCGCCGAGGCCTGAAATCCCGGACCTTCGCCAATTCCACCCGCCAACCACCGGACCGGGCTTCCGGGGAGTCCCCTAGGCGCCTGAATCCGGACACTTTTTTTTCCCTTGAAAATATGTTAAAATGGCTGTTGCCGGACGTGCGAAGGGCGGATTTCCGCCGCCCCAGCACGGAGCCGGCTTTCGGTTATCAGGGTTAACGCCGGAGCATCCCCGTGGTCCGGAGGGCACCCGTCGACAGCAAATCGCCATCCGCGCCGCCACGGGCCCCCGCCTTGACCGGGACGGGGCGGTCGCGCACGGCAGGGAACCGGTCCCGGCGAACGCCCGGCAAGGAGATTGAACACGAATGCCGCATAGATCCGCGCACAGGACGACCCATAAGACGGCACGCCAGCCGGCCAGGAAAAGGCCGGCCAGGCAGGCGGCCAAGCATTCCCCGAAAAAGACCGCCAGGCCGAAGCCCCATGCCGCCGCCAAGTCGAAGGCGGGCGCGAAGGGCGGGGCCAAGGGCGCCGGCAGGAGTTCCGGCCGCGCCGCGCCCAGGTCCCACGCCAGGAAGAAGCTGCCGTTCACGCCCGGCGACTACGTGGTCTATCCGACCCACGGCGTCGGCAAGGTGACCTCGATCGAGATCCAAGAGATCGCCGGCCACAAGCTGAAGCTGTTCGTGATCTCGTTCGACCGCGACCGCATGACGCTCCGGGTGCCGGTGACCAAGGCCGTCACCTCGGGCCTTAGGCGGCTGTCCAGCCGCAAGAGGATGGACGTCGCCATGGAGACGCTGCGCGGCCGGGCGCGCGTCAAGCGCACGATGTGGAGCCGCCGCGCCCAGGAGTACGAGGCCAAGATCAACTCCGGCAACCCGATCTCGATCGCCGAGGTGGTGCGCGACCTGCACCGCAACGTCGGCCAGCCCGACCAGTCGTTCAGCGAGCGCCAAATCTACGAGTCCGCCCGCGACCGCCTCGCCTACGAGGTGGCGGCGGTCGAAAGGATCGACATCGAGACGGCGACCCTGAAGCTGGAGCAACTGCTCCTCAAGGCCGCCTAGCCGCCGCCCGCCGTCCGTGGCGCCCTTTCCGGACAAAGTCATTTCAGGAGGCCAGACCGGCGTCGACCGGGCGGCCCTCGACGTCGCCCTCGCCCTCGCCATCCCGTGCGGCGGCTGGTGCCCGAAGGGGCGCCTCGCCGAGGACGGCGCCATACCTAAGCGCTATCCACTGACCGAGACCGCTTCCGCCGACTACGACCAGCGCACCCGGCTCAACGTCCGCGACTCCGAGGCGACGTTGATCCTGAACAGCGGCCCGCTCGCCGGCGGCACCCTCAGAACCCTCGAGCTCGCCCGCGACACGGCGCGGCCGTGTTTCGTCGTCGATCTCGACCCGCCTCCGGTCCCCGACGCCGCGGCCGCCTGGCTCGAGCAAGTGCGGCCCAGGGTGCTCAACGTCGCCGGCCCGCGCGAGAGCAAACGGCCGGGCGTGCATGACGCGGCGGCCAAGTTCCTGCACGCACTCTTCGCCGTCACTCGACCGACTTGACCACCTGGCCGACGGTTGGCGGTTGGCCCGGCGCCAAACCGTTCAGCACCTCGAACCAGCGGCGGCGGAACTGCGCCGACGGGATCGCCGCGGCAAGGCCGTCCGCGGTGTCGCCCGGCCGCACGGTCTTGAGCTTGATCCTGAGTGGCCGCACTGCCTTCGCCTCCGCCGCGTCCAGCCGGCGCAGGCTGTAGGTGGCGCGCCGCAAGTCCTCGTTGAGCGCGCGGGTCATCTCGGGCGGCGTGATGAAGGCGAAGCGGAGGATGCGCTCGGGCGCGGCGCGGGCGGCGATCAGCCGCACGTCCTTGGGCCCGTCGCGGGTGGCGAGCCGGGCCTCGGCGGTCGCCGCCTCCATGCCGTTGATGTCGAGCGCCTCGGCGCCGCGCAAGTTGAGCCGCGCGCCCCAGGTGCCGGTGAGATAAGGCAGCATGCGCCCCGATTGGCGGGCGGTCTTCTGGTCGGCCATGTCGAAGATGATCAGCGACTGCTTCGGCCCGCGCGCGACCACCTGGCGGGGCGCGTTGAACAGCGTGAACCCGGGCGGCACCTGGAACCGGAACCCGAGCCCGGGGTGGATGAACTCGTTGCCGCGGCGCACCCCCTGGCCCGGGTCGTCGCCGAACACCATGCCGTCGATCTCGGCCAGGAACTCGTCGCGGCCGAGCACGGCGCGGGCGCCGGCTGGCAGCCGGGCCAGCACCACCGCCTGCTGGATGCGCTCGCCGGTGCG
>DASWGT010000082.1:0-5004 GCA_036393575.1 Rhodospirillales bacterium | reverse complement strand
GCGTTCGAGCCGAGGAAGATCATGGCCCGCGAATTCAACATGTCGTTGTATGAATTCGTCATCGCGCCGTAGCCGAAGGTGTTGGCGACGCCCGCTACCGTGGTCGAATGGCAGATGCGCGCCTGGTGGTCGACGTTGTTAGTGCCGGCAAATGCCGCGAATTTGCGGAACAGGTAAGCTCCCTCGTTCGAGAACTTCGCCGAGCCCATCCAGTAGACCGAATCGGGTCCCGACTTCTTCTGGACGTCGAGCACCTTGTCGCCGATTTCGTTGATCGCTTGGTCCCAGCTCAGCCGTTGCCACTTGCCACCGGCCAGCTTCATCGGATAGCGCAGCCGCCGCTCGTTATGCGAATGCTCGCGCACCGCGGCGCCTTTCGCGCAGTGGGCGCCCAGGTTGAACGGGCTGTCCCAGCCCGGTTCCTGGCCGATCCACACGCCGTTATCGACCTCGGCGATGACCGTGCAGCCCACCGAGCAGTGCGTGCAGACCGACTTGACGATCTGCATCTGCTTGGCGGCTCCTTTCGCCGTCTGCGCCTTAACCATGCCGATCGGCAGAAGCGAGACAGCTGTGACGCCGCCGGCCGCGATTCCCGAACGCTTCAGGAATGTACGACGGTCCATGGAACCGCCGACGACGCCGGCTAGCGCCTGTTTCAAACGAGGTCCGCTCGTCACCCCGTTTATTCTTTTGGTAAGCATGAATGCTCTCCTGTCGGTTGGTTAATAACGCGCCGACTCGTAGTACTTTCGGATGTGCTCCGTTTCCCGATAGCCGGAACTTTTCCCGGCCTCCGGTGCCGCCGCCTTCGCCGACTTCGTCGTCAAGGCCGCGGCCGCCAAACCGGCGGCTCCGCCGGCGATGCCGGCAACCTTGAGAAAGTCACGGCGGGGAAGCGATTTCTTGGACTGTGTCATCACCTTCTCCCTACTTTGTTAACCCCAATTGGTTCACCTTGGTTCACCGAACGACGGCCGACCTCGCGACCGCCGTCCACTTCCCGCGGCACGCTCAAGCCACGGTCTCAAAGGCCTCTCTTTCGATGCCCACGAACACCTTGCCGATGGTTCCCACCGGCATGTAGAACGCCGCCGCCTTGGCGCGCTCCAAATTCTCGAAGAACCGCTCCACCCAAGGCGCCAAGTGCCTGATGAAGAACTTGCGCTGGGTCGCCAGATCGTAAGGCTTGCCGAAGGCGCCGGTGATCAGCCCGTGCATGATCTCGCACAATGACGCGATGTGGTCCTCCGGCTCCGTCGAGGAGCCGGACGCCGCGATGCCGAGCTCGGCCATGTCGCCGCGCAGGTTGGCGAGCGGCTTCTCGTAAAGGAATCCGGTCAGGTAATAGGAGGCATAGGGCTGCAACTCGCCGCCGGCGCCGACGCCGTAGAACAGCTGCGTATATTCCTCTTCGGTGGCGGCGCGGGTGGTGCGCCGGGCCAGGTCGGCAAGCGACGCCATGGCGCGGCCGAACTCGGTCGAGTCGTCGGCGTCGATGGCGCGCAACGCGGTGAGCGTCGCCTCGCTCATCGGCGCCGCCAACAGGCGCGCCAACAGCCCGTAGATATGCGCCCGCTGCAAATCCTCTTCGAGGATTTCGCGGTCGCTCTCGGTATCTGGATTTTTCGGGCGGCGATGTCCTTCGCGGACGTTCTTTATTTCACCACCCGTAGCCAGGGCAGCCTCCACTTGGCGTTTCCTCGTGATTTAAGCGTGATTGCCGCGTTTACCGCGGAGCCCTCCCGTAACATCAAAGGCCAGTGCCGACGCGTTTCGCCGGCCTACCGGAAACGTTGTCCCCAGGCCTTGTTTTCCCTCTGTAAGTGAAAGCTTTTTAACTTATGGTGTCAACGGGTTTCGGCCGCTTTCCCGTGGTTTTTATATTCCTAAATCCGCATATTTTTCATGGCTTTATCGGCTGTCGGACGATCGTGGTTGGCAACCGCGGGCACGGCTGTAACGGCACCGACGCGAGCGATTTTGCGCGAAGTTCCCGCGCCTTACGACGATCGCCGCGCTCCGTGCGGGCGGCTGTCGAGCCGCCGCCGCCGCGCCGCGCCGCCCTTGGCGCGGCCGCGACCACCCGCGTCGCCGTCATGGTAGGACGGCCCTCCTGAATCAACCGGGGGTTTGCGGATCGGCTGCACCGGCCGGCGCGGTGCCGGCAAGCCGCGCGATTCGCCGCCGCCTCAGCGGCTGCTTGGCACGGTGCCGGCGTCGGGATCCCGTTCGGCGTCGGCTTGTTCCGGGCCGCCGTCTTCCACCGTCTTATCGCCGTCAGCGGCGTCGGCGACGGCGGTTTGCTGGGGCGACTGCGGAGTGGCTTCTGCCGCCGCCTCGCCCTCGTCCGGAGCAGCGGTGGCTTCAGGTACCGCCGCCTCCGCCTGCTGCGCATCGGTCTTGCCCTCCGCTACCGGTTTTTCTTCTTCCCGTCGCAGGTTCCTTTGTTGCTCCAACTCCTCCTCGCTCAGGTAGCCAAGGCCGGGTTTGTAAAGGCTGGCGCCCATCGGCACCACAACCGTGTAGTCGCCGCCGTACTCGGTGAACGGATCGATGACGTGGAACTGCGGATCGCTGGTCCACAGCCGCTTCAGGGCCTGACGCTTGAGGGCCTCCGGCACGTTTTTCTTGAGGAACCGGGTGTAGTCGGAATCCTTGTCGAGCGTGTCCACCGGCGGCAGATCGCGGCGCGCTTTTTCTTCCTCAGATTCCTGCTCGCGGGTCGCCGGCAGACTGGCCTGCGCGTCGGCGGCGGTCGGCAGCACCTGCTCGGGCGGCGTGGCGCGCGCCAACTCGACCGGCGCGGCGCCGCCGCGCCCGGGCTCGGCGCGCCGCGGCAGGCGCTCCGCCCGCTTTCGCCGCGACCAGCGCGCGAGAAAGCCGTCGTCGCCGCGGTCGCCGTCGTCACTCATTCCCGCTTCCCGGTGGGCCATCGCGCCGCTGGCCGCCTTTCCGAGGATCGTAAGGCAGACGCTTGCGTTTCACGAACGGCACCTCGACATGATGCTTATTGAAGAAGTCGCTGACCCAGGCGACGATCTCCGGCGGCATCGGTACGCCCTCTACGATGGTGTCGGGCATTTCCGCGTAAACGCTGGCCTCGTGCGCGCACACGGTGACGTGGAAGACGTCGACCTCGTGCGGACTTCCGGTTCCTTCGCTCGGGCGCAATATGACGTAGACGACCGGCATGTGGCCCTGCAGGTTGGCGCGGTAGCCGTCGGTCTCCTTGGCGAAGACCTCGATATCGAGGGTGGCGGCGTGATACTGGACCCAGCCGTCGCCGGCGATCATCTGTCGCCAGTCGTCGATCCGCGGCGCCCCCGGAATCACCGCCACCGCCCGCCACGTGTGGTCTTCCCACTTGTTGTCGATGTCGCGGCGCTCGACGACGACGCCGACGGGCATCTTGTCGGTGGCCTGGGTCATGCCGCCCCCCGGTCGGCGCCGAGCAGTCGTTCCGCCTCGGCCAGATTGCCGGGGTCGTTGATATTGAAGAACGGATCGAACGGCTCGGTCGGAAAATCCACCTCGACCAGGTCGTAGCGCGCCGTCCAGCGGTCGATCTTGCGAATCTCCTCGTCGGTCATGGCGCGCTTGAGCTCGGCGGCGATCTCGATCGGCCACAGGCCGAACACCGGATGGGTGCGGCCGCCGGAGGCCGCGCACGCCATCTCGGCGCCCTCGTCCGTGACGGCGCGGCGCAGGCGCGCCACCAAATCCAGCGGCACGAACGGCGCGTCGATGGCGAACGAGGCGACGAAGCGGGTGCCGGTAGGCGCGTGCTCGGCCGCCCACTCGAGGCCGGTGAGCACGCCGGCCAGCGGCCCGGCGTAGCCGCTGACCACATCGCCCATCACCTGCAGGCCGTAGCCTTCGAACCGCGCCGGGTCGCCGTTGGCGTTGACCAACAATGTCGTCACCTGCGGCCGGACGCGCGCGAGGATGCGCTCCATGATCGGCCGCCCGCCAAGCCTTCGCATTCCCTTGTCGCCGCCGCCCATGCGCCGGGCCAGCCCGCCAGCCAGCAGCACGCCGGCGACGTCGGCGGGGGCCTTGCTGTCCGGTTTCCGCGCCGCGGTCATGCGGCGCTGCCCTTGCGGCGCAGGTGCGCCGGCTCGTCGTCGGCTTGCGCCGCGTCGGCGTCGTAGACGATGCGGTCCTGGCCGGCGAGCGCCACGAAACGCTTGCCGCGGGCGCGGCCGATCAGCGTCAGATTGACCTGGCGGGCGAGTTCCACTCCCCAGGCGGTGAAGCCGGAGCGCGACGCCAGGATCGGGATTCCCATCTGCACGGTTTTGATCACCATCTCGCTGGTCAGCCGGCCGGTGGTGTAGAAAATCTTGTCGCCGCCGGAAATCCTGTTGAGGAACATATAGCCGGCGATTTTGTCGACGGCGTTGTGGCGACCGACGTCCTCCATGTAGAGCAGCATCCGGTCCTGCTCGGCCAGCACGCAACCGTGGATGGCGCCGGCCTCCAGATACAGGCTCGGCTGGGTGTTGATCTTCTTCATCAGCGCATAGAGCCACGACGTCTTGATCACCGCGTCCTTCGGCAACTCGGTGATCTCGAACTTCTCCATCACGTCGCCGAACACCGTGCCCTGGGCGCAGCCGGAAGTGAGCGTCTTCTTCTTCAGCTTGTCCTCGAAGTCGGTCTCGCGCTCGGTGCGCACGACGACGGTGGCGATATCCTCGTCGTAGTCGATGCCGGTGATGATGTCGGTGGCGTCGAGCATGTTCTGGTTCACCAGATACCCGACCGCCAGGTAGTCCGGGTAGTCGCAGATCGACATCATGGTGACGATCTCCTGGCCGTTGAGATAGAGCGTCAGCGGCCGCTCGACGGTCACCGAGGTGACGATCGGGTTGCCGTCCTGGTCGGCGCCCTCGACCCGTTCGGTGAGGCGCGGGTCGTGCGGGTTGGGGACCACCAGGTTTTCGTTGCCGCTCATCGCTGCCTCGGTTTCATCACTCGCGCTGCTCAGGAATCGCGCCG
>DASWGT010000081.1:0-7048 GCA_036393575.1 Rhodospirillales bacterium | reverse complement strand
GCGCGTTCTACGAGCGGCTCGGCTGGAAGCGCTCGGTAAAGGATGCCGAGGGTGTCGCCTTCTTCCAAGCGGGCGGCATCGTGCTGTCGTTGTATCCGCGCGCGGACCTTGCCAGGGACGCTAAGGTCGCGGCCGAAGGCGGCGGCTTCCCGGGTTTCGCCATCGCCTACAACGCCCGCAGCAAGAACGAGGTGGACCGGGTGCTGGCCGAGGCCGCGGCGGCGGGCGCCGCCATCCTGAGGCCGGGCGGGGACGCCTTCTGGGGCGGCTATTTCGGATTCTTCGCCGACCCGGACGGGTATCCGTGGGAAGTGGCGTGGAACCCCAATTTTCCGATGGACGCCGGCGGTATTATCCGCCTTCCGGAGTGAGGGGCGATTGGAGGACGCGATGACCAAGGAGCTCGAAGGCGGCTGCCTGTGCGGCCGGGTACGGTTCCATATCTCGGGGCCGCCGCTGGTGGTCACTCACTGCCACTGCGCCACCTGCCGCAAGGCGGCCGGCGCGGCGTTCGTCACCTGGGTGACGGTCAGGCCGGCGCATTTTCGCTGGACCACGGGCGAGCCGGCGCACTTCCTCTCTTCGCCCCCGGTGCGGCGCGGCTTCTGCCCGATGTGCGGCACGCCGCTCAGCTACCAGCGCGACGACCGCCCGGACGAGATCGACGTCACCGCCGGCGCCCTCGACGACCCCGAGGCGGTGAAGCCCCAGGACCACATCTGGTGGAAATCCCACGTCTCCTGGGTCGTACCCGGCGACGGCCTGCGGCAACTCCCTGGCAGCCACTACGACCACGGGTATCCGAAGAGCTAGGCCACGGTCCCCCACACCCTTGGGTTGCGGCGACTCGGGGCCATTGCCGCACGCCGCAATTGCGCCCGCCGGCCGCCGTATTATGATGGTCTGAGACTGCTTTCCATTGGAGCCAGCGACCGATGGCCACGAAACTTAAAGCCGGCCACCGCACGTTCAAGAAGAACGACATCATCCTTAAGGAAGGCTCGGTCAGCGACGTCTGCTACCTGGTGGTCACCGGCAAGGTGGAGGTGCGCAAGGGGGTGCACGGCCAGTACCCGCGCACCGTGGCGACGCTCGGCAAGGGCAGCGTGTTCGGCGAGATGGCGCTGTTCGACGGCCACCCCCATATCGCCACCGTGATCGCCGTCGAGGACACCGAGGTGTCCACCATGTCGCGCGACGATTTCCAGCGCCTGGTGGCGGGCATGGACCCGGTGATGAAGGGCATGGTCGGCATGCTGGTGTCGCGCCTGCGCCAGATCGTCGACGAGCTGGTGCCGAAGGCCGGCGAGGTCAACTGGGCCGACTGGAAGAAGTGATCCGGCCGGTTCGCCGGTCGCGGACGCGCGACAGCATCTCCCCGCCTTACTTCCCCTTTCCTTTCGCCTTCGCCCGCGGCTTGCCTTTGCCGGCCGCCCAGTTGGCGCGCATGTGCTTGAACATCTCGACCTGCTTCAGGCGCTTCTCGGCCTCGGCCCTGGTGGCGTAGGAGCCCATGGCGCGGCCGCTCTCGGCGCGCACCACCCAGCGGTTTCCTTCCTTGACGATCATGGCATTTCTCCTTGGTCTGGCCTGATTGCGCGCGCTTCCCTCACACCAAGTCGTCGAGGGCGGTGCCGAGCGCCCGGGCGAGCTTGCCGAGCGCCGCCACCGAGCCCGGCTTCTTGCGGTTTTCGATCTCGGACACGTAGCTCACCGGCATCCGCGCCTTGGCCGCCAGCGCCGCCAGCGTCAATCCGCGGTGCCGGCGCCACAGGCGCAACGGGTGCTCGCCAGCGATGCGGCGCTTCGCCAAGTCGGCGGGCCACGCGTCGGCGCCGGGCCCGCGCGCCTCGGCGGCGCGCACTTCGAGGGCGTCCTCCAGATCCTCGATGCGGGCGAGCATCGCCTCGTAGTCGGCGCGCCGCAAGGTGACGGCGTCGCGCACGCTCGCCTTCCCCGTCTCCCGGCGGGCGGTCGCGCGCCTGCGAATTGCGGTCATTTGTAGGCTTCTCCTCTTGTCTTGACGTTGACCACCACCATCTGATCGGTCGCCCGCGCTAGATAATAGAGCGCCCGCCAATCGCCGTGACGGAGGCGGAAGCCGTCCTTGGTGCCCGTCAGGCGCTTGACGTTGGCGTGGCGGGCGAAAGGATCGCGGGCGATCCGCTCCAGGGCGGCGACGACGGCTGCCGCCCGCTTGGCCGGCACCCGGGCCAGCGCCTTGACGGCGGCTTTCTCGAAGACCAGCTTCACGACGCGATTTTCGCCGATAGCGAAATCCGGGTCAAGCAGGATTTCGCTATAAGAGAAATCCTTGCGCGGCTTCGCCGCCGCCTTCGCCGACCATGATATGCCTGATCTCGAACCCGTCCTTGTCCCGCATCAAGCCGGCGACGATTTGCCGGTGGCAGTTATTGGGATCGCGCTCGTAGCACATCAGGCAGGCGCCGCCGGCCCGCGCGATGTCGGCGGCCTTGGCGAGGTCGCTCTGGAATTCCGGCGTCCTGGTGTGAGCGGCGAAGATTTCCTCGAAGCCCGCCCGGTCGCCGGCCTTGGCCGCGGCGCGGCCCGATTTCGGCGTGCCGAGTCCCTTCAGGTGCACGTAGGCGATGCCTGCGGCCGCGAGCGTTTCCGTCAGCGCCTTCCTGGCATACTCGCGGCGCCGCGACCACGCCACTTCGCGCACGTCGATGAGAATCGTCACGCCGCCCGCCTTCAGGGCGGCGACGAAGTCGGCTGCCCTTGCCCGCTGGTAGCCGATGGTGAACAGTTCGGTCATTGGCCGATTTGCATCCCCGACTAGCGGCCGCGACCTCCGCCGCCGCGACCGCGCTGCTCGCCGCCGTCGCCTTCGGCGCCCTTGCCGCCTTGCCGGGCCATGCGTTTCATGTGGAATGCCTCGGCCTCCTTGGCGGTGATGAAGCCGTCGCCGTCGGTGTCGATGCTTTCGAACGGGGCGCGGCTTTTGAATTCGTCGCGGGCGATGCGGCCGTCGCCGTTCTTGTCCATCTGCGTCAACATGCCGCGGGCGGCGCGTTCGGCCTGCTCCTTAACGCGCTCCTCGGACGACAGCACCCTTTCGCCCGACTTGGCCAGCGTTTCCGACGGCGCCGCGAAGGCGTGAACCGGCGCCGGGGTCCTGCCGGCCGGGATGCGCTCGCCCTTGTAGAGCCACTGGCGGTTGCTGTCGGGGCCGACGCCCTTCAGCCGCAATTGCCAGACGACCTCCCGCTGGTTCGTGATTTCCATGATCTTGGTGCGCTCGACGAACAGGATGTTGCCGTTGGGAAGCCGATGGTTGTAGCGCACCACGTTCACGTCCTCGGGGTTCGGCCGGTACTGCCAGACGATCTTGCCGGCGGGCGTGATCTCCTTGATCACCTGGGGGCCGCGGGTGTTCACCAGGATGTTGCCGTTGGGCAGGATCTCGGGGTCGTGGGGCGTAGTGAACAGGTCCGGCAGCTTCCAGACGATGTTGCCGGCGGGCGCCACCTCCACCAGCATGTAAAAGTTGCGGAGCGACACCAGAGTATTGCCGTTGGCGAGACGCACCACCGAATTGGCGTGGCTGTAGCCTTCCTTGTCCAGGTGCCGCTTTTCGTCCTTCAGGTGCTCGGCGGCGTGCCACTTCCAAACAACGTTGCCCGCGGGGTCGACCTCGCGCACCTCGGGCACGGTCGAATCGGAACCCCAGCCCCAGGCGAACAACGTGTTGCCGTTGGGCAAACGGTCGGCGTCGTGGCTGGCCGGCGCCTGGTGGGACCAGACGATTTCCTTGTTGCGATTGACCTCGTAGACGCCCGAAGGCCGGGTGAACAGGATGGTGTCGGTGGCCGGGATCCATTCCACGTCGGTGGCGGCGTCGTTGCGGGTGCCAAGGTCGATGTTGATGTTGTAGGACCAGACTACCTTGCCCGTCATGTCGACCTCGACGATAACGGGGAAACTGGGGTCGCTCCTGTCAGCGAAGATGGTGGTGCCGGCATAGGCCTTGTCGGCCTTATGGATGTCGATCACGTAGCGGTCGGAAAGATCGGCGTGGGCGGCGAATGCCACGGTCACGACGGCCAATCCGGGAAGCGCACGGCTCCACGATAGCGTTTTCATCGTTCCCGGCCCGCCCCCGGCGGCGTTGAATGCGCATCGCGTACGACGCGCCCGCGAAGGTTACCGCATGGTCGCGAAAGGGCGCAATCGCCTCCAGGCGGCTGGCCAGGTGCCGCAGGATCGGTTATGCTAGACGCCGGTGAGAGCGGGAGAATGCCGCCCGAGGCCACCATGACCGACATCCAAACCCTGATCGTCCAGTTATCCACACGCCAGCAGCCGGCATCGAGGACGCTGGCGCAGACGCCGGCCGCGCGAGGCAACGCAGCGGCCGATCCGCGTACCGTCCGCGACACGGTGACGTTGTCGGACGGCGGCCAGAAGATCGTCAACCTGGCGCGCGGCAACGAGCTGGCGGCCGAGTTCCGCAGCAAGCCGGTGGACGAAGGATTTTTCGCCGCTCTCGCCCGCGCCCGCGAGGACGTGCTGCGCATCGGCCGGCTGTTCACCGAGACCATCAAGGCGGCGTTCCGGCAATCCCGCAAATAGACTCCCGTCCCCGCCGTCAACGGCGTGGGTTTTTATAACCACAGAGATCACAGAGCACACAGAGGAATAAAAAAACGCGCCGAAGGCGCGATCCTCTCATTTTCTTTCTTCTCTGTGGTCTCTGTGCGCTCTGTGGTTGACCTTCAGCCTTTTGCCTTGATGCGTTCGGCGTAGGCACGCGCCTTTGCCGGCTGCCACTTCAGCACCTCGGTCAAAATCTCGATGGTGTGCTCGCCGAGGATCGGCGGATGCACCGGCGCGCGCACCGGCGTGCCGGAGAGCTTCAGGGGCGAGGCGACGAGGCGCGCGGTGCCGAGGGTCGGGTGCGGCATTTCCTCGACCATGCCGCGCGCCTTGACCTCGGGCGAGTTCAGCACCTGGTCGACGCTACGGATGGCGCCGGCCGGCAGCCCGGCCGCGTGCAGCTTGCGCAGCCAATGGTCGCGCCCGGCGGTCATGAACTTCTCGGCGATCGGCGGGACCAAGGCGGCGACGTTCTTCAGCCGGCCGGCGTTGGTGGCGAAGCGCGGGTCGCGGGCGAGCGCGTCGAGGCCGAGGACGTCGCACAGCGTCTTGAACTGACGATTGTTGCCGATGGCAAGGGCGACCGGCTCGTCCTTGGTCTCGAACTGCTGGTAGGGTGCGACCGCCGGGTGGGCGTTGCCGTAGCGCCCGGGCTTCCTGCCGTCCAGCAGGTAGCCGGCGGCGATGTTGGAAAGCGTCGCCACCTGACAGTCGAGCAGCGCCATGTCGATGTGCTGCCCGCGCCCCGTCTTCTCGCGGACGTAGAGCGCCGCCAGCACCGCCTGCGCCGCGTTGTTGCCGGTGATCAGATCGGCGATGGCGACGCCGACCCGGAAGGGCGGCCCGTCGGGGGCGCCGATGATCGACATCAGCCCGCCCTCGGCCTGGATCACGAAGTCGTAGCCGGCGCGCTCTGCCAACGGGCTGTCGCGGCCGTAGCCGGAGATCGAGCAGGTCACGAGGCGCGGGTTCCTCGCGCGCATGCCGTCGAGGCCGAGACCGAGCCTGTCGAGCGTGCCGAGCCGATAGTTCTCCACCACCACGTCCGAAATCTGGGCGAGCGCGCGGACGATGCCCTGCCCCTCCGCCGTCTTGAGGTCGACGAGGATGCTCCGCTTGTTGCGGTTGGCCGACATGAAATAGGCGCTTTCGCCGTTCGCGAACGCCGGGCCGAAGGTGCGCGTGTCGTCGCCGCCGTCCGGGTTCTCGACCTTGATTACGTCGGCGCCGAGGTCGCCGAGGATCATCGCGCACCAAGGGCCGGCGAGGATGCGCGACAGGTCGAGAACGCGGATGCCGTCCAATGCGGCGGGTTTCGCGGCGGTCATGGGCTCAGCGCCGCTGGTCGAAGCGGCGGCCGACCAAGGCCGAGGCGATGTTAACCTTCTGGATGTCGATGGCGCCGCCGGCGATGCCCCAGCCCCAGCCGTCGCGCAGCATCCGCTCGACGGCGAATTCCTTGGAGTAGCCGAAGGCGCCCATCACCTGCAGGGCAGCGCCGGCGACCTCGCGCACCATCTCGTTGGCGAAGCACTTGGCGAGGCTGGAATCGAGGATCGACGGCAGCCCCTGCTCGGCGTTGACGGCGGCCCGCCAGATCAGGAGCCTCGACGCCTCCAGCCGCATCGCCATCTCGGCCAGCTTCAGCTGCACCGCCTGGAAGTCGGCGAGCGGCTTGCCGAACTGCTTGCGCTCCTGCACATAGGCGAGCGCGGTGTCGAAGGCGGCCTGGGCGATGCCCAAACACATGGTGGCGTTGCCGCAGCGTTCGAGGTCGAACGCCTCCATGAGTTTCTTGAAGCCGCCGGCCGGCACCACCAGGTTGTCGGCAGGCACGCGGACGGAGTCGAAGAAGATGTCGGCCGACGGGATGCCGCGGAAACCCATCAGCCGCTCGCGCGCCCCGAAGCGGACGCCCTTACGGTCCTTCTCGACATAGACGGCGCCGATGCCGCGGGCGCCGGGCGCGTCGGAGAGCCGGCAATAGACCACGTAGCCGTCGGCGTGGCCGCCGCCCGAGCACCAACGCTTCTGGCCGTCGACGACGATGGCGTCGTCGGCGACGCGGGCGCGGGTCTTGAGATCGGTGAGCGCCGAGCCGGCGTCGGGCTCCGACATGGCGACGGCAACGACGAGGTTGCCCTTGCACACCTCGGGGACGACGCGGCGGGCGAGCGGGGCCGCCGCGAAGTGCTCGACGGCGCGCACCGGGCCGACGCAGCTCTCGAAAATCGGGAAGGCGACCGCCGGCGACACCTTGGCGAACTCCTCGATCACCAAGAGCGCATCGAGGTTGCCCAGGCCCAGGCCACCCAACTCCTCGGCGACGTTGACGCCGAGGAACCCCATCTCGGCGTAGCGGCGCACGTGGTCGCGGCCGAGCGGCTGGTCTTTCTCCTCCAGCTCGCGGGCGACTGCGGACATCTCG
>DASWGT010000080.1:0-4779 GCA_036393575.1 Rhodospirillales bacterium | reverse complement strand
TGACGCCGAGGTTGTTCTGCGCTTCGCCGTGGCCCTGTTCGGCGGCCTTGCGGTACCACGCTGCGGCTTCCGCGTCGTCCCGCGCCACGCCCCGGCCCTGTTCATAATGTCGCGCCAGGCTGAATTGCGCCTTGGCGTCGCCCTGCGCCGCCGCCTTCAGGAACCACGCCACCGCCGCCGCGTCGTCGCGCGCCACGCCGCGGCCGAGGGCGAACAACAGGCCGAGGTTATTCTGGGATTGGGCGAGGCCCTGCTCGGCGGCCTTGCGGAACCATTCGGCGCCTTCGGCGGCGTCCGCCGCGGCGCCCTTGCCTTCCACCAACAGGATGCCGAGGTTGTGCTGGGCGATGGCCAGGCCTTGCTCGGCGGCCAGCCGGTACCACTTCGCTGCTTCGTCGTAATCCTGTGCCACCCCTTGGCCGTGCTGGTAGGCAAGCCCGAGGTCGTTCTGGGCCTGGGCGAAGCCCTGCTCGGCCGCCTTGCGGTACCATTCGGCCGCCGCGTCGCGGTCGCGGGCGACGCCTTTGCCTTCGCCATGCAGCACACCCAGGTTGTGCTGGGCGCGCGCATCGCCCTGGTCGGCCAGCGGCTGCAGCTCCTTCAGCGCGGCGGCGTAGTCGCCGCGCGCGTGGGCGGCGACCGCGTCGTCGAAGCCGGCGCGCGCCGACGCCGGGACGAGCGCAAGTGCCGCGGCCGATATGAGCGCGGCCGCTGTTCGGCGCAGATAGGGAAATCGCGTGATGGACCTCGACATCGATCTGAAGACCCTTGTTAGGACCGCCTGGCCCGGCCCGGCTTCGGTACGGTCGGCCGATTTTACTGACGCCGCGGCGGGCGGGAAAGCCGGGGTGGGGAAGGGGTATTGTCTCGGTTTGGCCTCATGCCTCAAGGAGCCCCATCCCTCACCCTTCGAGACGCGCGCTTAAGCGCGCTCCTCAGGATGAGGGGATGGGGCGTCTCGAAGGAGAAAGGCCGAACCGAGACAGTACCGCCGCCGGCCCGCGTCGCCATGTTCGACCCGTAGCGCGACGGCCCGGCGGATTTCGACGTGGTAGGGTGACGGGGGGCGGTCGGCCCGCCGGACTTCACCTCGTTATTTTTTGGCAACCTTGAGGAGTTCTTCCGCGCATGCGTCGGCGACCTCGTCGTCCGGCTCTTTGCTTCCGGGCATGGTTGCCCAGCCTTGCTCCTCGATGTAGTCGCCCCGCTGCCAGGAGCTTTTGTCCTGCAGTGCTGCGAGATGGGTTGCCTGCTTTTCCTTCGCCATTTTCTTGAACTGTGCGACGCAAACCGGCGTCAGTGCGGCGATGACGGCCTGTTCGGCTCGTCGCTCTGCCTGCTTGTTGGCGTCTCCGCTCGTGACTATCCAATCTGCGCTGAACCCAACGATCGTGATAACGACGGCGCCGACAATTCCGCCCCACACCGCCGGCTTGACCCATTCGGGAATCTTCGTGTTCATGACTGTCTCCCTATATCTCCCTTTCATTTGTCAGGGAACAGGTTAACAGAGCCCGACGCATAATTCCAGGACGGCGGCCCAAATTGTCGTTGTGGTCGGTCGGGACAACCCGCTACGACACGCTCGGTTGAAACTTCCTCGCCGCCGGCCGCGTCGGCTACCGCGCCATGCACGGGATCGCGGTGGCGCGTGCGCTGTCGCTACCCGACGTCGCGCACAAGCTCGCCATCCTCGATATCGCCTGCGGCGTGGTGCTGTTCTCGATCATCGTCCACGGCCTGATCGTCAAGCCGCTGGTCGAGAGGATGGTGCTGTAGGGCGGGGCCGTCTCCCGCTGCCGTGGCCGCCAGCGCGGCCGCCGTTGCGGCTCGGCTCGCGAGAGATCGTCGATGGCGCGCGATCCGGAGCCGCCGCGATTTGCCGGATCGAGCGCCCATCAGCGTGAAGGCGGGAAACCTCACACCGCTCCTCCAATGACAACTGGGAATACCTTCGTGCCATCGCAACACCTCCCCAAGAAGGTGTTGCACTTCGTTTGTGAACTCAGGGAATCCAGTTTTTTTAAGAACCTGGACCCCCGCTTGCGCGGGGGTGACGAGTCAGAGAAAACGGGATCGCCGCTATTTCCGGCGCACGAACAGGAAGTCGCCGCCGTCGTGGCCGGCCTGGCGGACGTCGGAGTATTGCGGCGTCTGCTTGGCGGCCAGCATCACCGGCCGGCGCACCTTCTCGAACAATTGCGTGCCGTCCATCACCGAGGCGTTCGACTGCAAGGCGCCGATCAGCGCCTTGGCGAACGGCGAGTGGCTGTCGCTGCCGTCGGCCACCGGCTCCAGCCCGCCCGATACCATGGCGACGCGCGTCCACTTCGCCGCCATCCGCCGCCAGTAGTCGCCGGCGCGCAAGCCGACGTTGGCGCCGCGCACCAGGGCGCCGGAGAAGCAGCTGTCGGCGATCACCATCACATGCTTGGCGCGCAAGCTGGAAAGCGTGTCGGTGAGGGTGGTGTTGGAGATCCAGTTGGCGCGCCGGTTGGGTTGCGCGTCGATGGGCAGCCAATAGCCGCGCGCCGAGTCCTGCTCCAGCCAGCCGTGGCCGGCGTAATAGATCACCAGGTTGTCCTCGGCGCCGAGCTTCTCCGTCAATGCGTCCAGGTTCTCGATGATCTGCGCCCGCCCGGCGTCGATCAGCAGCGTCACCGAGAAGCCGTAGTCCTTCTCCAGCAAGGCGGCGACCGCCTTGGCGTCGTTGCGCGCCGTCTTCAGCTTCGGCAGGTGGGCGTAAGAATCGTTGCCGATGACGAGGGCGTGGTAGCGGCCGAAGGCGACATTGGCCGGGATGTCGCCGGCCTTCATCGGCTCGGCCGGCGTCATCGTCACCGCCGGCGCCGCCGCCGTCGCGCCCGCCGTCGCGCCCTGCGCCCGCTCCAGCATGCGGTTGAGCACCGCCTGCTTCTGGACCTTGTACTCGGCGTCGTCGATCAGCTTGTCGTCGTAGAGCTTCTTCAGCCGCGCCAGCCGCTGTTCCTCGGGCGTCTCCGGCGCCGCCGCGGCCGTCGCCGGCGTCGCCGTCTTGGCCTTGGCGAGCGCGCACTTGTCGGCGGCGGGCGCCTGCTTGCCGGCGTTCATGCGCCGGTACTGGTCGCCGGCGGCGGTGATGGCGCCGGCGTCGATCCCCCACACGTATTCGAAGGCGTTGCCGCAGTTGTCGGTCATGAAGCCGGTGCCGCCCTGCATGTGGGTGACCTGCGACTTGCCGCCGCCGCTGCGCCCGTCGGTGCAGGTGTAGCCGCCGGTGTGCCCCTGCACGCCGTCGCTGCGGCCCTGGCTCGAGCCGGTGCAGGTGACGCCGAGGCCTTCGTAGACGACCTGGAACTGCATGGTGTCGGTGGCGGGGTCGAGCTCGCCGGTGCCGGTGACGATGATCGAATAGTCGGCCGAATGGCCGGACATGAACACCTTGCAGCCGGAAAGCGCCAGCGCCGCGACGAAGAGCACGGCCGCCGCGATGGCGTGATGGCGGAGAAGCGGAACGGAGCGCGACATCGAGCGGAAACCCCCGGGCCGGGCCCTTATGGGCGCGGCGGCGGAATCATACTATTGCGGCGGCGGGCGATAAAGAGGGGGCGGGGGAGACCGCCCGCCGCCGGCCTTGCCGCCGGGGCCAGGCCCGTGCGATAATCTGACTAGCTAGTCAGATAGCGGGAGACCCCCCATGGGCACCAAAACGGGCAACAAGGGCAAGGCCGGTGCCCGACGCCCCCGCGTCGGAAAGGCCGCCCGCAAGGCCCCGCCGCGATTGGCCACCGGGCGGGCTAGGTTCGGCGCGCTCCGGCCATGGAAGCTCGAGGACGCCAAGGCGCGGTTCAGCGAGGTGGTGCGCCGGGCCCGCGCCGAGGGGCCGCAACGGGTCACCTACCGCGGCGAGGACGCGGTCGTCGTCATCGCCGTCGACGAGCTCGCCAGGCTGTTGCCGGCCGGGCGGCCGCGGAAGCCGCTGGTCGACTTCCTGCAGGCGACGGCGCTCAACGAGATCGACGTCGGCCGCGCGCCCGACCGCGGCCGCGACCTCGATCTGTGATCGGCTGGCTGCTCGACACCAACGTCGTCGCCGAGCTGGCGCGGCCCGGCTGCGACGCCAAGGTGGCGGCGTGGGCGCGGCAGGCGCCGGAGGAGCGCCTGTTCATCAGCATCCTGACGCTCGCCGAGTACGACCACGGCGTCGAGAAGCTCGCGCCCGGCGCCGGCGCGCGGCCCAGGCTCGCGGCGGCGGTGGCCGCCCTGGAGGCGCGCTTCCAGGGCCGCGTGCTTTCTCTCGACGACTTGAGCGTGCGCCTTTGGGGGCGGATCAGCGGCCGGGTCGCGCGCGAGTCGGGGCGGCCGCCGCCGGTGGTCGATACGCTGCTCGCCGCCCACGCCATCGAGCGCGACCTATATCTGGCGACCCGCAACGTCCGCGACGTGCGCGACTCCGGCGCCGCCCTGTTCGATCCGTGGCGCGACGACCCGGCGGCGTTCGAGGTCGAGGGGTAAGGGAGGAGGCCCACGTGCCGATGGCACGAGTTTTCCTCCGAGCGAGGAGTTGTTACTTGCACAACACTAATGATCCTGCTCCGGTTTTTATTTTAAGGTATAATACCGACATGCACGATCGGCTATTCATTTTCGAAATTGGGTTCTTGACGCCCCAATCCTGTTTTCAGTGGATAAAGCCACTTTGGTTGTTAAGTGAGATTTAGGCCGGGGCAACAACTATTGCGAGTCGTTCGTTGTCTATAAGATTCCAAAGGTTGTTTCAGGCGCAGCAATCGGGTTTCC
>DASWGT010000079.1:0-1575 GCA_036393575.1 Rhodospirillales bacterium | reverse complement strand
AAAGGTCGGCTACGAGACCGGCGTCCGCATCCGCCACCCGTTCGTCGAGGGAAAGACCCTGCCGCTCTACGTCGCCAATTTCGTGCTGATGGAATACGGCACCGGCGCCATCTTCGGATGCCCCGCCCACGACCAGCGCGACCTCGAGTTCGCCCGCAAGTACGGCATCGACGTGATTCCCGTGGTCGCGCCCAAGGACGCCGACGCCGAGGCGTTCGCCATCGGCGCCGAGGCCTACACGGACGACGGCGTGCTGATCAACTCGGACTTCCTCGACGGCCTCGCCGTCGAGGACGCCAAGAAGGCGGTGGTGCAGCGCCTGGAAAAGGCCGGCGCCGGCCGCAAGGGCGTCAATTACCGGCTGCGCGACTGGGGCGTGTCCCGGCAACGCTATTGGGGCTGTCCGATCCCGGTGATCCACTGCGCCGCTTGCGGCGTCGTGCCGGTGCCCGAGCGCGACCTGCCGGTGATGCTCCCCGACGACGTGACGCTCGACAAGCCGGGCAACCCCTTGGAGCGGCACCCGACGTGGAAGGACGTGCCCTGCCCCAGGTGCGGCAACAAGGCGCGCCGCGAGACCGACACCTTCGATACCTTCGTCGAATCGTCCTGGTATTTCGCGCGCTTTTGCTCGCCCGACGCCGACACCGCCTTCGACCGCCGCGCCGCCGACTATTGGCTGCCGGTGGACCAGTACATCGGCGGCATCGAGCACGCGGTTCTGCACCTCCTGTATTCGCGGTTTTTCACCCGCGCGCTCAGGCAGTGCGGCTATCTCGGGCTGAAGGAGCCGTTCGCCGGGCTGTTGACCCAGGGCATGGTCTGTCACCAGACCTATCGCGACGACGAGGGCCGCTGGCTGTTTCCCGAGCAGGTGGCACGGGCCGCCGACGGTACCGTGGTCGCCAAGGCCGGCGGCAAGCCGGTGACCATCGGGCGCTCGGAAAAGATGAGCAAGTCGCGCAAGAACGTCGTCGACCCGGAGGCCATCATCAACACCTACGGCGCCGATACGGCGCGCCTGTTCATGCTGTCGGACAGCCCGCCCGACCGCGACCTCGACTGGACCGACGCCGGGATCGAGGGCGCCTGGCGGTATCTGAACCGGCTGTGGCGCATGGTCAACGAGCCGAAGATGCCGCTGGCGCCCGCCGGCGCGGCGACGCCGAAGTCGCTCGGCACAGGACCGGAAGCGGCGGTTCGCGCCGCCCACAAGACCATCGCCGGAGTGTCCGACGACCTCGACAGGTTCCACTTCAACAAGGCAATCGCGCGCATCCGCGAGCTGACCAATCAGCTCGACGGCCTCGACCCCAAGGACCCGGGCGCCGGCTGGGCGCTGCGCTTCGGCCTGGAGACGGCGGTCCGCCTGTTCGGCCCGATGATGCCCCACTTGACCGGGGATCTGTGGCATAGTCTCGGCCACGAGACGTTTCTCGCCGACGAGCCGTGGCCGGTCGCCGACGCCGCGCAACTCGTCGAGGAGAATGTTACCATCGCCGTCCAGGTCAACGGCAAGCTCCGCGGCACGCTGGACCTGCCCAAGGACAGCGACCGCGAGACGGCGGAAACGGC
>DASWGT010000078.1:0-2977 GCA_036393575.1 Rhodospirillales bacterium | reverse complement strand
CGGTTTGCCGTCGCCCGCACCGTTGTCTATGATTCACCCGAGAATTCACGCGGGCCGTCGCTCCGGGACGCCGGGAGGATGCAATGAAACTGGAAGACCTGGGAAAGATCGTCACGCTCGAGCATTTCCGCGATCCGCCGCCGGTGGTGGCGGTGATTCCGCTCGCCGGCATCATCGGCCGGCCGGGACCAATCCGCCGCGGGCTGACGCTCGCCGGCCTCGCCGAAGTGATCGAGCGGGCATTCAAGTTCCGCCGCCTCAAGGCGGTCGCCTTGGCCGTCAACTCGCCGGGCGGCTCGCCGGTGCAGTCCTCCCTGATCGCCAAGCGCATCCGCGACCTGGCCTCCGAAAACGACGTCCCCGTCTACGCCTTCGCCGAGGACGTGGCGGCGTCGGGCGGCTACTGGCTGGCGCTGGCGGCGGACGAGATCTACGCCGACGCCAGTTCGGTGATCGGCTCGATCGGCGTCGTCTCCGGCAGCTTCGGGTTCACCCAGGCGATCAAGCGCCTCGGCATCGAGCGCCGGCTGCACACCGCCGGCGACAGGAAGGCGATGCTGGACCCATTCCGGCCGGAAAAGGCGTCCGACGTCAGGCACCTGGAAAGCCTGCAGGGCGACATCCACGAAAGCTTCAAGGCGATGGTGCTGGAGCGCCGCGGCGCGCGCCTGAAGGCTAGACGTAAGGAGCTGTTCAGCGGCGCCTTCTGGACCGGCAGGCGCGCGCTCGAAATGGGCCTAATCGACGGCCTCGGGGATATCAGGGGCGTCATGCGCGGCAAGTTCGGCGAGCGGGTGAAGTTGCGGCGCGTCACACAGGCGGCGCCGCTGTGGCGACGGTTCGGACTCTCGGTTGCCTTCGGCGCCCGGCCGGCGCCCGCCGATTGGGCCGGGGCCACCATCGCCGCCATCGAGGAACGACTGATCTGGAACCGCTTCGGGCTGTAATCTCGCTCCGTCGCGCTGGAGCGCGACAACGCTTCCTTGACCCCCGCACTCAGACACCTATAGAAAGGCCGCCATGTTCGGCTTCAGCCTCACCAAGCTGCTATTCACGGCCGCCGTTATCGTGCTGATCTGGTACGGGTTCAAGTGGCTCCGCCGCGTCCAGGACGAACGCGATCGCCAGGACCGCGAGCGGCTGAAGGGCGGCTCAACGGGGCGCCGCGGCGACCCGGATGCCGAGACCATGATCAAATGCCCGACCTGCGGCACCTATCTGGCGGCCGGCGCGCCGAAGTCGTGCGGTCAGCCCGATTGTCCCTACCCGGGGTGACGGACCGGGCGGGGATTCTCCCGCTCCGGCCTTCTCACCCTTCTGCTGCTGATCGACAAGTCCCCGGCCGACGCGGGCGCCTTCATTAGGGAAATATCTCCGATTGCCCTTGACAAATATCCTATGTTGTTCTATATACGTTCTTTACCCGCTGACCTGTCAGGCGTAACGCCGGCGAAGGCGGAAGACGAGGCGAAGGCCGGCCGGAGACACGCAGGGACGATTACAAATGTTTACGGATGATGACGAATGTTTACATTTCGTGCCGGAATCCGGGCCGAATTCAGGCCGATTAAGCGCGTTGAATCAATGGCTTGAAGGAGTTTTGCCGGGTCGGGGGCGTCGCATTTCCCTTGCGGGCCCGGTACCGGCCGCGGTTCGCCGCCGAAAATGACGACATATGACGACAAATGACGATAATTTAAAAAATTTCCGGGGCGTGAATCGTGACGGTTCGGCAACGGTGCGGCGACCGTCCCAATTCGACGGACGCACATCGGGTGGGCGGCCGCGGCGATGATCACACCCGCGGGCGCAAGGTCGAAACGACAGTCGATCGGCGGGCGCAGCGTACGCGCCATCGATTCGGCGGATCCAAGTTATTCGCGACGAGACCAAGCCGAGACGGCGCAGGCGGTGGCGGTCCGCTTGACCGGCTCCCGGGTGGTTTGTAACTTCGCCCGACGTCGAGTTCGAACCGCGCGCCAGCGCACAACCGTCTGAAAGCCCCGCCGTAATGGCGTCAGCGTCGAAATCCAGGCTTCGATCCGACTTCCAGTCGCTGATCCTGAAGCTGCAGGCCTATTGGGCCGGCCACGGATGCGTCATCCTGCAGCCCTACGACATGGAGGTCGGCGCCGGCACTTTCCACCCGGCGACGGCGTTGCGGGCGCTCGGGCCGGAGACCTGGAACGCCGCCTACGTGCAGCCGTCGCGGCGGCCGACCGACGGCCGCTACGGCGAAAACCCGAACCGGCTGCAGCACTACTACCAGTTCCAGGTGATCCTGAAGCCGTCCCCCGACGACGTGCAGAAGGTCTACTTGAAAAGCCTCACCGAGCTCGGGATCGATCCGAAGCTGCACGACATCCGCTTCGTCGAGGACGACTGGGAGAGCCCGACGCTGGGCGCCTCCGGCCTCGGCTGGGAGGTGTGGTGCGACGGCATGGAGATCACCCAGTTCACCTATTTCCAGCAGGTCGGCGGTATCGAGTGCGATCCGGTGTCGGTGGAGCTGACCTACGGCCTCGAGCGGCTGGCCATGTACATCCAGGGGGTCGAGAACGTCTACGACCTCGACTGGGACGGAGTGGACAAAAAGAAAGGCGGCAAGACCTACGGCGACGTCTTCCTGCGCGCCGAGAAGGAGCATTCCGCCTACAATTTCGAGGTCGCCGACACCGACATGCTGAAGCGTCACTTCGCCGACGCCGAGAAGGAGTGCCAGCGCGCGCTCGCCGCCGGCCTGGCGCTGCCGGCCTACGACCAGTGCCTGAAGGCGAGCCACCTGTTCAACCTTTTGGACGCCCGCGGCGCCGTCTCGGTCACCGAGCGCGCCCAATACATCGGCCGCGTCCGCGCGCTGGCCAAGGGCTCGGCGGAGGCGTGGTTGAACTCCGGGAAGGGCTCTTAAGCGATGCCCGAACTGCTGCTGGAACTGTTGAGTGAGGAAATCCCGGCCCGCATGCAGGCGCGCGCCGCC
>DASWGT010000077.1:0-1938 GCA_036393575.1 Rhodospirillales bacterium | reverse complement strand
GTCAAGGGCCAGAAGTCGCGGACCGGCGTCTCGATCAAGGGTTTCGAGGGCGGCCAGATGCCGCTGCACCGGCGCCTGCCGAAGCGCGGTTTCACCAACATCTTCGCAAAGACCCATACCGAGGTCGGGCTCGACCGCATCCAGAAGGCGATCGACGCGGGCAAGCTCGACGCCAAGGCGACGGTCGACGCCGCGGCGCTGCAGGCGGCCGGCGTCATCCGTCGCGTCCACGACGGCGTTCGCATCCTCGCTAACGGCGAACTGAAGGCCAAGGTGACGCTGAAGGTTGCCGGGGCGTCGAAGGCGGCGGCGGCGGCGGTCGAAAAAGCCGGCGGTTCGATCGAAATCCTCGGCAAGCAGGCGGACGCGGCGGACGCGGAACAGAAGAACGCCTGAAGCGGAGCTGATCCATGGCATCGGCGGCAGAACAACTCGCAGCCAACCTCAACTTCGGGGCGTTCGCCAAGGCCGAGGCGCTGAAGAAGCGCATCTGGTTTACGCTCGGCGTTCTGCTCATCTACCGCCTCGGCACCTACATCCCGGTGCCGGGAATCGATCCGCAAGCCCTGGCGCAGGCGTTCGACGCCCAGTCGACCGGCATCATCGGCATGTTCAACATGTTTTCCGGCGGCGCGGTCGGGCGCATGGCGATCTTCGCGCTCGGCGTCATGCCGTACATCTCGGCGTCGATCATCATGCAGTTGATGTCGTCGATCGTGCCGACCCTCGAGCAGCTGAAGAAAGAGGGCGAACAGGGCCGCAAGGTCATCAACCAGTATACCCGCTACGGCACCGTCATTCTGGCGGCGCTGCAGTCGTACGGCATCGCCATCGGCCTGCAGGGCTCGACGGGCATTGTTATCAATCCCGGCATCTTCTTCGTGTTGACCACGATGATCACGCTGACCGGCGGCACCGTCTTCCTGATGTGGCTCGGCGAGCAGATCACCGCGCGCGGCATCGGCAACGGCCTGTCGCTGATCATCTTCGCCGGCATCGTCGCTGAATTGCCGGCGGCGCTGGTCGGCACGCTGGAACTCGGCCGCGAAGGCGCCCTGTCGCCGGTCATCATCGGCGGCGTCGCCGTCATGGCGATTGTCGTCATCGGCTTCATCGTGTTCGTCGAGCGGGCGCAGCGCCGGCTGGTCATCCAGTATCCCAAGCGCCAGGTCGGCAACCGCATGTTCCAGGGTGAGGCCTCGCACCTGCCGCTGAAATTGAACACCGCCGGCGTCATCCCGCCGATCTTCGCGTCCTCGCTGTTGCTGCTGCCGGTAACGGTGGCGAATTTCTCGGCGGGCACCGGGCCGGGCTGGCTGACAACGGTGACGGCGCTCCTCGGCCGCGGCCAGCCGCTTTACCTGATCCTGTACGGCGGAATGATCGCCTTCTTTGCGTTCTTCTACACGGCGATCGTCTTCAATCCGGGCGATACGGCCGACAACCTCAAGAAGCACGGCGGCTTCATTCCTGGCATTCGTCCGGGCAAGAATACTGCCGACTACATCGACTACGTGCTGACCCGCATCACAGCTGTCGGCGCCGGCTATCTGGTGCTGGTCTGTCTGCTCCCGGAATTCCTGATCAGCGCAACCGGCGTGCCGTTCTATTTCGGCGGGACGTCGCTCCTGATCGTCGTCAGCGTGACGCTCGACACGGTTTCCCAGGTTCAGGGCCATCTGCTCGCGCATCAGTACGAGGGTTTGGTCAAGAAATCGAAGCTCAAGGGTCGAGTGCGATGAGGCTGGTGCTGCTCGGGCCGCCGGGCGCGGGCAAGGGCACTCAGGCGCAGCGGCTGGTCGAGCGGCACGGCGTCGTCCAGTTGTCGACCGGCGATATGCTGCGCGCCGCCGTGGCGGCAGGAACCCCGGTCGGCAAACGGGCGCAGGCGATCATGGATCGCGGCGAACTCGTTCCGGACGACATCATGATCGAGAT
>DASWGT010000076.1:0-5604 GCA_036393575.1 Rhodospirillales bacterium | reverse complement strand
GCCTGCTCCCACTGCGGCGACAGCGTGATCAGCGGGATGAAGCCCTGGGCATTGGTGTTCATGTCGCTGATCTGGCGGGCCAGCCTGGCCCGTACGTGCTCGGTGATCATCATCACCTGGCGGGTGTGGCCGCAGGCCTCGGAGATGCCCTCCAGGATGGTCGGCATGTCGCGGATCGAGACCCGCTCGGCGAGCAGGTTCTGCAGCACCCGCTGCACGCCGCCGAGCGAGATCTGGCTCGGGATCATGTCGGCGATCAGCTTCTGGTGCTCCTTGTCGAGCTCGTCCAGGAGCTTCTGGGTCTCGGCGTAGGAAAGCAGCTCCGCCATGTTGTCCTTGATTACCTCGGTCAGGTGCGTGGTGATGACGGTCGCCGGATCGACCACGGTATAGCCGCGGAACAGGGCCTCCTCGCGGTTGGCCTCCTCGACCCACATCGCCGGCAGCCCGAACGTCGGCTCGGTGGTGCGCTCGCCGGGCAGCGTGATTTCCTCGCCGCGAGGGTCCATGACCAAAAGCATGTTGGGGCGCAATTCGCCGCGGCCGGCCTCGATCTCCTTGACCCGCACGCAGTAGGTGTTGGCGGGAAGCTGCATGTTGTCCTGGATGCGCACCGACGGCATCACGAAGCCGACGTCGGACGCCATCTGACGCCTGAGCGCCTTGATTTGGTCGGTCAGCTTCTGGCCGTCGCGCGGCGCGCTGATCAGCGACAGCAGCCCGTAGCCGAGTTCGAGGCGCAGGTAATCGATGCGCAGCGCGGTCGAGATCGGCTCTTCGGCGAGGGCGGCCGGATCGACGGCTTTCGCCTCGATCTCGCTGATCTCGTCTTCCTTCTTGCGCCGCGCCCGGTAGTGGACCATCCACGCGATGCCGCCGGAAAGACCGGACAACAGGATGAACGGCGTCATCGGCATGCCCGGCAGGATCGCCAGCGCCAGCGACAGGAACGACACCATGCCGAGCGCCCGCGGCTGGCCGCCCAGCTGCCGGAACAGCGCGCTTTCGGTGGCGCCGGTGATGCCGGCCTTGGTCACCACCATGCCGGCGGCGGTCGACACGATCAGCGCCGGGATCTGCGACACCAGGCCGTCGCCGACGGTCAGCCGCGTGTAGACGTCGGCCGCGTCGGCGAACGTCATGTTCTTCTGCACCACGCCGATGATCATGCCGCCGATGATATTGATGAAGGTGATCAGGATGCCGGCGATGGCGTCGCCGCGGACGAACTTGGCGGCGCCGTCCATGGCGCCGAAGAAGGTGCTTTCGTCCTCGAGATCGCGGCGGCGCTTGCGGGCGGTGTCCTCGTCGATCAGCCCGGTGGAATGATCGGCGTCGATCGCCATCTGCTTGCCCGGCATGGCGTCGAGGGTGAAGCGGGCGGCCACCTCGGCGATGCGGCCGGAACCCTTGGTGATGACGATGAAGTTGACGATCACCAGGATGCCGAAGACGATGATGCCGATGACGAAGTTGTCGCTCATCACGAAGCCGCCGAACGCCTGAATGACCTGGCCGGCGGCGTCGGTGCCCTCGTGGCCGTTGGCCAGGATCAGACGGGTGGAGGCCAAGTTCAACGCCAGCCGGATCATCGTCGCGAGCAGCAGGATGGTCGGGAAGGCATTGAAATCCAACGGTTTTTCTATGAACAGCGCGACCATCAGGATGAGCACCGAGAACGTCATCGAGAACGCCAGGCTGACGTCCATCGCCCATTTCGGCAGCGGCAGGATGAGCACTACCAGGATCGAGACGACGCCGAGGGCGAGCAGGATGTCGCCGCGGCCGGCGACGGCGGCGAGCGAGCCCTTGAAGTCGAATTCCTTCGCCCCCGGCTCGCCGTTGCCGGTGGTGGCCGGCGTGCGGGCGGGGCGTGTCGCGGGAGTGGTGGCCTCGGCCATGGTGTCAGATCGTCCTTGGGCGGTGTCGGTCGTTCACGTCGGTCGCATCAGGCGTTCGGGCGCTCGCCGTCGCCGGGCGTCGGCACTTGGAAGCCCTGTTCGCCGTATTGCTTCAGCTTGTTGCGCAGCGTGCGGATCGAGATGCCGAGGATGGTGGCGGCGTGGGTGCGGTTGCCGAGGCAGTGCTGCAGGGTGTCGATGATCAGCTCGCGCTCGACGTCGGCGACGGTGCGCCCGACCAAGCCGGCGGTGGTGGCGGCGTCGTCGGCGGCTTCGGACCCGGCCGCGGCGGCGCGCTCGCTGTTGAGCATGATCGCCGCGGGGCCGATCTCGTCGCCGGTGGCCAGCAGCACGGCGCGGTGCATGGTGTTCTCGAGCTCGCGCACGTTGCCCGGCCAGGCGTGGGCGGCGAGCAGCTTGCGCGTTTCGGCCGAGATCGGCAGCGCCGCCATGCCGTTGGCTTCCGAGTACTTCTTGACGAAGTGATCGGCCAGCACCGGGATGTCGTCGGGGCGCTCCTTCAATGCCGGGATCTTCAGGTTCATGACGTTGAGGCGGAAGTAGAGGTCGTCGCGGAAGCGGCCGCCGGCAACCTCGTCCTCCATGTTGCGGTTCGAGGTGGCGATGATGCGGACGTCGACCGGCACCGGCTTCGCGCCGCCGACGCGGTCGATCTCGTGCTCCTGGAGGGCGCGCAGCAGCTTCGCCTGCAGGCGCGGGTCCATCTCGCTGATCTCATCGAGGAGCAGCGTGCCGGCGTTGGCTTCCTCGAACTTGCCGATGCGGCGCGCGATGGCGCCGGTGAAGGCGCCCTTCTCGTGGCCGAACAGCTCCGATTCCAGAAGGTTCTCGGGGATGGCGGCGCAGTTGACGGCGACGAAGCGGTGGCCCTTGCGGCGGCTGCGGCCGTGGACGTAGCGCGCCACCAGCTCCTTGCCGGTGCCCGACGGCCCGGTGATCAGGATGCCGGCGTCGCTCGGCGCCACCTGGTCGGCGAGTCGGAGTACGGCGGCCATTTTCCTGTCCTTGTGGACGATGGCATAATTTTCCTCGGCCACCGCCTCGAGCACGGCGGCGATCAGGTCCGTGCTCGGCGGCAGCGGCACGTATTCCTTGGCTCCGGCGCGGATGGCGCGCACCGCCGCCTTGGTGTCGTTGCCGATGCCGCAGGCCACGACCGGAAGGGAAATCCTCTCCAATTCCAATGACTTGATAAAGGCGGCGACGTCGAGGGTGACATCGATCATCACCAGGTCGGCGCCGTGGCCGGAGCGCAGGCTGGCCAGCGCCGCCTCGACCGTGTCGGCCTGCTGGACCTTGGCGCCGCGCTGGATGGCGATCTGGCTCGCCGCGCCGATCTGGCCTTCCAGGGTGCCGATGATGAGCAACCGCATAATGCCTATTCTCCAACCGGCGACGTCGCTGCCGCCCAGCTAGTCGAAATAACGGACCCGCTGCGCCGGCGGCAGCAGGCTGTTGAGCAACATCTCCAGCCGGCGGGGGTTTTCCTGGCGGCCGATCGAGGCGGCGCCCATCATGTAGACGCTGCTGACCAGCGCCTCCTCGGTCGAATTGCGCTCGAGCTTGGCGGCCAGCGGTAGGAACACCATGTTGGCCAGCACGGCGCCATAGAACGTGGTCAGCAGCGCCACCGCCATCGCCGGGCCGATGGTCGACGGATGATCCAGGTTGCCCAGCATCTGCACCAGGCCGATCAGGGTGCCGATCAGGCCCATCGCCGGTGAGAACTCGCCCATCTTGCGCAGCACGCTGGTGCTCTTGGCGTGGCGCTGCACGGTGGCGTGCAGGTCGCGGCGCATGATCGATTCCACTTCCTCGCCGGGGGTGCCGTCGACGACCATCGAGACGCCCTTGTGAAGGAACGGCTCGGCCTGGATCGAGCCGAGGATGTTCTGCAAGGCGAGCACGCCCTGCTTGCGCGCCATCTCGGCGATCTTCAGCACCTGGATCGCGGCGTCGGAGGGGTCGCGGGACGAATGGAATATGGTCTTCAGCACCACCCTGAGCGTGCGCCCCATCTCGGCCAGCGAGAAGCACGCGGTGGTCACCGCCAGCGTGCCGCCGACGACGATCAGGATGGCCGGCGTGTTGACGAAGCTTGACGGCGCGCCGCCCAGGTAGATGGCGCCCGCGATCAGGCCGAATCCGCACACCAGGCCGACGACGGTGGCCGTGTCCATCGCGGTGCGGACCCTGCGGATGTGAAGGGGAATGACTTCTTCGGCCATCGCGCGCGCCTTATGCCGTGGTTTCGGTCTTGATGATTTCCGTCATCGTCACCCCGAGGCGGTCCTCGACGACGACCACTTCGCCGCGCGCCACCAGCCGGTTGTTGACGTAGATGTCGATCGCCTCGCCGACCTTGCGGTCGAGCTCGATCACAGCGCCGCGGCCGAGCTTCAGGAGCTGGCTGACCTGCATCGTGGTCTTGCCGAGCACCGCCGAAACCTGGACCGGGATGTCGTAGACCGCCTCCAGGTCCTTGGCCGACCGCGGCAGGTCGCTGACGTCGGGCAGGCCGCCCGATCTCTCGCCCCCGCCACCGCCGGCGGGCTTGCTGTCTTCGAGTTCGTTGAGTTCGAGGTTCTTCTCTTCAGCCATGATGGTCTCCTCGGATCGCGGGCTCAGTGAGCCTCTCGATCGGTTGTCTTGTCTCCGTCGCCGTCAAGTATAGCGCCGCCGGTGTCCGCTTTCACGGTCGGGGATTCCGGCTCCGGATCAACGGCGTCGGCCGCCGCCGTGGAGCCGTCGCCGAGGTTGCGTTCGACGACCTCGTCGATCTCCCGCCACAGCTCGTCCAGGTGCCGGCGGGCGCCGCCGCCCATCCACTCGACGCGGCAATCGCCGACGATGATGTCGTCCACGCCCTCGATCGTCATTTCGCCCTTGAAGCCGGCCTTGGCGGCGAGTCCGGCCATGCGTTCCCCGAGCGGCGCCTTCAGCTTGCTGTTGACGTAGACGACGATCTTGGGCTCCTCGAGGACGCGCTCCATGGCCATCGCCACCATGCGTTCGACTTCGCCGAGCGCGTGCTTCTCGTTGAGCGCCGGGAACAGCTTGCGGGCGATGCCGACGGCGACGATGACGGCGGTCTCGAGCACCGAGGCATTGGCCTTGTCCTGGGCCTCGGACAGGTTCTTCAGGTGCTCGCCGATGCCGGTCAGCGACACCATGACCTCGCGTTCGGTCGACGCCCTGGCGTCGGCGGCGCCCTCCTGCTTGCCGGCGGCGAAGGCTTCCTCGCGCGCGGCTTTCATTTCCTCTTCGCTGAAGGTCGGGACGACGACTTCCGGCACCACCTCCTCGACGACCTTCTCCTGTACGATCTCTTCCTTCTTCTTCGGCACCTCCACGTCGAAGGAGCGGTCGAACATGAATTTCCGCACCTCGGCCGGCGGCTTCGGGTTCTTGGCGCTGCTCACGTTGGAAGTATCCGTCTGCAAAAGGGTTCAGTCCATTCGTGTTGGCCGCGTAGGGCGGGAATCAATAGACGAGTTCGCCCTCGGCGTCGCCGGTGGAGATGACGATCTCGCCGGAATCGGCGAGCGCCTTGGCGGTGGCGACGACGCCGGCCTGCGCCTCGTCGACGTCGCGCAAGCGCACCGCGCCCATCGCCTCCATGTCCTCGCGCATCATCTTGCCGGCGCGCTCCGACATGTTCGAGAAGAACAGGTTCTTGACC
>DASWGT010000075.1:0-18090 GCA_036393575.1 Rhodospirillales bacterium | reverse complement strand
GGCCTCTATAAGCAGGAGGACAAGGCCGAGAAAGCCGCCAAAGACACCGCCAAAGACGCGGACAAGGACGACGACAACGCCGACAAGGACAAAAAGGAAAAGAAGTCGAAGTCCGACATGAAGGGCAAAAAGTCCAAGAAGGAAGATGACAAGGACGCGGGCAAAAGCCATAGAAAACAAGGACGATGACAGAGGCAAGGGCAAGAGTTAGCGGCCGGACTGGCGGCCGCCAGGGGCGCAACAGATGAACCCCCTCATCGTTTCCCGCCGCTGGGCAGTGTGGTTGCTGGCCGCTTCGGCCGCCGCCGGCTTGCTGCTCCGCGGCGGTCCGGCCCTGGCCCAGACCACGGAAGCGCCGCCGGCCGCGGCGGCGGGTGGCGAAAAGCCTGGCGAAACCTCGGTCGAGCAGGAAAAAAAGATCACCGACGAAGTCAAGGTCGAGGAAGACGAGCCGAAGACTCGCCGCGAGCAGCGCCAGGAGAAGCGCGACACCATCACCAGCGACAAGGCTGAGCGCGAAAAGCAGGACCGCGAGCCGGTGGAGCGACCGAAGGCAGAGCGCGAAAAAATTCAGCGGTCGACCTACGGCCGCCGCAAGGTCCGCTAACGCCAAACCCTCCCTATTTCACCACGATCTCGGCCTGCAGCGCGCCGGCGGCCTTGATCGCCTGCAACACCCGGATCAGCTCGCCGGGGCTGAGCTTGAGCCGGTTGAGGCGCGCCACCAGCTCGTCGAGTCTGGCGTTCTCCTCGATCACCACCAGCCGCCCTGCCTTGCCGCGGCCTTCGTCCACCTGCACCCGGGTACGCGGCACGACCACCGTCTTGCCGGAGCGCGCGAACGGGCCCGGCTGCGACACGACGGGCGCCTCGGTGGTGCGCACCGTCAGACCGCCCGCCGTTACCGCCACCCGGCCGACGCGCACCTCGCCGGTCATCACCACGGCACCGGTGCGCTGGTCGATGACGACGCGCGCGGCGTCGGCCGCCGCCGGCGCCGCGAGGGCAGAAAAAGCGACCGTCAATGCGCTGATTGCCAAGATTTTTAAGCTAGCCATTTCAAGGTATTATACGAGATTTCTGAGGCCGAGTCTCAGGCATTGTAATCGAGCCCGAGGTCGCGATAACGGGCCGGGTCGTCACCCCACTTGGGCTTCACCTTGACCTGCAAAAACAGGTGCACCCGGCGCCCGAAGATCGCCTCCAACTGCTTCCGCGCCGCCTCGCCCAGCGCCTTGATGCGGCTGCCATGCTTGCCGACCACGATCGCCTTCTGGCTTTCCTTCTCGACGTAGATTGCCTGTTCGATGCGGACGCTGCCGTCGTCCTTTTCCAACCAGTCCGTGGTCTCGACCGCGGCCGCGTACGGCAGCTCCTGGCGAAGCTGCAAGTAAATCTGCTCGCGGGTGATCTCGGCCGCGGTCAGCCGGTTCGGCATGTCACAAATCTGGTCCTCGGGGAAGAGCCACGGGCCCTGCGGCAAGCGGCCGGCCAGGAACCGCTTCAGGTCCTCGACGCCGTCGCCGGTCAAGGCCGAGATCATGAACGTATCGGTAAATATGCCGACGCGGTCGAGCTCGGCGGTGAGCTTGAGTAGCCTCGGCTTCTTCACCGCGTCGACCTTGTTGATAGCCAGCACCGCCTTGCGGCCCGCGGCTTTCAGGCGCTCGACGATGGTCCGGGTGTCGCCGTCCAGCCCGGCCTCGGCATCGACCACCAGCAGCACCGCGTCGGCGTCGGCGGCGCCGCTCCACGCGGCGGCGACCATCGCCCGGTCGAGCCGGCGGCGCGGCGCGAAGATTCCCGGCGTATCGACGAGGATCAACTGCGCAGCGCCGGCCATGCAGATGCCGAGCACCCTGGTGCGTGTCGTCTGCACCTTCGGCGAAACGATCGACACCTTGGCGCCGACGAACCTGTTGACCAGCGTCGACTTGCCGACGTTGGGGGCGCCGACGACGGCGACGAAGCCGGCCCGGGTATCGGTCGCCGCGGTCACGTCTCCGCCCCGAGCCGCCGCAGCATCAACGCTGCCGCCGCTTGTTCGGCGGCGCGCTTGCTCGGGCCCTCGGCCTCAGCCGGCGGCCGGTCCTGGACCGCCACCTCGACCAGGAACAGCGGCGCGTGACCGGGGCCCTTCTGGCCGGCGATGCGGTAACGCGGCAACGGCAGGCCCTGGGCCTGCGCCCACTCCTGCAGCAGGGTCTTGGCATCCTTCGGCGGCTTCGCCGCCTCGTCCATCAGCCCTCGCCAGTGCTGGCGCACGAACGCCTGCGACGCCTCCAGGCCGCCGTCGAGGTAGATGGTGGCGATCACCGCTTCGCAGCAGTTGGCGAGCAGCGTCGGGTTGTCGCGGCCGCCGGCGGCCTGCTCGCCTTCCGACAGGCGCACGTGCGGCGGCAGGCCGACCGCGGCGGCAACGCGGGCCAGCGTCGGGCTCATCACCAGCGCCGAAAATCGGTAGCTGATTTGGCCCTCGTCCTCATCCGGGAAGGTCTCCAGTAGCAACCCCGCGACCGTCAGCCCGAGCACTCGGTCGCCCAGGAACTCTAGCCGCTCGTTCGATTGGTCGCGGCTGGCGGCGGCGCTGGAATGTGTCAGCGCCTGGGCGAGCAGCGCCGGATTGTGGAAGCTGTAACCGAGGGCGGCTTCGAAACCGGTAAGGTCGGCCGCCGGCTTATCGTCGCTGCGGCTGGCCTTGCGTCGCGTCATTCGATGCCCTGGAACAGGCGGTCGAAGCGCAACGACTTTGGCCACTTCCAGATTTCCCACACCGAGCCGTTGACGGAGAAGAACAGGAACTCGGCGCGCCCGATCAGGTTCTCGGCCGGGATGTACCCGACCTCGTTGAGGAAGCGGCTGTCGCGCGACCGGTCGCGGTTGTCGCCCATGGCGAAGTAGTGGCCTTCCGGCACCTTGTAGACCGGCGTGTTGTCGAAGATGCTGTTTTCGGTGACCTCGAGGATGTAGTGCTTGCGGCCGTTGGGGAGCGTCTCCAGGTAGCGCGGCACGCGCACGAAGTTGCCGAGCGAGTCCTGGTTGACGAAATCGTCCACCCGCTCGCGTTGCACCGGCTTGCCGTTGATATTGAGGACGCCGTCCTTGAGCTGCACGGTGTCGCCGGGCAGGCCGACGATGCGCTTGATGTAATCGGTCTTGTTGTCGGTCGGCAGCTTGAAAACCATGACGTCGCCACGATCGGGCGGCGTGAACAGGATCCGTTCCGGGATCAAAGGCAGGCTGAACGGCAGCGAATAGCGGCTGTAGCCATAAGAGAACTTGGAGACGAACAGGTAGTCGCCGACCAGCAGCGTCGGAATCATCGAGCCGGACGGGATGTTGAAGGGCTCATAGGCGACGGTGCGCACCGCCAGCGCGATCAGGATCGCGTAGATGACGGTGGTCACCGTCTCACGAAACCCGCTCGGCTTCCTTTGGTCCATCAATCGGCCGCTTAACGAATTGATTTTAAACAATTACCCGGGATGAGGGGCGAAATAGCCGGGCGATCAAGCCAGCCTCGCCGCCGACTGTCAAGGCGCATCGCTCCTGGGCACCGCCGAGATCACCACCATGGCGTGGGCCATCGGGTATTCGTCGGTTTGCGACACGTCGACGCGGGCCTCCATTCCCGGCGGCGTCAGCGTCTCGAGGCGGCGCTTGGCGCCGCCGGAGAGCACCATGTACGGCTGCCCGCCGGGACGGTTGGCGACCACCATGTCTCGCCAGAACACGCCCTTTCGGAAGCCGGTGCCGAGCGCCTTGGCGCACGCCTCCTTGGCGGCGAAGCTTTGCGCGTAGGATGCCGCCGGGCTCCGCCGCTGTTCGGCCTTGGCCTGCTCGCTCTCGACGTACAGGCGCTCGACGAAGCGCCGGCCGAAGCGGGCCAGCGTCTTCTCGATCCGGCGGATGTCGCACAAGTCGGTGCCGATGCCGATGATCATCGCCGCTGCCGCTCCCCTGCCCATTTCCCCTGCCGGTTGTCGTGGTCCGGTGCGCGCTACCGTCTTACGCCGAGCGTTCGCCGCCGGCCTCCGAGCGCGCCTTGTCCATCAGCGCCCGCATTCGCTTGATGGCGCTTTCCAGGCCGCCGAAGATCGCCTCGCCGATCAGGAAGTGGCCGATGTTGAGCTCGACGATTGTCGGAATGGCGGCGACCGGCCCAACGGTGGTGTAGGTCAACCCGTGGCCGGCGTGGCATTCGAGGCCGAGCTTCTCGGCGACGGCGGCGGCGTCGAGCAGGCGCCGGTACTGCGTCTCCCGGTTGCGGCCCCTGGCCCCGCAATATGCCCCGGTGTGCAGCTCGACCACCGGCGCGCCGAGCCGGACCGCCGCCTCGAGCTGCGCCGCGTCCGGCTCGATGAACAGCGACACCCGGATGCCGGCTTTCTTGAGCGCCTCGACGTAGGGCTTCAGGTGACGGCGGCCGCCGGCTGCGTCGAGCCCGCCCTCGGTGGTCCTTTCCTCGCGCTTTTCCGGCACGATGCAGGCGGCGTTCGGCCGGTGGCGAAGGGCGATCGCGAGCATCTCGTCGGTGGCCGCCATTTCCAGGTTCAACGGCACCTCGAGCTTGGCCATCAGGCCGGCGATGTCGTCGTCCGAGATGTGCCGCCGGTCCTCGCGCAGGTGCGCGGTGATGCCGTCGGCGCCGGCGTCTTCGGCGAGCTTGGCGGCGCGAATGGGATCCGGGTGGCGGCCGCCGCGGGCGTTGCGGATGGTTGCCACATGGTCGATGTTGACGCCGAGACGCAGGATGCGCTTCATGGCCTCTGCTCCTTGCTGCCCTCAATCACCACCTGCGGGGCAGCCAAAATTCCGCCGAATTCAGGAGCTTTTAGCGTCTCCGGCCGGCCCCTGGCAACCGTGCGGTTGCGGGGGCGCCGGGAGTGCCAAGGCTTGTTGCGGCGTCGGGCCATTGTCGGTGTCTCGTTGCGGGGGTTACGGGCTCGGGAACTTGGGTGCCGGCGACGCGGCGCCCGGTCGGTCAGCCGCGGGCGCGCTCCACCGCATTGATCGCCGGATTGGCGCGCAGGGCCGCGATCACGTTGGTCAGGTGCTTGACGTCGCGGACCTCGATGTCGATCAGCATGTCGAAGAACTCGGGCGTCCGGTTGGTGATCTTGAGGTTCGAGATGTTGCCTTCGTTGCGGGCGATCACCGTCGACAGCTCGCCGAGGCTTCCCGGCACGTTGAGCACGGTCAGGTGGATGCGGCCGACGTGCACCTGCGGCACCTTGCCGTCCACGTCCCACGACACGTCGAGCCAGCGTTCCGGGTCGTTGACGAAGTTCTCTAACGTGTCGCAGTCGATGGTGTGTATGGTGACGCCCTTGCCGGTGGTGACGATGCCGACGATCCGGTCGCCCGGCAACGGATGGCAGCAGCCGGCGAAATGCATGGCCATGCCGGGGATCAGCCCCTTGATCGAGACCGCGCCCTTATCGCCCTCGCCCGTCTGCTTGCCGCGCACGCGCGCCAGCGGCACCACCTTGTCGTCAGCCTTCTTCGTTTTCTTGCGGGTGCCGGGGAATACCGCCTCGACCACATCGCGGGCCTTGAGGAGGCCGGCGCCGACGCGCGCGCAAAGGTCATCGACCGAAGGCTGGGAGAACACGCCGAGCACGCCGTCGATGGCCTTGTCCAAATATTCGTAGCCCTCTTCCCGGAACGCGCGTTGCAGCATGGCGCGGCCGAGCTTCAGGTATTGATCGCGTTCCTGGAGACGGATGAAGCGCCGGATGCGGGCCCGCGCCTTGCCGGTGACCACGAACCGCTCCCACGTCGGCGACGGGGTCTGCGCCTTCGAGGTGATGATCTCAACCTGGTCGCCGTTCCTGAGCTCGCTCCTGAGCGGCATCATGCGGCCGTTGATCTTGGCGCCGACGCAGCGGTCGCCGACCTCGGAATGCACGGCGTACGCGAAATCCACCGGCGTCGCGCCCTGCGGCAGATTGATCAGGTCGCCGCGCGGCGTGAAGCAGAAAACCTGGTCCTTGAACATCTCGAGTTTGGTGTGCTCGAGGAATTCCTCCGGGCCCGAGGCCTGCTCCAGGATTTCCAGAAGCTCGCGCAACCACCGGTACTGGGGGCCGGCGGTCTTGCCGGAGCCCTGCTTGTAGTTCCAGTGCGCGGCGACGCCGTGTTCGGCCACGTCGTGCATCTCGGCGGTGCGGATCTGCAACTCGATGCGCTGGCGTTCCGGCCCAAATACCCCGGTGTGCAGCGAGCGGTAGCCGTTGGGCTTCGGTGTCGAGAGGTAATCCTTGAACCGGTTGGGGACCACCGGATAGGCGCCGTGCGCGACGCCGAGCGCGCGATAGCAATCCTCAACCGTGTCGACGACGACGCGGAACGCCATGATGTCGGCGAGCTGTTCGAAGGCGACTTCCTTGTGCTGCATCTTATTCCAGATCGAATACGGCGTTTTTTCGCGGCCGCTGATGGCCGCCTTGACGCCGTGATCGGCAAGCAGCTTCGTCAGTTCGGTGATGATGCGGGTGACCAGGTCGCCGCCGCGCTCGCGCAGGAACTCGAGCCGCTTGAGGATGGATTTGCGCGCTTCCGGGTTGAGTTCCGCGAACGCCAAGTCCTCGAGCTCAGTCTTCATCTCCTGCATGCCGATCCGCTCGGCCAGCGGCGCATAGATGTCCATGGTCTCCATGGCGATGCGCCGCCGCTTCTCGGCATCGGCGATGTAATGCAGCGTGCGCATGTTGTGGAGCCGGTCGGCGAGCTTCACCAGCAGCACGCGGATGTCCTCGGACATGGCGAGGACGAACTTGCGGAAATTCTCGGCCTGCTTGGCCTGGTCGGACTGGAACTCGATCCGCGTCAGCTTGGTCACCCCGTCGACCAGGCGCGCCACGTCGCCGCCGAAGTGGCCCTTGATCTGGTCGAGCGAGGTATCCGTGTCCTCGATGGTGTCGTGCAGGAGCGCGGTGATGATGGTCGAGAAGTCGACCTTGTATTCGGTAAGGATGCCGGCGACTTCGAGCGGATGCGAGAAGTAAGGGTCGCCGGAAAGCCGGGTCTGCGATCCGTGCGCCTTGGTGGCGAACACGTAGGCGCGGTTGAGCGCGTCCTCGTCGGCGTTGGGATCGTAGGATTTGACCTTTTCGACGAGCTGGAACTGGCGAATCATGGGACCGCTTCCCTGGCGTCGCGGCGGTGCGCGGCGGTCACGCGACGGCAGCGGCGGCTATGCCCGATAAACCGATTACGCCGCCGCATTCAAAAGCCTATCCTTCGGGGTTATTTGTCTTTGTCGTCGACCACGTCGCCGGCCACGTCGCCGGCCACGTCCATGGCCGCCGCCTCGTCCTCGGCGGTAAGCTCGTCGTCGCCTTCGTCCCCGGCCTCGTCCAAGGGCTCGCCGTCCTCGGGCTTGCGGCCGGTCGGCGCGTCGGCGGCGCCGGTCATTTCCTGCTGGATGGCCAGCAGGTCGACCTCGTCCTCTTCCGGCTCGTCCATCTCGACGAACTTCTGCAATCCGCGGACCAGCGATTCCTCCAGCTCTTCCAGATCGATGGTCTCGTCGGCGATTTCGCGCAACGCCACCACCGGATTCTTGTCGTTGTCGCGCTCGACGGTCAACTGGGCGCCGGCGGCCACGGCGCGGGCGCGCTGCGCTGCCAGCATGACCAGCTTGAACCGGTTGGGAACCTTGGTTACACAATCTTCGACGGTGACGCGGGCCATCGGGACAACTCCTTGGCATGGACAGAAACAGAGGGGCGCCGTTTATATATTTTGCGCTGCGGCGGAAGGCAAGGGAAATGCCGAAAAACCGCTATCCGCCCGGGGCCGCCCGGCAGCCTTAATACGCCCGGTTATCCGGGCCTGCCGGCCGTGGCGGGGCGTTCCATTCGCTGCCGAATGCGCCCGCCGCGTCGGCCATCGCTTCCGCCGTCTGGCCGGGCGGCAGCGCCGCGATCAGCGCCTTGACGTCCATGCCGGTGACCGGATGCCGCCACGCCGGCGCCACGTCGCGCAGCGGCAGCAGTACGAACGCCCGCTGGTGAAGCCGCGGGTGCGGCAGCGTCACCGCCGGCGCTTGTCTCGCACCCGGCGCGGCGGCGCCGCTCTCTCCGATCACCAACTCGCCGTAGGCCAGCAGGTCGAGATCAAGGGTGCGCGCCGCGTTCGGCTCGCCGCGCCGGCGCCCGAACGCCTGTTCGGTGGCCAGCAGCAGCGTCATCAGCGCGGCCGGGTCGAGGGCGGTTTCCACCCGCACAACGGCGTTGACGAACCACGGTTGGTCGGCGGCCGGCACCGGCGCGCTCCGGTACCAACGCGAGCGGGCGGCGACGGCCACGCCGGGCGCTTCGGCCAGGCTTGCCAGCGCCGCGCCGCAAGTGGCGCGCGGCGGGCCGTAGCGGGGATGGGTCAGATTGGCGCCGATACCGATCAGGATCACAGCCGCAATTCCTCAAGAAACACTTGTCGCCGAATGATATAATCCCCAGATTAATACTTAGAGCCGGGCGGCTTTGTCCGCATGATCCGGCGTGTTTCCGGGCGACGGCCCCACGGACGTAGCCCGGACCGGTGATTTTTCGCCGGGATTGCCGATTTTCGGGAAGCCGGTCCTCCCGGGCCACGAATTTTCAAGAAAGGACAATGAGTTATGACATTTTATCCCCAGGAACGCATCGCTCTTTTCATCGACGGCTCGAACCTCTACGCCGCCGCCCGGGCGCTCGGCTTCGATATCGACTACAAGCGCCTGCTCCAGTTGTTCGCCGCCAAGGGCATTCTGATCCGCGCCTTTTACTACACCGCGTTGCTCGAGGACCAGGAGTACTCGCCGATCCGGCCGCTGGTCGACTGGCTCGACTACAACGGCTACACCATGGTCACCAAGCCGACCAAGGAATTCACCGACGCCGCCGGCCGCCGCAAGATCAAGGGCAACATGGACATCGAGCTGGCGATCGACGTCATGGAGATGACCGACCACCTGGATCACGTGGTGATCTTCTCCGGCGACGGCGATTTCCGGCGGCTGGTCGAGGCGGTGCAGCGCAAAGGGCGGCGCGTCACCGTGGTCAGCACGGTGCGCTCGCAGCCACCGATGGCGGCCGACGAGCTGCGCCGGCAGGCCGATAATTTCATCGAGCTCCAGGACATTCAGCCCGACATCCAGCGCCGCATCGAGGTCCACCACAACCACGACCGTAACAACGGCGCCGGCCCGTCGGGCAATTTCGACCCGCAGATCGAGATCGCCTAGGGTTTCCGGGGCCGGAGGTTCAAGCCGTGGCGTCTCCCGCCGGTACTCTCAAACCCGCCGGCGCACCCGCGGGCAAGGCGGGCAACGAGCCGGGCGCCGAGCCGGGCCGCGACTGCCCGCTGTGCCCGCGCCTGGGCGAATTCCGCCGCGCCAACCGCGCCGCCAACCCCGACTGGCACAACGCGCCGGTGGCATCGTTCGGCGGCGCCGATGCCAGCCTCTTGATCGTCGGGCTGGCGCCCGGGCTCAGGGGCGCCAACCTCACCGGTCGGCCGTTCACCGGCGACTACGCCGGGGTGCTGCTCTACGATACCTTGTTGAAGTTCGGCCTCGCCGAGGGCAGCTACGGCGCGCGGGCCGACGACGGGCTCAAGCTGGCCAATTGTCGGATCACCAACGCGGTGCGCTGCGTGCCGCCGCAAAACAAGCCGACCGGCGCCGAGGTCAAGGCATGCCGCCGGTTCCTGGCGGCCGAGATCGCAAGCCTGAGCCGGCTCAAGGTGATCCTGGCGCTCGGCGCCGTCGCCCACGGCGCGGTGCTGGCGGCGCTGGGCTTGCGGAAAAGCGCCCATCCCTTCGGCCACGGCCGTCTGCACCGGCTTTCCGGAGCGTTGACGCTCGCCGACAGCTACCACTGCTCGCGCTACAACACCAACACCGGCAAGCTGACGCCTGAAATGTTCGAGGCCGTGTTCCGAGACGTCACCGCCCGCCTGCCCGGGCGATGACCCAGGCGATGAATGGGCGATTGCCGGGGGTTTCCCCGGGTTGCTATACCCTTGGCCGCGATTTGCGAGAGGCCCGATTTGCGAGAGGAAGGTGCCGAGTGGTTGACATCGTCTGCCTGGACATGGAAGGCGTGCTGACGCCGGAAATCTGGATCGAATTCGCGGAACTGACTGGAATCCCGGCGCTGCGCGCCACCACCCGCGATATCCCCGACTACGACAAGCTGATGCGTCAGCGCCTGCGGCTGCTCGACGAGCACCGGCTCGGCCTCGCCGACGTCCGCAAGGTGGTCGACGCGATGCGCCCCCTCGACGGTGCCGAGGCGTTCCTGGCCAAGCTGCGCGAGCGCTACCAGGTGGTGGTGCTGTCGGACACCTTCTACGAGTTCGCCGGCCCCCTGATGCGGCGGCTCGGCTGGCCGACGTTGTTCTGCCATCACCTGGAAACCGACGCCGCCGGCCGCGTCTGCGGCTACCGCATCCGCATCAAGGATCACAAGCGCCAGGCGGTGCGGTCGTTCAAGGCCTTGAACTTCCGGGTGGCGGCGGCGGGCGATTCCTACAACGACACCGGCATGCTGCAGGAAGCCGATGCCGGGTTCTTCTATCGGGCGCCGGCCAATGTGGTCGCCGAGTTCCCGAACATCCCCGCCCACGAAACCTACGAGGCGCTGCTGGCGGCCATCGCGGGGGCCGCCGCCAGGTAGCAGGCTGGTCTAATATAAATATATATTAATCAACAAATTACATTATTTTCTTGAGGCGCGAAATTAACGCGTCCGGAACCTCGCCGACCTTACCGCCGGTCGCCGCCGCGGCGCTCATTTTGACGTTCGTGGAATTCCACCGGATGTTCCGGATCCAGCAACCGGTGCAGATGCACGATCACGTACTTGAAATTGGCCTGGTCGACATGGGCCTGGCTGGCCCCCCGCCATGCCTGCATCGCCGACTTGTGATCGGGAAAGATACCGCGGATGTCGAGCTGGTCGACGTTGACGAAATCGAACCCCTGCGGGTCCTTGACTTCGCCCCCGAACACCAGGTGCAAAAGCGGCTTGTCCATGATCGAGTCTCCCGGCCAATACGCGGGGCGCAACCGCCGCCGCGGGCATGAACCATACTGCCCCCGGGCAGGGGGCTGCAATCGGCAACGCCGGTGCGATATGATCGCCGTCCGCCACACCCGCCACAACCTTCAGGGAAAACGATGATCGACCTCTACACCTGGCCCACGCCGAACGGCCACAAAGTCCACATCATGCTCGAGGAGACCGGGCTCCCCTACAAAGTGATCCCGATCGACATCAACAACGGCGACCAGTTCCAGCCTGGGTTCCTGAAGATCAGCCCCAACAACAAGATGCCGGCGATGGTCGATCCCGACGGCCCCGGCGGCCAGCTCTACAGCCTGTTCGAGTCCGGCGCGATCCTGATGTATCTCGCTGAAAAGACGGGGAAATTCTTGGCGAAGGAAACGCGGTCCCGGTATCTGGTGATCCAGTGGCTGATGTTCCAGATGGGCGGCCTCGGGCCGATGCTCGGCCAAGCCCATCATTTCCGCCAGTACGCGCCGGAGAAGATTCCGTACGCCGTCGCTCGCTACACCAACGAGGCCAGCCGGCTCTACAACGTGCTCGATCGCCGCCTCGGCGAGGCCGAGTACCTCGCCGGCGACTATTCGATCGCCGACATCGCGGCGTTCCCGTGGATCCGCCCCTACGAGCGCCAGGGCCAGAAGCTCGAGGACTTTCCCAACCTGAAGCGCTGGTTCGAGGCCATCGACGCGCGGCCCGCGGTCAAGCGCGGCCTCGCGGTGCTGGCCGACAAGCGGCGCAAGGGCTGGGAGCTCGACGAAAAGACCCGCAACAACCTGTTCGGCGCCGCCCAGTACCGGCGCCGCTGACGGCCGCCGCGGTCGCGCCCGCCCTACCCCTTGCCGCGCATCAGCCGTGCCTTCTGGCGCTGCCAGTCGCGCTTCTTGATGGCGGCGCGCTTGTCGACCCGGCGCTTGCCTTCGGCGACCGCCAGCTCGACCTTGGCGATGCCGCGGTTGTTGAAATAGACGCTGAGCGGCACCAGGGTCATCCCCTTGCGATGCACCTCGGCCATGAGCTTGTTGATCTGCCGCCGGTGCAGCAGCAGCTTGCGCGGCCCGCGCGGCTCGTGGGCGGCGATGCCGCCGGCGGCGTACTCGGGGATATAGGCGTTCTGCAGAAACAGCTCGCCGCCGCGGTCGGCGGCGTAGGCCTCGGCGATCGAGGCGCGGCCCTGGCGCAACGATTTTACCTCCGTACCGGTCAGCATGATGCCGGCCTCGAAGGTTTCGCCGATGGTGTAGTCGCGGCGCGCTTTCCGGTTCTGGGCGGCAAGTCGGCCAGGCTTGCGCTTCTTTTTCTTGGCGGCCATCAGCCGTTCGGGATGGGGCTCAGTTGACGAGCCCGGCGTTGACCATCGCCTTCTTTACCCGTTCCTTGCTGGCGTCCTTGATCTCGACCAGCGGCAGCCGGGTTCCGGCGTTGCACTTGCCGAGCAGGCTGGCGGCGTACTTCACCGGTCCGGGGCTGGTCTCGCAGAACAGCGCCTGGTGCAGCGGCATCAGCCGGTCCTGCAGATCCATGACGGTCTTGAGGTCGCCCTTGCGCCACGCCTTGTGCATGGTCGCGCACATGCGTGGCGCGACGTTGGCGGTCACCGAGATGCAGCCGTGGCCGCCGCCGGCCAGGAACGGCACCGCGGTGGCGTCCTCGCCCGACAGCAGGCAGAACTCCTTCTTGATCGCCAGCCGCGTCGCCATCGGTCGCGCCAGATCGGCGGTCGCGTCCTTGACGCCGATGATGCGCGGCAGCTCGGCGAGCCGGGCCATGGTGTCGACCGTCATGTCGACGACGCAGCGGCCGGGGATGTTGTAGATGATGATCGGCAGATCGACGGCGTCGTGGATCGCCTTGTAGTGCCGGTACAGGCCCTCCTGGGTCGGTTTGTTGTAATAAGGCGTGACGACCAGCGCCGCCGCGGCGCCCGCTTCCTTGGCGTGCTCGGTCAGCTCGATCGCCTCGACGGTCGAATTGGAGCCGGTGCCGGCGATCACCGGCACCTTGCCGTCGGCGGCATCGATGCAAATCTCGGTCACCCGCTTGTGCTCGGCGTGGCTGAGCGTCGGCGATTCGCCGGTGGTTCCGCACGGAACCAGTCCTTCGGTGCCCTCCTCGATCTGCCATTCGACGAACGACCGGAATGCGGTTTCGTCGAGCTTGCCGTTCCTGAACGGCGTGATCAGGGCGGTGATGGATCCCCGGAACATGGCTTCCTCCCCTTTTCCCGTGGGTTGGCGGGGTTACGGGCGAACATACCCCCTGCCCCGTATGGCGGCAAGCGCCTGGGCCGGCCTGGGCGGCACCGTGGCGCCATAGGCGACGTCCTATGGCCGGCCGGGGGTTTAAGGGTATCATGGCGGCGACGGCCGGAGGTGGACCGCAACTCGAATCACCACTGGGGGAAAGCTCTGAGCGATCGGACGACAGGCAGCATCGTGGCGACGATCGCGATTGGCCTGATGGTTGCGCTGGTGCCGATCGCGCTGATCGCGCCCGTGGCGCCGGCCGGCGCCGCCACGCTGTCGGCCGACGACGCGCGGCTGCTGAAGAAAGCGCTGAAGGCGATCGACGCCGGCAAGCGCTCGCCCGACGCGAAAATCGGCGACAAGATCGCCAACCCCATGGCGCGCAAGATTCTCACCTGGTCGGCGCTGATCCGGCCGGATCCCGCCAACGGTTTCTCGCGGATCGCCGCCTTCATGGCCGAAAACCCCGAATGGCCCGACCAGGTTGGCCTGCAACGGCGGGCCGAGGAGGCGATGGGCCAGGCGACGCCCGACGACATGGTGCTCAAGTGGTTCGCCGTGCGCCCGCCGATCAGCGCCGACGGCAACGCCCGCCAGGCCGAGGCTTGGCTGGCCACCGGCAAGGAATCTGAAGGCCAGGCGGCGTTGCGCGAGGTGTGGATCAACGGCGATTTCGCCAAGCGCCGGGAACTGGCGTTCTACGGCCGCCACCGCCGGCTCCTGACCGCCGACGATCATCGCCGGCGGCTCGACCGCCTGATGTGGGAAGGCCGCTATTGGCCAGCGCACCGGATGCTGTGGAAGGTGACGGCCGACTACCGGGCGCTGGCCCAGGCGCGCTTGGGTCTGCGTCACGGCGAGGGCAATGTCGATACCCTGATCGCCAAGGTCCCGGCCGCCCTCAAGGACGACCCGGGCCTGGCCTACGAGCGGCTACGCTGGCGGCGGCAACGCGGCAAGTACGATGGCGCGATCGAGATTTTGCGGTCGCCGCCCGATTTCCTGGTCTACCCGGAGCGCTGGTGGACCGAGCGCGCGTTTCTGGCCCGCCGCGCGCTGTTCAACGGCGACGTCAGCGCCGCTTACCGTCTGGTAAAGGATCACGGCCTGAAGCCGAGCCACGGTCGCGCCTTCGCCGAGGCCGAATGGCTGGCCGGGTGGATCGCGCTGCGCTTCCTCGCCGATCCCAGGACCGCCGTCGGCCACTTCGTGCAGGAATACGAGGCGGTGAAGTATCCGGTCAGCCTCGCCCGCGGCGCCTATTGGATCGGCCGCGCCATGGATGAGATGAAGGAAACTGAGCTGGCGGAAACCTGGTACAAACGGGCCGCCGACCACCCGACGACCTATTACGGCCAGCTTGCCACCGCGCGCCTCAGGCCCGGCGGCAGCCTGCAATTGCCGGTCGAGCCGACGCCGACCGAAGACGAAAGGAGGGCCTTCAACGCCCACGAACTGGTACAAGCGATCAGAATGCTGGCCGAAATCGACGAGCACGACCGTCTGCGGCCGTTCGTGCTCCGCCTAGACGAGCTGGCCAAGTCGCCGGCATGGCGAGTGATGACGGCGGAGCTGGCGCGCGACAGCGATCGGCCCGACCTCGCCGTCACCGTCGCCAAGCGCGCCAAACAGGACGGCGTGAAGCTCGCCGAGTCGGCGTTTCCGGCTGCGGTGCCGACACCGATCAATGTCAAGGGCGGCCTGCCGCCGCTGGAGACTCCGCTGATCCTGGCCGTGGTCCGCCAGGAAAGCGCCTTTAACGTCAAGGCGCAGAGCCACGCCAAGGCGCAAGGGCTGATGCAGCTGATGCCGCATACGGCGTTGCAGGTGGCGAAGCGCCTCGACCTGCCGTTCGACCGCCGGCGGCTGACCGCCGACAGCGGCTACAACCTGACCCTCGGGCACGCTTACCTGGCCGAGCTGCTGCAGGAATTCAGGGGCTCCTACGTGCTCGCGCTAGCCGCCTACAACGCCGGGCCCCATCGCGCCCGGCAATGGATCAAGGAAAACGGCGACCCCCGCGACAAGGAGGTCGATTCCATCGACTGGGTCGAGCTGATCCCCTTCCACGAGACCCGCAACTACGTCCAGAGGGTGCTCGAGAACCTGCAGGTCTACCGCCACAGCCTGGCCAAGGAAGAGGTCGCCCTCGGGCTCGTACGTGACCTGCATCAATAGATCGTGAATTGATCGCGGCCGTCGGTTGACCGTGCGTGCGCGGCGGCGCATAAATCCTCGTCTTCCGGCCGCCTTCCGCCGGGGAGGACAGACAGGAAAAGACCGCGAAAGGAAGCCAACCGCATGGCCGCGAAAATCAACAACATCGGCGCTTGCGTCTTCGACGCTTATGGCACCCTCTTCGATGTCGCCGCGGCGGCCGCCCAATGTCGCGACGCGCTCGGCGGCAAGGCCGACCAGCTCGCCGCCATCTGGCGCACGAAGCAACTGGAATACACCTGGCTGCGCAGCCTGATGGGCGAATACGTGGAATTCTGGAAAATCACCGGCGACGGACTGGACTACGCGCTTGCCACGCTCGGCATCAAGGACGCCAAGCTGCGCAAGCGGTTGATGGACATCTACATGCGCCTCGACGCCTACCCGGAGGTGAGGGGCGTGCTGAAGACCCTGAAGAAGGCGGGGATCAAGACCGCGATCCTGTCCAACGGCTCGCCGAAGATGCTGGCGGCGGCGGTCAAGAACGCCGGTATCGGCAAGCTGCTCGACGATGTAATTTCGATCCACCCGCTCCGCATCTATAAGCCGCATCCGCGAGTCTACCAATTGGCGGTCAAGGGACTGAAGGTGAAGGCCGAGCGCATCTGCTTCATGTCGTCGAACGCCTGGGACGCCGCCGGGGCAGCCAATTTCGGCTTCCGGGTGGTGTGGGTGAACCGCTTCGGCCAGCCGAAGGAGCTCCTGCCCGGCAAGCCCGAGCACGAGGTCAAGACCCTGAAGGCGCTGCCGCCGCTGCTCGGCCTGTAGGCCGCACGCCACCATGATCGACGGCGCTCCCGGTTACCGCGAACGATGGCTGACGGCCCAGGACGGGCTGAAGCTGTACTTCCGCGACTACGGCGATCTGCTGTCGCATGAGACGCCGGCGCTGTGCCTGCCCGGCGTCACCCGCAACTCGAAGGATTTCGCCGACCTGGCTTTGCGGCTGTCGCGCCGCCGCCGGGTGCTGTGCCCCGATTACCGCGGCCGCGGCCGCTCGGCCTACGATCCCGACTGGCGGAACTACAATCCCGCGACCTACGTCAACGACATCCGTCATCTGCTCGTCGCCTGCGGCGTGCACAAGGCACATGTCATCGGCACCTCGCTCGGCGGCATCATCGCCATGGTGATGGCGGTGGCGACCCCGGGCGCGGTCGCCAGCGCGATCCTCAACGACATCGGGCCCGAGGTCGGCGGCGCCGGCGTCGGCAACATCGTCGCCTACATGCGCGAAGAGCGACGCTTTCCCGACCTGCAATCGGCGGCCGACTACATCCGCAAGAATTTCCCCGACCTGCCGGCGCGCTCGCCGGAGGACTGGCTGACCATCGCTCGTAACACCTACCGCGAGCAGCCGGGCCGGGGGTTCGTCCACGACTGGGACCACGCCATCGTCAACCAATTCGCCGGCGCCTCGGCACGAAACGTCAGCATGTGGCCGCTGTTCGGCGCGCTGCGGCGGGTGGCGGTGCTGGCGGTGCGCGGCCAACGCTCGACCGTGCTCAGCGCCGAGACCTTCCGCCGCATGGCCGAGTTCATGCCCGGCCTCGCGCAGGTGGTGGTCGAAGACTGCGGCCACCCGACCGCCCTCAACGAGCCGAACGTGCTGGAAGCCATCGATGCCCACCTCGCCCGTGCCTGAGCCGCCGACCTACGCCGACGTCGCCGACGCCGCGAAGCGCATCGCCGCGCACGTGGTCACGACGCCGCTGCTGGAAAGCCCTCTCCTCAACGAGCGCGTCGGCGGCCAGCTGCTGGTCAAGGCCGAGCCGCTGCAGCGCACCGGCTCGTTCAAGTTCCGCGGCGCCTTCAACCGACTGTCGCGGCTCGACGGCGCGGCGCGACAGCTGGGCGTCGTCGCGTTTTCGTCGGGTAACCACGCGCAAGGCGTTGCCGCGGCGGCCGGCATGCTCGGCATCCCGGCGACGATCGTCATGCCCCGCGACGCACCGGCGATCAAGATCGCCAACACCCGCGCCTATGGCGCCGAGGTGGTGCTCTACGACCGTGGGCGGGAAAGCCGCGAGGACATCGCCGATAGGCTGGCCAAGGAACGCGGCGCCACCCTGGTGCCCTCCTACGACGACCGCTACGTCATCGCCGGACAGGGCACGGTCGGGCTCGAGATCGCCCGCCAGGCCCGCGACGCGAAGGCCGACCTCGACGCGGTGATCGTGCCGTGCGGCGGCGGCGGGCTGATATCGGGTTGCGCGCTGGCGCTGGCCGAGGAGTGCCCGGGCGTTGCGATCTACTCGGCCGAGCCGAAGGGCTTCGACGACACCATGCGATCGCTCGATGCCGGCAAGCGGGTGGCCAACAATCCCGACGCCAAGACCATCTGCGACGCCCTGATGTTGCCGACACCGGGCGAGATGACGTTCGCCATCAACAAGCGCCTGCTCGCGGGCGGGCTGGCCGTCAGCGACGACGACGCCCGGCGGGCCATGAAGGCGGCGTTTTGGTACCTGAAGCTGGTGGTCGAGCCGGGCGGCGCGGTGGCGCTGGCGGCCGCGCTCACGGACGCCTACGACTGCCGCGGCAAGACGGTGGCGGTGGTGTGCTCGGGC
>DASWGT010000074.1:0-6620 GCA_036393575.1 Rhodospirillales bacterium | reverse complement strand
CGCTTGAAGCCGATGTCGGGCTTGTCGCCGCCGACGGCCATGATCTCGGCGAAGCCGGCGAAAAAGGCGAGCCCGAACTGCCCCATCTGGATGTTCTCGGGCAGGCTGAACAACTGGCGGATGCCGCCGTTGGCGAACGACGTCGAGGCGCGGGCGTAGGTGGGGTCGGGCTCGACCACGACCACGTCGCCGCCGCGGCCGTCCTTGAGCAGGTGATAGGCGACGCTGGAGCCGACGATACCGCCGCCAATCACCAGCACGTCGGCGCGCGCCGGCGCCTCGCTCATCAAACACCTCCGGTCGTTTTATCATCACAGAGCACACAGAGAGCACAGAGAAGAAGAAAGAAAAAAGTAATTGCGCGCGTTCCGCGCGCGAAAACGCCCGGCGTATGCAGCGTTGCCTCCTGAGTATTTTATTTCTCTGTGTACTCTGTGTGCTCTGTGGTTATTTTCCCTGATCTTATTGGTCGACGATGAAGCCGTCGCGGTGCGGGCGCATCTTGACCGGCTTCACCAGGGGCGGGCGGATCTTCTCGGCGTCGGGAACCAGCTCGATGCCGATGCCGGGCCGCGTGGGGATGGCGACGAAGCCATCCTTGACCACCGGGCATTCATCGACCACGTCCCAGCCCAGGTGCTTCGGCTGCGACTCCATGACGCCTGCCTCGAAGCCGGTGGTGTACTCCTGAATAGCGAAGTTGGGGATCGCCGCGTCGAGCTGCAGGCAGGCCGCCAGCCCGACCGGCGACAGCGGGTTGTGCGGGATCATGTTGACGTGGAAGCCCTCGGCGATGGCGGCGATCTTCTTGCCCGCCGTGATGCCGCCGCAGTGACAGAGGTCGGCGCGCGCGTACTCGACGCCGCCGCGCGCCATCAGCGCCTGGAACTCGTAGAGGTTGGCGAACCGCTCGCCGGTCGCGATGGGGACGTGGATCTTGGCGGCGACCCGCGCCATGGCGTCGGGGCCTTCCGGGCGGATCGGGTCCTCGATGAACATCGGGTGGTACTGCTCGATGCCGCGGGCGAAGACGACCGCTTCGGCCGGGGTCAGGCGCCGGTGCAGTTCGATGTTCAAATCCACGTCGTCGCCGACGGCTTCCCGGATGCGGCGCACGTTGTCGATGGCGTCGCGCATCTTCTTGACGTGCGGCTTGAAGTAGACGCTATCCTCGCCCTCGTCGAGGAACGGGTTGAGGTGCCCGATGGCGGTGAAGCCGGCTTTCTTCTTGGCCACGCATTCCTTCAGCACCGCCTCGATGGTCTTGCCGTAGACGTGGGCGTAGACGCGCGCCTTGGTGCGCGTCGGTCCGCCGAGCAGCGCGTGCACGGGCTTGCCCAGCGCCTTGCCCTTGATGTCCCACAGCGCGATGTCGATGGCCGAGATGCCGGCGTTGATGGCGAGCCCGGTGAAGTAGCTGAACCGGTGCATGACGTTCCAGTGGTGCTCGATCGGGCCCGGGTCCTTGCCGACCAGGTATTCGGCGAAGCGTGTTATCGCCGTCGCCGCCGCCTCGACGTGGCCCCAGGCGCCGGCCTCGCCCAAGCCCGAGATGCCGTCGTCGGTGTCGACGACGCAGAACATGAACTGGCCGACGTGCAGCGGCCGCACCCTGGTGATTTTCATCGTGTTGATTCCTATCGCTCCCCGCCGTTCGCAACGTTGCCGTTGTCGATTTCACCACAGAGTACACAGAGAGCACAGAGGATTCAGTTACTTACTTTCGCTTCTCTGCGATCTCTGCGATCTCTGTGTTTCGCTTTGCTTCGAAGCTTCCTCGCGGTCCCCGGGTTGGCTTTTTCGGACTTCGCCGCCATCGCTCGCTTGCGCTTCAGGTACGGAGCAAGATATTGCCCGGTGAAGCTGTCGGCAACATGAGCGACCTGCTCCGGCGTGCCGGTGGCGACGACGCGGCCGCCCTTGTCGCCGCCCTCGGGTCCGAGGTCGATAATCCAGTCGGCGGTCTTGATGACCTCCAGGTTATGCTCGATTACCACCACCGTGTTGCCGGTCTCGACCAGGGCGTGCAGCACCTCTAGCAATTTCCGCACGTCCTCGAAGTGAAGCCCCGTCGTCGGCTCGTCGAGGATGTAGAGTGTCTTGCCGGTGGCGCGGCGCGACAATTCCTTCGCCAGCTTCACCCGCTGCGCCTCGCCGCCTGACAAAGTGGTGGCCTGCTGGCCGAGGTGGATGTAGCCCAATCCGACGCGCTTCAACGTCTCCAGCTTGTCGCGGATCGCCGGCACCGCCATGAAGAAGCCGGCCGCCTCCTCGACGGTCATGTCGAGGACCTCGGCGATGGACTTGCCGCGGAAGCGCACGTCCAGGGTCTCGCGATTGTAGCGTTTGCCCTTGCAGGTGTCGCAGGTGACGTAGACGTCGGGCAGGAAGTGCATCTCGATCTTGATGACGCCATCGCCCTGGCACGCCTCGCAGCGTCCGCCCTTGACGTTGAACGAGAAGCGCCCCGCCTTGTAGCCGCGCGCCTTGGCCTCCGGCAGGCCGGCGAACCAGTCGCGGATCGGCGTGAAGGCGCCGGTGTAGGTGGCCGGGTTGGAGCGCGGCGTCCTGCCGATGGGCGACTGGTCGATGTCGACCACCTTGTCGATCTTCTCCAGGCCGTCGATGCCGTCGTGCTCGCCCGGGTGCAGGCGTGCCCCGTGCAGGCGGCGGGCCAGCGCCTTGTAGAGGGTCTCGACCACCAGGGTCGACTTGCCGCCGCCGGAGACGCCGGTGATGCAGGTGAAGGTGCCGAGCGGGAAGTCAACGGTGATGTCGTGCAGATTGTTGGCGCGCGCGCCCTTCACCGTCAGCGCGTGGCCGCGGCGCGGCTGGCGGCGGATCAGCGGCAGCGGCACCTGCTCAAGGCCGACCATGTACCTGCCGGTCAAGCTGTCGGCCGAGCGCATGATGTCGTCGGCGGTGCCGGCGGCGACGACGCGGCCGCCGTGAATGCCGGCGCCGGGGCCCATGTCGATCAGGTGGTCGGCGGCGCGGATCGCCTCCTCGTCGTGCTCGACGACGATGACGGTGTTGCCGAGGTCGCGGAGGCGCTTCAATGTGACGAGCAGCCGCGCGTTGTCGCGCTGATGGAGCCCAATGGACGGCTCGTCGAGCACGTAGAGGACGCCGGTCAAGCCTGAGCCGATCTGCGAGGCAAGGCGGATGCGCTGGCTTTCGCCGCCGGAAAGGGTGCCCGACGACCGGGAAAGCGTCAGGTACTCGAGGCCGACGTTCTTGAGGAAGCCGAGGCGTTCGTTGATCTCGCGCAGGATGCGCCGGGCGATCTCGCGGCTTTGCGGCTTCAGGTGCTTCTCGAGCCCGCCGAACCAGCCGTGCGCCTTGTCGATCGACATCTCGGCGACCTCGGAGATGTGAAGGCCGGCGATCTTCACCGCCAGCGCCTGCGGCTTCAGGCGCATGCCCTTGCAAGTGTCGCAGATGGTAATGGTCTGAAAACGCGACAGCTCGTCGCGCACCCAGTTGGAGTCGGTCTCGCGCCAACGCCGCTCCATGTTGGGAATCACGCCCTCGAACGGCTTGGTGATGTCGTAGGCGCGCTGGCCGTCGTGGTAGCGCATGGTCACCGGCTCGTCGCCGGAGCCGAACAGGATCATCTCGCGGGTCGCCTTCGGCAGCTTGCCGAAAGCCGCGTCGAGGCCGAACTTGAAATGCTGGGCGAGGCTGGTCAGCGTCTGCTCGTAGTAACGCGAGGACGTGTTGGCCCACGGCGTGATGGCGCCCTCGTTGAGGGTCAAGGTGTCGTCGCCGACCACCAACTCGGGATCGAAGTACATCTCGGTGCCGAGGCCGTCGCAGGCCGGGCACGCCCCGTAGGGGTTGTTGAAGGAGAACAGTCTGGGCTCGATCTCGTCGATGGTGAAGCCGGAAACCGGGCAGGCGAACTTGGCCGAGAACACGGTGCGGCCCTCCGGCACGTGGTCCTTGATGCCTACGCCTTTTTTCTTTTTGGGCTTTTTCGTCTGATCCATGTCTGCATCGTCGACGAAGGCGATGCCGTCGGCGAGATTGAGCGCCGTCTCGAAACTGTCGGCCAGCCGCGTCTCCAGGCCCGGCTTGACCACCAACCGGTCGACCACCACCTCGATGTCGTGCTTGAACTTCTTGTCGAGCTTCGGCGCCTCCTGGATGTCGTAAAGGGCGCCGTCGATGCGCACCCGCTGGAAGCCGCGCTTGGCGAGCTCGGCCAGCTCCTTGCGGTACTCGCCCTTGCGGCCGCGCACCATGGGGGCGAGCAGGTAAAGCCGGGTGCCTTCCGGCATCGCCATCACCCGGTCGACCATCTGGCTGACGGTCTGGCTCTCGATGGGCAGCCCGGTCGCCGGCGAGTGCGGCACGCCGACGCGGGCGAACAGCAGCCGCATGTAGTCGTAGATTTCGGTAACCGTGCCGACGGTGGAGCGTGGGTTGCGCGACGTGGTCTTCTGCTCGATCGAGATGGCAGGGCTCAGGCCGTCGATGGCGTCGACGTCCGGCTTCTGCATCAGCTCCAGGAACTGCCGCGCGTAGGCGCTGAGGCTTTCGACGTAGCGGCGCTGGCCCTCGGCGTAGATGGTGTCGAAGGCGAGCGACGATTTACCCGAGCCGGAAAGCCCGGTGATCACCGTCAGTGAGCCGCGCGGGATCTCGACGTCGACGTTTTGCAGGTTATGCTCGCGCGCGCCGCGCACGACGATGGAGTCTTGCATTCCTTGGCTTTCCTGGCGTTCCCTGGGGGGTCCCGGTGGGTCGCGGCGGAAAAATCGCGCCGCCATTCAAACGACCAGAGATAAAGGCAAGGTGGCTCCGGGTAAAGGCCGATCCGGCCAAAACGCGGGCCAATACGCGGGTAAGAGCGGGGGGGCGGGGGAACGCCGCCTCAGGCGGTGGCGGCGATCTCGTCTCCGAACAACTCCGCCCAGCGCGCCTCTTCGTTGCGGGCGGCGCGGCGGGCGTCGTCCTCGCGGTCATAGACCGCGAGCTGGAAGTTATCGGAAAGGGTGTCGATGACCGCCCATTTCCTCATCGAGTCGACGTAGATGGCGGAAAAACGCATGACGCTTGCTCCGGTTGCCGCGCCGCCGACCGTAACCGGCCTTCGTCAACATTCGGTAAACGCCGGCTTTTTACGTGTTCATGAATTGTTCTTGACATGCCGGAGCCCGGCCGGCACAATGATTGATCGCCGACGACGCCCGGTTATCCCCGGGTTCCACCGGGCCGGCCCCTGGCCGGTGCCGGGGGGCGCGGGTAGAGTGGCGGAAATCGGCAACCTTGTGCCCGCCGGGCGCAGGGCGCGACGCCAAACCAGCAAACAAAAGGGGAGGGCCATGGCCGGCTCGATCAACAAAGTCATTATCGTCGGCAACCTCGGGCGCGACCCGGAGGTGCGCTACAGCCAGGCCGGCGACAAGATCGTCAACTTCTCGGTCGCCACGTCGGAGCGCTGGAAGGACAAGACCACCGGCGAGCCGCGCGAGAAGACCGAGTGGCACCGGGTGGTGATCTTCAACGAGCGCTTGGCCGACGTCGCCGAGAAGTACCTGAAGAAGGGCGCCAAGGTCTACGTCGAAGGCCAGTTGCAGACCCGCAAGTGGACCGGCAACGACGGCAACGAGCGCTACACCACCGAGGTGGTGCTGCAGCGCTTCCGCGGCGAGCTGACCATGCTCGACAGCCGCGGCGGCGGCCGCGACGCCAACGCCGGCAACGGCGGCGGCGAGCCACCCGACTGGGAAAGCCCCGACGCCGGCGCATCCTCGGGTGGCGCCGCGAGTGGCGCCCAGGGCGGCGGGGCAGGCAAGGGCGGCGGCCGCAAGGGCGGCGAGCTCGACGACGAAATCCCGTTCTGATCGGACTCGCGGGCGCCTCACGCTCCGTGGGCGAGCGCCTCGGCGGGGATAAGGGCAGGCAGAGGCAACGGCGCCGCCTCGTCCCGCGGCCGCGAAAGATAGAGTTCGGCATGGAAATGGCCGTCGGCCTCAAGGCCAGTCGGGTCGATGCCGAGCGAATCGAGCCGTTTCAGCACGTCGTTTTGCTCGGCTTCGTCGGCAAAGCGCCGCTGGATGAAGGTGACGCCCTCGAGCTTCTCGGTGACGAGGCCGTGGTCCGTCATCGTCAGCGCGATCTGGTCGTAGGGAAACATCCTGAGCACGAACGATGCGATCCACGGCGGCGGCCCGGGGAAAGCATCGGTAAGATCAAGGATGCGGGCGAAGGTGTCTTCGGTCACGTAGCCGACGCAGCCGGTGGAAATGACCATGTCCGCGGGCGCGATCATGCGCGCGGCCTCGGGTGAGGGGGCCGCCGTTTCCAGATTGGCGGCAACGCCGATGTCCACCAGACCGGCGTCGGTCGCGTATTTCACCGCTTCCGGCGAGGCGTCGAGCCCGACGACCAGCAGGGCCGGATCGGTCTCCGCCCGTTCGACCAGCGCCTTGTCGCTCTCGACCAACGCCGCGCGGTCGGACTCCGCCATCTCCGCGTAATGGCGGTAGAGGTCGTCGAGGGAAAGCCCGTGCTTGAGCAGCGCGCCGTTCACGCCATAGGAGCAGCCGAGGTCGAGCAGCGTCAGATGCTCCCGCTCGCGCGTCTCGCGCAGCGCCTCGATCAGCGCCGCG
>DASWGT010000073.1:0-28970 GCA_036393575.1 Rhodospirillales bacterium | reverse complement strand
AAGTACTTCGCCGGCGCCAAGGAAAAGCCGAAGATCGGCAACCTGGTGTTCCGCACCATCAAGGAAAAGAACACCCAGATCGCCGAGCTTTTGACCGGTGGTGTCGACTGGATCTGGGACGTGCCGAAGGACCAGGCCGAGAAGCTCGAAGGCAAGGTCCAGGTGGTCAACGCCAACACTTTCCGCGTCAGCTACATCCAGTTCGACGTCAACGGCGGCAGCGGCCAGACGTTCTTCAAGGACAAGCGGGTGCGCGAAGCGGTTGCCCACGCCATCAATCGCGACTCGATCGCCAAGAACCTGGTCGGCGCGCCGTCGAAAGTCATCCATTCGGCGTGCCATCCGGAGCAATTCGGCTGCACCCAGGACGTGCCGAAATGGGCCTACGACCCGGCGAAGGCCAAAAAGCTGCTGGCCGAGGCGGGCCATCCCAATGGCTTCAGCGTCGATCTCTATGCTTACCGCGAGCGCCACTACACAGAGGCGGTGATCGGCGATCTGGCTAAGGTCGGCATCAAGGCCAACCTCAAGTTCATGCAGTTCCGGGCGCTGCGCGACCTGGTGTGGAAGAACCAGACGCCAGTCAACCAAATGACCTGGGGCTCCAATTCGATTCCCGACGTCTCGGCCATCACCAGTCACTTCTTCTCCGGAGGTCGCGACGATTTCGCCAAGGACCCCGACGTCATCAAGTGGCTGAGGACCGCCGACACGTCGGTCGACGCGAAAGTCCGTGAGGAGAACTACAAGAAGGCGTTGGCCAGGATCTCGGGCGAGCTTTACTGGCTGCCCATGTTCACCTACGCAAAGTATTACGCGTGGGCGAAGGACCTCGACTTCAAGGTGACGTCGGACGAGATTCCGCAGTTCAACACCGCGAAGTGGAAGTGACCTGAGGTGACGAACGTCGGCCCGGCCCCGACAGGCAACGGGGCCGGGCTGCGTCCCCCGGTCGTTAGCGCTTTCGGGTCCCAACCATGTTGATCTACGCCTGCAAGCGCCTCGGGGTCGCGGTTCTGGTCGCCGTCGCGGTGTCGTTGCTGACGTTCTCGCTGATCTACCTCTCCGGCGATCCGGCGATGGCACTGGCCGGCGAGGCGGCGACCCAGCAGGACATCGAGTACATCCGCAAGTTCTACGGCTACGACCGGCCGCTTGCCGTGCAGTACGCCGATTGGCTGACCAAGGCGCTGACCGGAAACTTCGGCTACTCGCACTATCTGCGTCAGGACGTGGCCGAGATCATCTTCTCCCGTCTGCCGGTCACCATGATACTCGGGGCGTGCGCGCTGGTGTTCGCGCTGACGCTTTCGATCCCGCTTGGCGTGGTGGCGGCGATGCGCCCCAACACCATGATCGACCGCTTTGCGTTGACGTTGGCGGTCGTCGGCCAGGCGTTGCCTAGCTTCTGGTTCGCCCTCATCCTGATCTTCTGGTTCGGCATCGTCTGGCGGCTGCTGCCGATCTCGGGGACCGAGACGTGGCTCAATTTCATCATGCCGTCGGTGGCTCTTGGCTATTACGTGACGCCGGCGGTGATGCGCCTCACGCGCGCCGGGATGCTGGAGGTGCTGGCCTCCGACTACATCCGCACCGCCCGCGCCAAGGGCCTGCGGCCGCCGGTGGTGCTGTTCAAGCACGCTCTCCGCAACGCCGTCATCCCCGTGGTGTCGCTGGCCGCCGTGCAGTTCGGATTCATGCTCGGCGGCTCGATCGTCATCGAGACCATCTTCGCCATCAACGGCCTCGGTTACCTGGCATGGGAGTCGATCCAGCGCGGCGATTTGCCGGTGATGCAGGCGATCGTCCTGATCCTCGCTTGCTTTTACATTGTGCTCACGTATCTCGCCGACATGCTTAACGCATTCCTCGATCCGCGCATCCGGGTGACCTGACATGGCGCCGCCGCAGGATATCGCTGCCGAAGCCGTCGCCGGCAGCCGCGCCGTCCTCAACGTCGGCGAAATCCTGGAGCCGGCGCCGGCGGAGCTGTTGCGTCGCCGCATCTTCGGCCACGCCGGATTGCTCATCGGCAGCGGCGTGCTCTTGCTCATCGTCATGGTGGCCTTGCTGGCGCCCTGGCTGGCACCGCACGATCCGCTCGACCAGGATTTGACGCGAAAGCTGATCCCGCCGATCTGGCACGATAGCGCCAAGGCCAACTGGGTGTATCCGCTCGGCACCGACGGGTTCGGTCGCGATTACCTGTCGCGGCTGATCTACGGCGCTCGCATCTCGCTCCTGATCGGCGTCGCGGCGATGTGCATTTCCGGCATCATCGGCACGACGATCGGCGTGGCCGCCGGCTATTTCGGCGGCAAAGTCGACATGATGGTCAATTTCATCATCACCAGCCGGCTGTCGCTGCCGGTCGTGCTGGTCGCGTTGGCCGTGGTGTCGCTGGTCGGCAACTCGTTGTGGATCGTGATCTCCGTCCTCGGCCTCTTGATCTGGGATCGCTTCGCCGTGGTCGTGCGCAGCTCCACCCAGCAGGTGCGCAACCTGGACTACGTAGCGGCGGCGCAGGCGCTCGGCTGCTCGAAGGCGCGCATCATCATGACCGAAATCATGCCCAACATCGCCAACAACCTGATCGTGGTGGCGACGCTCGAGATGGCGCACGCCATCCTGCTCGAAGCGGCGCTTTCGTTCCTCGGCCTCGGCGTGCAGCCGCCGCAGCCATCGTGGGGCCTGATGGTGGCCGAGGGAAAGGGATACATGTTCTTCGATCCGTGGTTGGTCGGCATCCCGGGCGCGGCGCTGTTCGCGCTGGTCCTCGCCATCAACCTGATGGGGGACGGAGTCCGCGACGTGACCGCGCCGGAGCGCCGCAATTGAGCGAAATCCTGGAGGTCGCCAGCCTTTCCGTCGACATCCCGCTGGCGTCTGGGATGCTGCATCCCGTACAGGGCGTCGGCTTCTCGATCGGGCGCGGCGAGACGCTATGCCTGGTCGGCGAATCGGGCTGCGGCAAGTCGCTGACCGCGCTTGCTATCATGGACCTACTGCCGAGGACGGCGATCCGCACCGCCGAAAGTCTAATCCTCAACGGCGAAGACATCCTGAACGCCGGCGAGCGGCGGATGAGCGACCTGCGCGGAAACGCCATGGGGATGATCTTCCAGGAACCGATGACCTCGCTCAATCCGTCCTACACCATCGGCAACCAGCTGGAAGAGGCGCTGCTCCGGCATCGCCGGGTTTCGCGCCGCGAGGCCCGCGACCGCGCCGTGATGCTGCTCGAGAAGGTCGGCATCACCGCCGCCGCCAGCCGGCTCCGGCAGTATCCCCACCAGCTTTCCGGCGGGCTGCGTCAGCGGGTGATGATCGCAATGACGCTGATGTGCGGCCCCGACCTGATCATCGCCGACGAGCCGACGACGGCGCTCGACGTCACCATTCAGGCGCAGATCCTTCTGCTGCTGGCCGGGCTGCAGAAGGAATTCCACATGGGGTTGCTGCTGATCACCCACGATCTCGGTGTGGTCGCCCGCGTCGCCGACCAGGTGGTGGTGATGTACGCCGGGCAGATCGTCGAGACCGGCACCGCCGAGCAGGTGTTCGCCGTGCCCAGGCACCCCTATACCCAGGGCCTGCTCGAGTGCATCCCGATCCCAGGCAAGACCAGGCGTGGCGCGAATTTGGGCGCCATTCCGGGCATGGTGCCGTCGCTGATCGGCGAGCTTCGGGGCTGCCGGTTCCGCCAGCGCTGCGCCTATGCCATGCCGGTGTGCGCCACCGACGTGGCATTCCGGGCCGCCGAGGCGTGCGATCATGTCTACCGCTGCCTGTTGACGCCCGCCCAGTGCGCCGACAACGCGCAGCGAAAGGTGCCGGCATGAGCGAAATCATCGTCGAAACCCGGGACGTCCATCTGACCTTCCGGATCAGCGCCGGCATCTTCAGCGGCAAGCGGCCGTTGCGCGCTGTTAACGGCGTCTCGCTCGCCATCGAGCAGGGCGAGGTCTTAGGCTTGGTCGGCGAGTCCGGCTGCGGTAAGACGACCCTCGCCAGGATGATGCTCGGCCTGCTGCAACCGACCGCCGGCAGCATCCTGATCAAGGGCCGCGCGATCCAGGAATTCGACCGGCTGGAGATTGCTCGGCTCCTGCAGCCGATCTTCCAGGACCCGTATTCGTCCCTCAATCCGCGCAAGTCGGTGGGATCGATCATCACCCTGCCGCTTCGCGTCCAGAACGATCCCGAGCCGGAGGCGTGGCGGCGGCGGGTCGAGGAAATCATGGCTCTGGTCGGCCTGCCCGGGCGCCTCTACAACAGTTACCCCAACCAGCTTTCCGGCGGCCAGCGCCAGCGGGTCGCCATTGCCCGCGCCCTCATCAACCGCCCGCAGGTGGTGATCTGCGACGAGCCGACCTCGGCTCTCGACGTCTCGGTGCAGTCGCAGATCCTCAACCTGTTGCAGGACCTGCGCCGCGAGCTCGGCCTCACCTATGTGCTGATCAGTCACAACCTGGCGGTGGTAGAGCACATGGCGACCCGCGTGGCGGTGATGTACCTGGGCCGCATCGTCGAGGCGGCCGACACCGACAGCCTGTTCAACAGTCCACGCCATCCCTATACCCAGGCATTGTTGCAATCGGTACTGACGCCGGATCCGTCGCTCGGTGTCCCCGACGCGCAGCTGGGGGCGGCCTATCCCAACCCGCTCGAGCCGCCGTCCGGCTGCACTTTCCATCCGCGCTGCCCGCACTCCATGCCTCATTGTAGCGTGGTGGCGCCGAGGACCGTGCCGACGGCGGAGGGTCACGCGGAATGCCACCTTTACGACGAAGATCAGGGGCGGCCGAGGCTCGCGTCATGATCGCCGCCCGAATTCATTGAGAAGACGGAGACGCTGATGAGTCGAACCAACGCCATCGCCCGCGCCCTCGCCTATTTCGACGACGAGGCCGGCTATTTTGCCGACTTGGCGCGGCGGATCGCTATCCCGACCGAGTGCCAGGAGCCGTCCCGGCTGCCCAACCTTTACCGTTACCTGGAAGACGAGATGCGCCCCGCCTTCGAGAGTATAGGCTACACTTGCACCGTCTATGACAACCCGGTCGAGGGCATCGGCCCGGTGTTGCTGGCCACCCGCATCGAGGATCCGGCTCTGCCGACCGTGCTCGGCTACGGCCACGGCGACGTCATCCGCGGCTACGACAGCCAATGGCGCAAGGGGCTGTCGCCGTGGCGGTTGGTGCGCGAGGGCGACACCGTCTACGGTCGCGGCACCGCCGATAACAAGGGCCAGCACTCCGTCCACATCGGCGCCCTGAAGGCGGTGCTCGCCGAGCGCGGCCGGCTCGGCTTCAACTCCAAGTTCATGATCGAGACCGGCGAAGAAAACGGCTCGCGCGGGCTGAAGGAGTTGGTCGCCAAGCACCGCGAAGCGTTCGCCGCCGACGCCTTCATCGCTTCCGACGGTCCCCGCGTCAACGTCAACCGGCCCAACCTGGAGCTCGGCAGCCGCGGCTGCATGAATTTCGATCTCGCAATCACGCTGCGCAAGGGAGGCCACCACTCGGGCAACTGGGGCGGGCTGCTGGCCAACCCCGGCGTCATCCTGGCGCATGCACTCGCTACCATCGTTTCCGACAAGGGCCGCATCCTGATCAAGGAATGGCTGCCCGGGCCGATCCCCAACTCGGTGCGCGTGGCGTTGAAGGGCATCGAGCGCGAAGTCGGCGAGGACGCCCCCGAGATCGACCCGGAATGGGGCGAGCCCGGGCTGACCTCGGCGGAGAAGGTCTATGGCTGGAACACGTTCGAGGTGCTGGCGTTCCGGACCGGCAATCCGGACAACCCGGTCAACGCCATCCCGCCCCGGGCGATCGCCAACTGCCAGATCCGCTACGTGGTCGGTTCGAAGCCGGACGATTTCCTGCCGGCGTTGCGGCGGCACTTGGACGCGCACGGATTCGACGCGATCGAGATCCAGCCGCCCCCGGCCGGCAACGCCGGCGGATTCGCCGCCGCCCGTACTGACCCGGACGATCCGTGGGTCGAATGGGCGGCTGCCGCGGTGGCCAGGACCACCGGCGAGGAGCCGGCGATCCTGCCTAACTCCGGCGGCTCCATCTGCAACGACGTGTTCCGTGACGTGCTTGGCGTCCCGACCGTGTGGATCCCATTGAGCTACGGCGGCTGTTCCCAGCACGCGCCGGGCGAGCATATCCTGTGGCCGGTCGTGCGTGAGGGCATGCAGATCGTTGCCGGTGTCTACTGGGACTTGGGAGAGCCGGGCACGCCGGCGCCAACTTCAACCGGAGCGGAAGGAAGGAGACCATGAGCGAACCCTGCGATCTGACGGCCGTCGAGGCCCGGCGGCTGATCGGCACCAAGGAATTGTCCCCAGTCGAGCTTCTCGACAGCTGCATCGCCCGCATCGAGGCCGTGGACCCGGCGCTCAACGCCATGGTCACCCGCTGCTTTAAGCGCGCCCGCACGGAGGCAAAGGCGGCCGAACAGGCGGCGCGCAAGGGCGAGCAACTGGGGCTGCTGCACGGGCTCCCGATCGGTATCAAGGACCTGAACGCCACCGCGGGCGTACGCACCACCTACGGTTCGCTGCTTTACGAGAACAACGTGCCGAAGGCGGACGAGCGCGTCGTCGCCGCGATGCGCCAGGAGGGCGCCATCATCGTCGGCAAGACCAACACGCCCGAGTTCGGTGCCGGGGCCCAGACCACCAACCGGGTGTTCGGCGCCACCGGCAATCCGTTCGACCCCGCCCTCACCTGCGCCGGCTCGTCAGGGGGCTCAGCGGTGGCGCTGGCCACCAACATGGTACCGTTGGCCTCCGGCTCCGACTTCGGTGGCAGCTTGAGGACGCCGGCGGCGTTTTGCGGCATCGTCGGTTTCCGCCCGTCGCCCGGCACGGTGCCCAACGAAACCCGCGCCGTCGGCCTGACGCCGCTTTCGGTGCAGGGCCCGATGGGGCGCACGGTCGGCGACGCGGCCCTACTGCTTGCCGCCCAGATCGACTACGACAAACGCGACCCGTTCTCCGGCCTGGTCGACGGCGACCTGCTGGAGCCGCCGGGACTGGTCGATCTCGGTTCGCTCCGGGTGGTGATCTCCGAGGACCTTGGCTCGGCACCGGTGGACAACGCCATCCGCAAGGTGTTCCGCGAGCGCGTCGCGACCTTCAAGTCGGTGTTCGCGACGGTCGAAAATCGCGACCCCGACCTCGGGCCGGTGCATGACGTGCTCGAGATTCTGCGCGGCGTCAATTTCATCGCCGCCCACAAGGAGCGGCTGGAGAAGCACCGCGACAAGCTCAATACAAACGTCATCGACAACACCGAGCGCGCGCTCAAGTACACCGCCGCCGACGTGGCCTGGGCGCACGCCGAGCAGACCAAGCTCTACCGCCGGTTCCTGGCCTTCTTCGACGAAGTCGACGTGCTGATCTGCCCGGCCGCCAGCGTGTCGCCATTCCCCCACGACCAGCTCTACGTCAAGGAGATCAACGGCGAGCGGATGCCCACCTACATGCGCTGGCTGGCCATCACCTACGGCATCACCATGGCGACGCCACCGGTCTGCGTGCTGCCGGCGGGGCGCGACCACAAGGGCCTGCCGTTCGGCATCCAGGTGGTGGGCCCGAACGGAGCCGACCGCTTCGTGCTCGAGGTGGCGGCCAGCCTGGAGCGCGTGCTGGCCCAGAACCCGGCGACCGCGCGGCCACTGCCCGATATCAAGAAGCTAACGAAGACGAAGCGGTAATTGCGGCGGCTCGCCGTGCCTGGCTCGGGCGCCCTTGCCGCCTAGGGCCCGGAGGAAAAGCCGGGGATTTCGCGATCGTCGACCGCCACTTCGTAGCGGCCGTCGGCATTCACCCGGATCGCCGTCAGAGGGCCGAAGTAATTCTCCCAGTTTTCCTCGCCGACGGCGGCGAACTCCTGCTTGAGGGAGGTCCCGATTCCGGGACCTAGGCGGGCGATCTCGAAGGTCACGCGGTCGCGGCTCTCGGCGTGAATGCGGCCAGCGGAGACGGCCTGCTGCAATCCCATGCTCGCGAAGGCATGGCGCGCAATAGCGAGGCCGACGTTCGAGGGAATGCGGCGTGCGCCGGGGCTACCGATGGCCACCCGCCCGCCGATGACCCTCGCGGCGACCGAGGGCGCCATGTTGCTGACGCCGTAATACCGCCCGTTGCGACGTACCAGTACCGGCCGGTTGAAATTGTGCATGCCGCCGTTCATGATGACGCCCGTCCCGGGGATTGCCCAACGGCCGCCGAACCAAGCGGGACCGTGGGTGATGGTCGCCGCCACCAGCGTTCCCTCCGCATCGGCCGTGTTGAGATGGGTGGTGTGCCCGGCCGCCGGCAATTTGCCGTCGTCGCTCCCGCCCCGGGCGGCGAGCGCCCTCTCGACCCAGTGCGCGACGTCGCCATCGCCGAATTCGTTGCCGCCGGGCACGCCGAACCGATACTGCCACATCGCCGCCATCAATGTCGCCAGCTCGACGAGGGCCGCCGGGTCGGACAGTGGCCGGCGCCTGGATACGCGATGCGCCGCCGTCAGCGTTCCGAACAGGCACGCCGATCCGCTGAACCCCAGCGACGCGGAATCGATGACCACACCGTCGATCTGATGGCGGGCCGCCTTCATCACCTCGACGGTTTCGGCTTCGCCTCGCCAATCCTCGAGGGGGACGTCGATGCCCGCTTCGTTCCAGGCACGACAGGCCGCGTCGCCCACGGGGCCGTCGTAAAACCACTGTGGGCCGCGCGTCGCCATCGTCTCGAGCGTCGCCGCCAGCATCGGCTGGTGGAAAATCAGCGTCGCCTCGCCGCCGCGGTCGGCCTCGTCGAACTCGAAGCATTCGGCGACGAACGGCCGGTGCCGGTGGGCGGCGAAGGCGCGCAGGGTGGTGCCGTTCGCCGTCACGCCGTCGCGCGCGAGCGAGATCGCTGGCCGGCTGATCTCACTCCAGGAGAGCCGCCCGAACGCGGCGAGCGCCCGCGCTAGGCCGCCGACGACGTTGGGGACCGCGGAGCACGCCGGCCCCTGCTCGGGGTATGGGCGGACGAGCCGGGCCGGCGTCATCGTCGACGGCGCCCACAGCGGAAACTGTACGCAATGGGCATCGAGGTCGCGCCGCTGCACGACGATGTAACCGCCGTAGCCGCCAAGGCCGGTGTTGCACGGGTCGGCCACGCACGACGCGAGCGCCGTGGCCACCGCCGCATCGACCGCATTGCCGCCGCGACGCAGCACCGACAGTCCGGCATCCGCAGCGGCTTGGCTGCTCCCCGTCACGGTCCCATTCCTCGACATGTTCTCGGCTTTCACGGCGGCGACGGCCATCCGCCTCAATCGCCAGCGAACGCGAGTCGGCAGAGAACGCCGGCTAACACGTCGGCTCCCGCTACCAGATCCTCCATCGACGTGAACTCGGCCTCGTTGTGGCTGATGCCGTCGACGGACGGCACGAACAGCATGGCGCTCGGCAGCACCGAGGCCAGGGGCACGGCGTCGTGCCCGGCAACGGTGTGGAGCCGCATCCGGGAATACCCGCGCGCCGCCGCAATTGCCTCGATCAGATCGGCGAGCGCCGCGTCGAATAGGCCCGGCCTTCGGTTGACGGTATGGACCATGTTGACGGAAACGCCGTCCCGGCCCAGGAGACGGACCTTGTCCTCGAAACGCGCGCACGCGTCGTCGAGGCGCGCCGTGTCCCTGTCCCGGAACTCGACGAACAGCCGGACCCGCTCGGCGACCACATTGGTGGAGTTGGGAGCGATATCCATGCGCCCGACCGAGGATAGCAGCGCGCCGCCGGTGCGATTGGAAAGCTCGCGGACGAACAGCACCAACTCCGCCGCCGGCAGCAGCGCGTCGCGGCGCTGGGCCATCGGCGTTGGCCCAGTGTGTGCGGCCTTGCCGAGGAACTCCACCTCGTACTTGACCGTGCCCCAGTTACCCTCGACGACGCCAATGGTCTTGCCTTCCCGCTCCAGGCTCGGCCCCTGCTCGATGTGCGCCTCGATGTACGCGGCGACGTGGCGGGGCGGCTGCTCGGCGCCGCTATAGCCGATGGCGGCAAGCGCCTCGCCCAAGGAAACGCCTTTCGCGTCCTTGGCACGCAACGCCACCTCGGCCTCCAGCTTTCCGGCGAAGACATTGCTGCCGAGGGTGCTGGGGGCGAAGCGGGAGCCTTCCTCGTTGGTCCAATTGACGACCCCGACATTGTACGCCGGCCGGCGTTTGCCGTTGGCCACCGCGTCGCGTACGGCGGTCGCCGCGGCAATCGCGGCGACGACGCCATAGGCGCCGTCGAAACGCCCACCGAAGGGTTGGCTGTCCAAATGCGAGCCGGCCAGCACGACCGGCGCTCCGGGTCCGGCGATATCGAGAATGCCGAACATGTTGCCGACGCGATCGACGACAACGCGGAAGCCCGCGGCCTTCAGCACGCCGGCAAGCCAGTCACGAGCGGCGCCGTCCTCCGGGCTTGCCGTCAGCCGACACAGGCCGCCGGCGGCGGTGGCGCCGAAAATGGAAACCTCGTCCATCATACGCTTGAAAAACGCCTGGTCGATGCGCGGGGATGCGTTGCCGGTCATCCGGGAACCCCCTTTTTGACTTGTCCACTTGCCGGCATCGCCGGCGGAAAGCCGGGCTCGCCGGCAAAGTGGCAGCGGACCAGCCGTCCCTCGATGGGGCGCAGCTCCGGCACCTTCTCGGTGCAAACGTCCTTGCGGTAGGGGCAGCGGGTATGGAACCGGCAGCCGGATGGCGGGTTCACCGGACTCGGCACGTCGCCGGCAAGGATGATGCGCTTCTTGCTTGCCGCCGCGTGCGGGTCGGCCAATGGCGTCGCCGAGAACAACGCCTCCGAATACGGGTGCATCACCCGCTCCCGCACCGCGTGCGTATCCGCCAGCTCGACGATCTCGCCCAGGTACATGACCGCCACCCGGTCCGAAATGTGTTTCACCAGCGACAGGTCGTGCGAGATGAAGATGTAGGCGATGGCGAATTCCTTCTGCAGGCGCTTCAGCAGGTTGATGACCTGGGCTTGGATCGAGACATCGAGGGCTGATACCGGCTCATCGCAGATAATTACCTCCGGCTGCATGGCCAGCGCGCGAGCAATGGCGACGCGCTGGCGCTGCCCGCCGGAAAGCTCGTGCGGGTAGCGGTCCAGGAACTCGGCGCCGAGCCCGACCGTCTCCAGCAGCTCGGCGACCCGGCGCCGGCGCGCGGTTCCCGCGGCTAGGCCGTGCAGGCGGATGGGATCGCCGACCAGGCTGGCGATCGACCAGCGCGGGTTCAGGCTGGCGTACGGATCCTGAAAGACGATCTGCATGTGGCGACGCAGCGGCCTCAGCGCCCGGCGGTGGACATGGGTGATGTCGGCGCCCTTCAGAAGGACGCTGCCAGAGGTCGGCTCCTCCAGTCGCATGATGCATCGCGCCAGGGTCGACTTGCCACAGCCAGACTCACCGACGACAGCGAGCGTCTCGGCTGGCCCGAGCGACAGCGTGACGCCGTCCAGCGCGTGGACGACCCGCTCTTCCGCGAATAAGCCACTCTTAATCGGGTAGTGCTTGACGAGGTTGCGCACCTCCAGCACCGGTCCAAGTTGCGCCGCCGCGTTCACCGCCATTGGCGCTGTCGCGGGGGGCATCAAACGTCTCCCTGCGCGACGAAGCAGCGCACCGGCCGGCCCGGCGCTACGTCGGCGAGCAAGGGCAACGCCTGCCGGCAGCGCGGAATGACGTCACCGCAACGCGGATGGAAGCTGCATCCCTTCGGCATCTCGAACGGCGACGGCACCACGCCTGGAATCTCGCGCAGGGCGCCACCCTCGGCGCCCTCCCATTTCGCCGCCTCTAGCAGTCCCCTGGTGTAGGGATGGCGGGGATCGTCGAAGATTTCGGTGACTGTGCCCTCCTCGACCTTCTGACCGGTGTACATTACCACCACCCGGTGCGCGGTTTCGGCGACGATCCCAAGATTGTGCGTGATCAGCAACACCGCCATTCCCAGCTTTTCCTTGAGCGATTGGATCAACTCCAGCACCTGGGCCTGGACGGTGACGTCTAGTGCCGTCGTCGGCTCGTCGGCGATCAGCAGCCTCGGCCGGCACGCCAGCGCCATGGCGATCATCACCCGCTGGCGCATGCCACCCGAAAGGTTGTGGGGATATTGGCGGGCGCGTTCCTCGGGGGCCGGCACCCCGACCAGACGCAGGAGCTCGACTACCTCGGCGAAAATCTCGCGTTTCGAAAGTCCTAGGTGAAGCCGCAACACCTCGCCGATTTGACGCTCGACCGTGAACACCGGGTTCAGTGCCATCATCGGATCCTGGAAGATCATTGCAACTTGACGGCCGCGGACCTTCCGGATTTGCGGATCGGAGAGCGACAGCAGCTCGCGCCCGTCGAGGCGCACGCGGCCCGCGGTGATGCGACCCGGCGGATCGGAGACCAGCCGCAACAGGGCCAATGCGGCCGTGCTCTTGCCCGAGCCGGACTCGCCTACTAGGCCGACGGTTTCGCCCTCGCCGATCGAGAACGATAGGTCGTCCACCGCGCGCACCACGCCGCGCGCGGTGCGGAACTCTACCGACAGGCCTTCGATTTCGAGAACGGGCGTCGGGCCTGTCACTTGCGCAACCTCGGATTCAGGGAGTCGTTCAGGCCCTCGCCGACCAAGTTTATGGCCAGCACGGTGATCAGGATCATCACCCCCGGGACCGCGGCCATCCACCACGCGGTCCTGAGCACCGTGCGCGCGACGCCGATCATGTAGCCCCAGGAAACTAGGTTCGGATCGCCTAAGCCCAGGAATGACAGGCCCGATTCCGTCAGGATCGCGGTCGCCACCATCAGCGACGAGACGACAATGATCGGCGGCAGCGCATTGGGCATGATCTGCAGCAGGATGATCTGCCAGTCCGGCATGCCGATGGCGCGGCACCCTAATACGTATTCGCGGTCGCGGTGGGCGATGAACTCACCGCGCGCGAGCCGGGCGACGGAGGGCCAGGACACCACGGCAATGGCGATCGTGATGGTGACGACGCTCGGCTGGAAGATGGCGACCAAGACCACCGCCAGCACGAACGACGGGATGGTGAGAAAGAACTCCGTCGTCCGCATCAGTACGTCGTCGATGCGGCCGCCATAGTAGCCAGCGATGGCGCCGAAGCTGACGCCGACGATGGTGGCGGCAAGGCTGGCGAGCACGCTGATCGCCAGCGACACCCGAGCGCCATGGACGATGCCGGCGAGGATGTCGCGGCCGGCGACGTCAGTGCCGAGCGGGAAGCGGTCGAACGGCAACGAGAACGGCCGCCCTACCATGTCGAATGGATCGACCGGGTGGAGGATCGGCCCGAACAGCGCCAGAGCCAGAACCAGTACCAGCGTCACGGCGCCGCCGACGGCGGCGCGGTTGCGCCGGAATCGGAGCCAGAAGACGCGAAGACGGTTCATTTGTGCACGATCCTGGGGTCCAGCAGGCCGTAGACCAGATCGACGATCAGGTTGGCGAACACAACCACAACCGAGGAGACGAAGAGGATGCCGAGCAATAGGTTGAGATCGCGCTGGAGCAGCGCGTCGAACACCAAGCGCCCGAGCCCCGGCCAGCCGAATACGGTCTCGACCAGTATCGAGCCGCCAAGAAGATGGCCGATCTGTACGCCCGCCAGCGTCACCACCGGGAGCAGCGCGTTACGCGCGGCGTGAGTCCAGGCGACGGACCCTTCCGAAAGTCCCTTGGCGCGTGCAGTGACGATGAAGTCGAGCCCATAGACTTCGAGCATCGAGGCGCGCATGAGCCGGGTGTAAATAGCGACGTAGAAGAGCCCGAGCGTCATCGCAGGCAATATCAGGTGCCAGGTGACATCGAGCACGTGCGCTAGCCCCGTGAGCCCGGCGCCGATCTGCATCATGCCTCCGGATGGCAGAACGTCGAGTTTGATCGAGAACAGCACGATCAACATTAGGCCGAGCCAGAAAGACGGGGTCGCATACACGATCAGCGCCGAGACCGAGATCGCGTTGTCGGCCACCGTGCCCTCCCGCCTAGCCGCGGCGACGCCGAGGCCGATGCCGGCCACGACGGCGATGAAGATGGCCGAGATCATCAGGATTAGGGTCGCCGGCAGGCGATCGAGGATGAGGTCGATGACGGGCAGCTGCTGCAGGTGCGATATGCCGAGGTCAAACACCAACAGCTTGCCGATGTAGATCAAGAACTGTTCATGCAGCGGGCGGTCGAGGCCAAATTCCTGGCGTATCTGCTGGGTGAACTCCAACGTCGCATGGCCCATTTGCCCGGACAGGATGTCGGCGGCGTCGCCTGGTGCCATTTGCAGCAGCAGAAAATTCATGGCGGTGATTGCAAGCACCACCGGCACCACCTGGATCAGGCGGCGCAACACGAACAGAAAAGTGGATTTTCTCATGAAGGAAGGATGCGCGAGCGGACGGTTCCCGGCAAGCCGGAAGCGCAGGCGACGGTTCCGGGGCGACACGGCGCCGCCGGACGATATTCCCGGCGGCGCCGCACGAAGGCTCCGGCGTCGGTTACTCGACCCACACCGAATCCCAGTTCCAGTACATCGAGATACCGTTCACGATCAGGCCGTGCACCCGCTTGTTCCAAATGTTGGTGTGGCCGATTTCGATCAGGAAGATGACCGGAAGCTCCGAGCGCAAGGTCCTCTGGACTTCGTCCCAGACCTTCTTGCGGTCGGGCCCGTCCGGCATGGCGGCGGCCTTGTTCAGCAACTCGTCCACCTTCGGATTGGCGTAGTTCATGGAATTGCTGAACGTCGCCCCCTTGCGGATGTTGGACGAAATAAAGGCCCGCTGCACGCCGATGGTTGGGTCGGAGTAGTTGTGGGTGAAATTGGCGGTGAAGTGGAAATCCCAATCGGTGTAAATGCGCTTCAGCCAACCGCCCATATCGAGGCTCTGGGTCTCGACCTGGATACCGATCTTGCCGAGTTCCTGGCGTATGTATTCCGCCTGGCGCACCCATTCCTCGCCGTAGGGCAGAAAGTTCTGCGTCAGCTTGAAGCGCACGCCGCCGGCCCCGCGCTTGTAACCCGCATCGTCGAGGAGCTTGTTCGCCTTCTGCAGGTTATATTCGAACGGCGGCAGTGTCTGATCGAAGTGATTGGGGTTGCCGCTGACGATCGGCCCGCGGGCCGGCTTGCCCAGCCCATACCAGATGACGTCGACCAGTTTCTTGCGATCGATGGCCATACTGATCGCCTGGCGGACGCGGACGTCGGACAGCGGCTTCTGGCGCAGGTTGATCTCGAGCCACATGATCGGCCCCAGACCCTCGCTACCCTGCTGGGAGACGACGAAATTCGGCAGCTTGCCGAGCCGTTGAATCTCGGCCGGCGGTATCGCCGTCATCGGTGCCAGGTCGACCTCGCCCTTCTCGAGCCCGATGGCGCGTGCCGCGCCGTCGGGCAGCACGCGCAGTACGATCTGGTCGAGGTATGGCTTGCCGGGCTTCCAGTAATCCGGGTTGCGCTCGAAGATGATATGGCTGCCCTTCTTCCATTCCTTCAGCTTGAAGGGGCCGGTGCCGATCGGATTGCTCATGATCTTGGCTTTCCGCACTTGCTTTTCGGCGATCTCCTGCTCGGTGAAGCCGTGCTTGGGCATGATCGGCGTCTCGCTCGGTTGGAAGGCCCTCAGGAAATAGGGAACCGGCGCCTTCAGTTTCATGACCACGGTGTGGGTGTCCGGCGTTTCGATGGCGGCGACTTTGCCGAAATAGGTCTTGCCGCGCGAGTGGTAGTTGAGCACCAGTTCGACGCTCGACTTGACGTCGGCGCTGGTGAGCGGCTTGCCGTCGTGCCACTTCACTCCCTGTCGCAGCTTGAACGTGTAGGTCAGGTTGTCCGGCGAGACGGTCCACGATTCGGCCAGCCCCGGCTTCGGATTGAGTCCGGCGCCCTCGTATTCGAGCAGGCTCTCGTAAATCTTGGTCGAGGCGATCGCCACCGGCACCGCCGTGGTCGCGAGCGTCGACAGCGCCGTCGGCTCGGGATGGTAGGCGTAAGTCAACGTGCCGCCGCGTTTTGGCTCGGCCGCCTGAGTTGGGGCCGTCGCCAGCAGGGCGATGGCCGCAACTGCTAAGGTTATGCTTCGAAGTGTTTTAGGCATGGTCATACCTCCCTTTGGCTGTTGATGGCCCCTAGAGCCGGCTGGCTCCGGGTGCCTTTCTGTGTCCGGTTTTCGCCGGGCCCCTCTCCGCGTCTTCATTGCACCAGGACGCGATGAAGGAAATCAAATGCTCGATACAATCCAGGTACTCGCGAATCGCGATGTGCTCGTCGGGCTTGTGGGCCTGGGCGATGGTTCCGGGCCCGAAGATGATCGACGGGATGCCGCCCTGATTGACGAGATGGCGCATGTCGCAAGCGAACGGCCCGGAATGGATGTCACCGTCTCCCTGGCGGCCGCGCAGCAGGCCGCTCATTGCCATTGCAATCGGGATCTGCGGGCTCTGCCGGGTGCTGTCGTCGTGATGCAGAAATTCGAGCCGGGCCGGATGACGGCAGAGAAATTCGTCGCCCTGGTTCGACGCGGCGATGGACTCGCGGAAGGACTTCATGACCTCATGGATCTCGCCGACGCCGGGGGCAAAATAGGCGCCACCCCGCAACACCACCTCGCTCGCGGTGACGGTTTCGTAATGGCCACCCTGCACCTTGCCGACCACCAACGAGAAGGCCGCCCGGCCCTGCTCCGTCGGGTCGTCGTTTTGCTTGGCATTGTACTCCCTTTCAAGCCCGAGCAGGGCCTCCAGGACCGGCGGCAGCTTTTCGATCGCGCTGACGCCCTCCTGGGCGCCGTCTTGCCAGCGGGCGCCGGGCGAGCGCGCCCGCCCCGGCACGGTCACCTGCCAATAAAGACCGCCCGGGTGGCTGACGGCGATTCGGTTGTTGGTCGGCTCGAGGACGATCGCGGCGTCGGCATCGTAGCCACGGCGAACTAGATCGAGGGTCCCGTTTCCGGCGTGTTCTTCGTTAACAACGCTCTGGAAGATGACGTCTCCGCGCAGCTCGATCCCGGCCTGCTGCAGGTAGGTCATGGCCATCAGGCCAGCCATCAGCCCGCCCTTCATGTCCGAGGCGCCGCGGCCGTAGAGGAGCCCGTCGGCGATCTCGGCGTCGAACGGGTCGCGGGTCCACTCCTTCGCCGGCTCAATCGTCACCGTGTCGATGTGACCGTTCAGAATCAGCGAACGACCACCGCCGGTTCCCCGGAAGATGCCGACGACGTTCGGGCGGCCGCGGTAGTTGAGCACCGTTTCGAGGCCGCTGTCACGGAGAGCCTGATAGGTCGGAAGCTCGCTGTAAGGCAGGATCAGGTCGTGTTGCCAATGAGTGGGATACTGGGCCACCTGCGGGTAACGCTCGAACATCGCCTTGACGTCCAGCTCGAGCGCCACCGTTTCCGCGCCGAGAGCTTCGAGCAGGCCGACCATGTGCGTCTGTGCTGCGCCCTCTTCGCCGGTGAGGCTGGGGATGCGGACGAGGGCCTGCAGGGCGTCGATGCTGCGGGACGAGCCGGCGGCCGCGAAATCGAGCGCGCGCCTCAACACCGGAGGCGGTGACGTATCGTTCGTGCGCTTCATCCGTAATAGCCCCCCGTTGGAAACGGACCCCGCCTTTCCGCACAGAAACCGTAAAAACCGGGCACAATCGGGCACCGGGTTCTTATCCTATACGATCCGTTCATATGGCGACTAGGCACTGGAATCCCACTGCCCACGTAATTTTCATGGAAACCAGCGATTGCTACATCGCCCGTTTTGGCTCGGTCTTTTGCCCTGCTCCCGGGAAATTACACCAGCGAGTTGAGGCCGTGGTTGGGGATCTCAACGATTACGTCATCAGTCGGCTCGGATTTGATCACACATCGGCCATATCACGGTCCTGCCGGCAAAAGCGGGGGCCATCAATGGCTGGTGCCGGCGCTGAACGTGATCTTGTTGTAGACGTTGTACTTGCCGGATGGTTTCTTCATCGGGATCCGCTTCACCTCTTCGAGGGTGGCGGCGTCGTAGACGACGAGGGCGCCGTCCATCTCCCAGATGCTGACCAGGGCGAAGCGACCGTCCTTGGTGAACTCAACGTGCGCCGCCGTCTTGCCCGGCGACGGCCTCAAGGTGCGTACGATTTCCAGGCTGCGCTTGGCGATGACGTGCAGCACGTCCTTGTTGGGACCGAAGAACACGTCGACCCAGGCATAGGGCGTGTTCTCGTGGCTGCGCATGAAGAAGCCGGGGCCCAAGGTCTCGATGCGCTTGATCGTGGTCCAAGTCCGCATGTCGATGACACTGACCATGCCTTCCTTCAGGTGCGGCGTCGCCAGCACCGGCCGGCCCTGGTACTCGAAGGTGATGCCGGAACCGAGATGCGGCATGCCGGCAAGATCGACATTGGCGATCTTGCGGCCGACGTTCATGTTGACCACTTGGCCGTTCCTGGCAGTGCGGGCAGCGCCGATGGCGTGGCGGTAATCCCGGTCGAAGAAAAAGTCGTCCATGAAGTCGTCGAGCCTGATCCGCCGCACCGGCAGCGGCCCGCGATCGAAGGCGCCCTCCTCCATGCCCGGCTGGTAATTGTGGACGTAGCCGACCGCCACCGGCTTCGGGTCAGGCCCGTAGGGAATCTCCCACATCTCGGGGATGTCCTTGAGCGCGGCGATGAAGCTGGCGCGCGGCTTGGCGGTATAGACGGCGCTGACCCGCGACGACTTGCCCTTGCCGTCGTTGACCTTGATCACCTTCAACGGGCGGAGATCGCGGGCGTCCAGCGCCACCAGCGTGTGCGGAAGGAAATTGGCGACCATGACGATGCGGCCGTCGCCGGAGACGGCGATGTTGCGGGTATTGATGCCGGCGCGCACCTCCGCCACCGGCTTCAGGCCCCAGAGATCGTATTTACCAACCCAGCCGTCGCGGGAACCGAGATAGACGAAGCGGCCGTCCGGCGAATATTTGGCACCGCCGTGCAGCGCGAATCGCGACGGGAAGCGCCAAATCGGCTCGAAGCGGTCGCCGTCGAGGATGGTGACGTGGTGGTCGCCGGCCTCGACGACGGTGAACAGGTTCATCGGGTCGGCGCCGTGCACCGGCTTCGCCGGAAGCGCGGATTCCGGCGTTAGGACGACGCGGCTCTTCTCGATCTCGGCCAAGCTCCAGTCCGGCACGTCCGAAAGCGGCGTGTAGATCAGGGCGACCAGGGCGTCGATCTCGTCCTTGGAGAGCACATCGGCGAACGGCGGCATCTGCACGGCCGGCCGGCTGTTGGCGATCACCGAGGCGGCATCTTTCTTGCGCAGGCGGCCGAGGTTCTCGGGCAGCAGCGCCGGGCCGATGCCGCCGAGGCGCGCCGCGCCGTGGCACTCGGCGCAGCGCTGAGCATAGATCGCCGGAGCGTCGGAGCCGGCGGCGGCCGGTGCCGCCGTCAGCGTCGCGACGATCAGCGCGGCAAGGCTAGCGGGCCGCGGCCGCATGGGAACGTCTTTTTCGGTGGGCGATGACGCGCAGCCGCTCGCCGCCGGCGGCGTAGCCGATCTCGGCGTCGGTCAGGTAACAACCCGGGTCCTCGGCCCACGCGTCGCCGGTCAGCTGCATGGCGCGCACCCGCGTGTTGCCGCCGCAGATATCGAAATAGATGCAGTCGCCGCAACGGCCCCTGAGCCGCCGCGGCCGCTGCTTGAGGCCAGCCATAATTGGGTCCGAGGTGTCGGTCCAGATCTCCGAAAACGGCCGGTCGCGCACGCAGCCGAGATCGTAATGCCACCACATGGTGTCCGGATGCACGTGGCCAAGGTTGTCGATGTTGGCGACGCTAACACCGGATGCATTGCCGCCCCATTGCACCAGCTTGGCGGCGACGTGCCTGAGGCGCTCGGGGAAATGGCGACTCACCCAATGCAGGAGAAATACCCCGTCGGCGTCGTTGTTGCCGGTGACGAACTCCCTCTCCTCGCCCCGCTGCACGTAGTCCCAGCAGGTGTTGAACAGCAGGTTCATCGCCCACCGCGTGGTGGCGTGCTGGGCGTCGTCGGTGCGATTGGTGTTGCCGCGTCCGGCGTAGTTCAGGTGCGACAGGTAGAACTTGTCGACGCCTTCATCCTCGGCTAGCTGGATCAGTTCCGGCAGCTCGCGGGTGTTGTCCATGGTCATGGTGAACCGGATGCCGACCTTGATGCCATGCTGGCGGCAAAGCCGGATCGCGTTCAATGACAGATCATAGGCGCCGTCGTGGCGGCGGAACTTGTCGTGGGTTTTGCCGATGCCGTCGAGGCTGATGCCAACGTAGTCGTAGCCCACGGCCGCGACGGCGGCGATGATGCGCTCATTGATCAGGGTGCCGTTGGTGGAAAGCCCGACGTAGAACTCCATTTCCTTGGCGCGGCGGGAAATCCTGAAGATGTCCGAGCGCAACAGCGGCTCGCCGCCGGAAAGGATCAGCACCGGCACGCCGAAACGCTTCAGGTCGTCCATCACCGCGTACACCTCCTGGGTCGTCATCTCACCGGGGAAGTCCCGGTCGGCGGAGATGGAATAGCAATGCTTGCAGTTGAGGTTGCATCGGCGGATTAGGTTCCAGATCACCACCGGGCCTGACAGTGGCCGCTTCGGCGCGAGTTGCGTCGGTTGCGCGGCCTCCTTCATGAACTGCGAAACCCTGAACATCGCTGTCTCTCCTAATCGACCAGCCTGAGCCCGGTCTTCTTGAGGATGTGCGTGCTGTAGAGGACCTTGTGGCCGCGGTCGCGCGGCCCAAGCAGGCGGGCGATAGTCTCAATCTTTTTCTCGACCTCGTCGCGGTCGCGGCCATGCACCATGGCATAGAGGTTGTAGGGCCACTCCGGTGGATGGCGCGGCCGGCGGTAGCTGTGGCTGACGAAATCGAGGGCGCCGATCCGCGACCCGGCTTCGGTGGCGGCGTCGTCGGGCACGTCCCACACCGACATGCCGTTGGCGTGGAAGCCGAGGGCGTAATGGTTGGGCACGGCGCCGATGCGGCGGATGACGCCGCTGGCCAGCATGCGCCGGAGCCGCGCCTGTACGTCGGTGGCATCGAGCCCCAGAGCATCGGCCAGCGCGTGGTAGGGCCGTCGGCACAACGGCAGCCCTGCCTGCGTCGCCTTGATCAGCCGGCGGTCGCCGTCGTCGGGAACGTAAGGAGCGGTGTTGGCGTTCATACCTGAAACCTGAGGCCGACGTAGAATTCCTCGATCTTCGGCATGTCGTAGACGCGAAGCCCGGTCTCGGTCTCGATGTCGGCGATCACCTCGGCGATGCGTACCGGCGTCTCGGTGGCGATCACGAACCACATGTTGAGGTCGTCCTCGCGGGCATAGTTGTGGGCCACTTCCGGGTGGGCGTTGACGGCCGCGGCGATGCGTTCGAACTCGGCCGCCGGTGCCTTCAGGGCGGCAAGCGTCACCGCGCCGCCCAGGCGCTCGGCGTTGTAGAGCGGGCCGAAGCGGCTGAGAGTGCCGTCGACGCATAGCCGCTTCACGCGTTCGATCATGTCGTCCTCGTCAATGCCGAGCCGCGCCGCCACGTCGGCGAACGGCCGGTCGGTGACCGGGAGGCCGCCTTGCAGCTCGTTGACGATCAGGCGGTCGGTGGCGTCCATCACGCGACCTCCCGCGCCGGCGCCACATCGAAGCGGGCGCCGCGCTGCTTGAAGCGCCGGCGGCTGAACAGCACCGCCTGCGGATAGCGCGCCAGCCCGGCCTCCCAATTGAGCACCGCGATCTGGCGCAGCACGGCGGCGCGATCTTTGCCGTGGATCATGCAATAAAAGTTGAAGCGCCAATCCGGCGGCCGCCGGGCGCGCCGGTAGCACAAGGTCACGAACGGATAGGCGGCGACTCGGCGCCCAACCTCGGCAGCTTCGCCGTCGGGCACGTCCCACACCGCCATGGCGTTGGCGCGGTAGCCCAGTTCGTGGTGGCGGACGATGACGCCGAGCCGCTTGACGACGCCGCCATCGACCAGCCGGCGCAGGCGGCGGATTACTTCGTCCTCGCCAAGACCGACGCACGCCGCAACCGCCGCATAGGGCCTCGGCACGAGGGGCAGGCCGTCGGCGATGGCGCGAAGCAGGCGTTTGTCAATGCGATCGGGAATCATGTCAACTGGAACCCCAAGTCGATATGGAAGGCCTCCTCCAGCGGCAGGTCGAGCACCGGCAGCCCGGTCCTGCACTCGATCCGCTTCAGCGCCTCTTGGACCCCGGCCGCGTCGGCGGCGGTGACCACGAACCACAGATTGATCTCGTGCTCGCGCTCGTAGTTATGGTTGACCGTAGGCTCGGCACTGACGACGGCGGCGACCTCGTCGAGGTGCTCCGCCGGCACTGCCATCGCCGCCAACGTGCTGACGCCGACGATGTTGGTCTGGACCACGGCGCCGACACGGGATATCGCGCCACGGTCGCGAAGGTTAGCCAGCCGCTCCAGCACCTCGTTTTCGCTCGACCCCAGGGTTGCAGCGATGCGCGCGAACGGGCGGGGCTCAAGCGGGAAGTCGCGCTGGAAGTCGTTGAGCAGACTTTTATCGGCGACGGCGAATTTCATGGCTTACAGTCCGATCCGGTGCGCCCGCGCGGCGAGGAAGATGCCGCTCGGCTTCTCCACGGCGAGCGAGCCGAGGCGCGTAAAGGTGCGAGTGTCGTAAACGTCGACCCGGTCGGCATCGCGCACTGAGATCCACACCTGCTCGCCGCGTGGTGTGAATTCCAAGTGCAGCACCGCCTTGCCGGGCTTGAATTCGTGGATAACCTTCAGCGTCGGCACGTCGATGACCTGCACGATATCGTTCAGGGGATGGGCAAAGTTGACCCACACTTGCCGGCCGTCGGGACGGGCGACGGCGAACACCGGCTGGCCGTGCACAGCGATGCGGCCGACCTCGGTCCAGGTGCGCGAATCGACGACCAGCACCTCGTGACGGCCGACCGCCGGCAGGAACAGCAACTCACCGGCGCGCGCCCAGCCTTCCAGATGCGGCATCTTATAGACGGGCAGCGGCTTCTCGCCGCGCCCGTAGCCCGCCAGGATGCGCTTCACGCCGTCCTCAGGGCGCCACAGGTCGAGCATCGCCAGGCCGTCCTCACCGAACAGGCCGGCGACGTAGTAGCGCCCGTCGCCGGTTACCAGCGCGTCATAGGGCAGCTTGCCGACGTTCTTGAATTTCGTGATCTTCGGCGTCTTCGGATCCTTCATGTCAGCGATCCAGATTTCGCCCGCATCGTAGAGGGTGAACACGAAGCTCTGCCCCGGCGCGTCGACCAAGCCGACCACCTTGGACAGTTTGCCGTCCGGTCCGTAGCTCGCCGGGATGTCGGCGATCGGCTCCAGCGCGCGGGTCGAGAATACCTTGACCCCGCCAGGCACATAGTTGGATACCGCGACCAGCGCACCATCCTGGGAGATGGCGCCGCCGATGCTGTTGCCGGCCTGGATGACCCGAGCCGTCAGCGTCCCGGTCAGCAGATCGACCTTGCTGAGGCCGCCGTCGCGCCCGAACACGAAGGCGTAGCGCCCGTCGCGCGAGAACACCGCCGAGGCATGACTGAGATCGCCGAGTCCCTCGACCCTGGCGAGGATTGTACGCCCGGTGGTCTCGACGATCTGCACCCGGCCGGCGGCGCGCTCGACGATGATGCCGAGATCGCCAGTGCCGCGCGGGCCGTCGACGGCCTTGGTCAATGCCGGCGCCGCCGCCGCGGCGGCGGCGATCGCCAGTATGGTCAGGAACTTGAGCCGCCTAGCGGTCATTTGAGGCCGTCTTTCAGCTGCCTCACCATCCACGCCGCCTCGTGCGCCTTCAGCAACGGCCGCCACGGCGGCATCGGCGTTTCCGGCACGCCGTCGAGGATGATCTTGACCAGCACCTCGTCGGGAACGTCGTCGAGGGCTTCCGGCAGCAGCGCCGGCCCCAGGCCACCCTTCATGGTCATGCCGTGGCAAGAGCCGCAATCCTGACGCAGCAGGTTCATTAGCTCCTTCGCGCGATCTGATCGCAACCCGTCGGCGGTGGCCGGCGGCGCAAGCGCCGCCAACGTGGCGACGACGGTCAGGGTGCGGATGAGGCGGCGAACCATGGTCCTTATACCTGTTTTAATTCCAACTCCTGGTCCGGTCGCCGAACTGGCGGGACGTCGCTATACAGCGCCCCGCCGGCCTCAGTTCCGCAACCGGTCCCACTCGGGCTCAGTAGACGTCGGACCGGGTGTTGTAGACGTTGAACTTTCCGGTCGGGGTGATCAGCCGCTTGTCACGGATGACGTGCTTCTTGGTCAACGTCTTGTCGTCGACGACGACGATGGCCGATTCCTGGTCCTTGGCGTTCCACACCGAGAACCAGATTTCGTCGCCCGCCTTGTTGAACTCACCCTGCACGACCCGTTTCACGCCTTCGGCGATTCCCGACCACTGGCCGACCGGCAGCACCTTGTACTTCGGCTCCTTCTGGCCGAGATCGGAAATTGTGAACACCGCCACCGACGAAGCCAGCTCGGCCTCCGGGTTGAGCGGTGTGTCGACATAGATGTGCCTGGATTTCGGGTGGGTCTTGATGAACAGCGAGCCACCGCCCTGGCCGGTGAGCGTCTGCACCACCTTCCAGGCGTTGGCCGGGTGCTTCTCCGGGTCGGTGCCAATCACGGCGATACTGTCGTCGCCGAGGTGGCTGGTCGCCCACACCGGCCCGAACGTCGGATGCACGAAGTTGGCGCCGCGGCCGGGATGCGGCGTCTTCCCAGTGTTGATCAGCTTCACCAGCTTGCGGTCCTTGGTATCGACCACCGCCACCGTGTCGCGGGCGTTGGCAGCAACCAGGAAGTAGCGCCCGGTCGAGTCGAAGCCGCCGTCATGCAAGAACCGCTCGGCGTCAATGGTGGCGACCCGGAAGTTCTTCAAATCCTCGTAGTTGACCAGCAGAATCTGACCGGTCTCTTTGATGGTGACCACGAATTCCGGGTGGAAGTGCGAGGCGACGATCGAAGCCACGCGCGGCTCGGGGTGGAACTCCTGGGTATCGATGGTCATGCCGCGGGTGGAAACGACCTTCAGCGGCTCGAGGGTATTGCCGTTCATGATCACGTACTGCGGCGGCCAGTAGGCGCCAGCGATGGCGTACTTGTCGCCCCATCCCTTGGCCTTGGAGGTTTCGACCGAGCGCGCCTCCGCGCCAACCTTGATTTCAGCGACCGTCGCCGGCGGGTCCATCCACAGGTCGATCAGGTCGACCTTGGCGTCGCGGCCGATGGCGTAGAGGTAGCGTCCGGATTGGGACAGCCGCGAGATGTGGACCGCGTAGCCGGTCTTGATGACGGTGACGATCTTCTTGGAGCCGCCGTCGATCAACGCAACCTCGCCCGAATCACGGAGCGTAACCGAGAACAGGTTGTCGAGGTCGAGCTTGGTCATCTGCTTGGCCGGCCGCTTGTCGACCGGCACGATGACCTTCCATGTCGCCTTGATCTCCTTCATCCCGAACTCGGGTGGCTGCGGCGGCTCGTTCAGAAGGTACTTCGCTATCACCTCGATGTCTGCCTTGGTGAGGTCGCCGGACGTGCCCCAATTGGGCATCCCGGCCGGCGAGCCGTAAGTGATGAAATCGCGGAGATACTCGTAGCCGTGCTCCTTGGTGATATTGGTGGTCAGCGCCTTGCCGGTGGCGCCTTTGCGCAGCACGCCGTGACAGCCGGCGCAGCGCTGGAAGTAAATCTGCTTGCCGCGCTCGAACTCTTCGGCCGAAAGCGCCGGCACGCCAGGCATGACGCCGGGCTCGGTCATTTTCTGCTCCTTAAGCACGTCGAGGCTCGGCTCGTACTTCTTGCCGGGAGTGGTCTCGTGCTTCTTGATGACCCCCGGCCGCGGTTGATCTGCGAAGGCGGCGTCAGCGCCCAACAACAGCGCGACCGGCAGAAGCGCGCTGGCGATCATTCGTTTCATGTCGGTATCCCCTTCTGATTGACCTGCGAATCCCGAGATTTCATGGCACACCATATCGCGGCCGCGCATAGTCCTTCCTTGATCATGGTTAAGTGGGCAAGTCCTTGAAAACACACTTAACATTTGTCAAGGAAGCGGCCCCTGAGGAAGCCGATATTGGCATCCCCCGCCCCACCGGACGATGAACTGCCGATGCGCCACCGATTCGACGCCTTCTTTTCCTACGGCTTCCGGCCGTTCTTCCTCGGCGCCGGCCTCTACGGTGTCGTCGGCATGGCGGCGTGGATAACATGGATCGGCCTGCACGCCGCCGGGGGAGAGGTAAAAGGCATGGACGGTGGCTTCCCGCCCTATCTGTGGCACGCCCACGAGATGCTGTTCGGCTATGTCGGCGCCGCCGTCGCCGGCTTCCTTCTGACCGCTACGCCGGGATGGAGCGGCCGCAAGCCAGTGTCGGGGGCGCCGCTGGCGGCGCTGTTCGCCGCTTGGCTCGCCGGACGGGTGGCGGTGTGGCTGGCGGCGTTTTTGCCAGCGGCGTTGGTCGCTATCGTCGACCTCGCGTTCTGGGTGTTCCTGTTCGCCGTGGTGTTGCGGACGCTCGCCGGCGGCAAGGCCAGGAACTTCGTCTTCCTCGCCCTGCTCGCCCTGCTGGTCACCGCCGACGTCATGGTGCACCTCGAGCGGCTTGGCCTCGCCGCGGGCACCGCCGCTGCCGGCCACCGCCTGGCGCTCGACTCGGTGGTGCTGCTGATCGCCATCGTCGGCGGCCGGGTGGTGCCGGCGTTCACCCGCAACGCGCTCCGCGCCGAGACCGGCGAGGCCGACCCGATTCTCGCATTACCGCGGCTGGACGCCGCGGGCATCGGCGCGGTGGCGGCGCTACTGGTCGCCGACCAAGCGACGCCGGGCGCCGCCGCGGCTGGTTGGCTAGCGTTGTTCGCGGCGGCGGCGAATGGCGCCCGACTGGTGCGTTGGCGCGGCTGGCAAGTCCTCGACCAGCCGATCCTGTGGATCGTGCACCTCGGCTTCGCCTGGATGGTCACCGGGTTGGGGCTGAAGGCGTGGGCGCTACTCGGCGGCGGAATGATCGAGGCGACGGCGTTGCACGCGCTGACCGTTGGCGCCATCGGCAGCATGACGCTCGGCATCATGACCCGAGCCGGGCTCGGTCACACCGGCCGGCCGCTGAAAGTGGCGCCGGAAATCGCAGCAGCCTATCTGTTGCTGTCGCTAGCGGCGCTGATCCGGGTGGTGGGGCCGTTCGCGCTGCCGCAGTTCTACAATGCCGTGCTGCTGGCCGCCGGCGTCGGCTGGTGCGTGGTGTTTGTGATCTACAGTTGGGTCTATTGGCCGATCCTGACCCGGCCGCGGCTCGGCGGCGGCTAGCGCGCCGCGGCTCGATATTCCGACGCTTCACCCTCGCAATAGCGGACCAGCGCCGCGACGTCGCTGATGATGACGCGGTTCTGCTCGGTGCGCACGCCCATCTCGCGCAGCTTGGCGAGGATGCGCGACAGGCTCTCCGGCTTCATGCCGAGCCGTCCGGATATCAGGTTCTTGTCGTAGGGCAGTGCGATCACCTGCGAGCCCGTGCGCACCGTGCATAGCCGCAGGAGGAACTCGACCACGCGTCGGGTCGCCGAACGGGTCTTGAGCTGTTCGACTTCCATCACCAATTGGTGCAAATGGCGCGACATCGAGGCCAACATGTTGATGGCGATCGTTGGTGTCGAGCGTAGCTCGTTGAGGAACGCCGCAGTCGGGATGTGCAACACGCGCGCCGGTTCGGCAATTTCGGCACTGGCGGGAAACTCCCGGCCGAGGAACGCCGCCGCCTCAGCAACGCTGTCGCCGCGGGTGAACACATGGATTACCGCTTCCTCGCCGTCCTCGGTGGCGCGGTAGAGCTTCACCCAGCCGGCAAGCACGACATAGAAGTTGTGGGCCGGATCGTCACGCCGGAACAGCACGTCGCCCTTGGCGTATTCGTTGATGCGGGCGCCCTCCAGCAGCTTCGCCAGCGCCTCCGGCGGCAGGCTGGCGAACAACGGCAGCCGGCGCACGATCTCCCTGTCTTCGTCCGTCAATTGATCCAGGCCCGCCAAGGATATCCTCCGACGCCGCAATCGGCGGCTGTGCCGGCCATCTTAATGGATGCGAATGTGACGGGATAGCCTCAGAGGGTGACGAAAGCCTCAGACCCCAAGGTGGCGGTGCAGGCGCGCATCTTTGGTCTTGAAATGATCGGTGAACCAGGCGTTCAGCCGCGCCGACAGCTCCGCCTCGGCGGCGGCGATGGTGCCCGCCTCGTAGCCGTCCATGATGTCGCGGATTTCGTCGAGCAGGCGCTCATGATCGGCCTTGTGGTCCTCGTACTGGTCGTACTTCCAACTGCGCATGATCTTCTCTTCGAGCGCGAAATGGGCGGAGATGCGCGCAAACACCTCGCCCAGGAAGTCGAGAATCTGGTTCTTCGGCGCATCGTCGGAGAGCTTCTCGTGCACGGCATTGATCAGCTCGATCATTTGCCGATGCTCGTAATCGACCGAGTCGATGCCGATCTTGAAGTCGTCCCGCCATTCCACAAGTGCCATCGGACGATCCTTAGTTAAACGTGAATCCGGCGGCCGCGCCCTTGAAGTCGATCGCCAGGTTTTGCCCGCTCTTCAGCGTCACTTTCTCGTCGCGAACGTGGTCGAAGCCCTCGGTCCGGTCGGTGTCGCGTAGCCGCGCCACGAACCGGTGCTCGCCCGCCGGTACGGTGAAGCGCCGATACGCCCGCGACGGTCCGTCGCTGGAAAGCCCCGTCGGCTTCAGCACGTCACGGTAAAGAACGGTGCCGTCCATTTCCAGCTCGATCAACAGCGGCAGGCGCTGGCGCGGGCAGACGAAGGGCTTGCGCATGTTGGGCGCCAGCTTCGCCAGCTCCTCGGGCGAGCGCCGGCGGCATTCGCCCTTCGGCTTGCCGGCGTACGCC
>DASWGT010000072.1:0-28938 GCA_036393575.1 Rhodospirillales bacterium | reverse complement strand
CTCGAGCGAGCCTTCCGGGCGCAGCCAAAGATAGATCGCTTCGCCTTCCTTGAGGCTGACGCCGAGCACTTGCGCCTTGGGCTTGTTGCGCAGGTACCACTCGAAGCTCATCGGCTTCGGCTTGCTCAGCATCTCCACCATCTCGACGTAGACGACGGGAATGAACAGCGTGGTGATGACGACGGCGAGCACCCGTACCCGCGTCGGGCGTGGCGCCCATATGGCGATCGTGGCGAGTGCCGCGGCAACGCCGGTGGCGCCGGCAAAGGCGTAAAAAAGAACATCCATCAGTTGGGCCTCGTGATTAGTGGTCGCCGAAGGGTGCTGACGCTCCCCGGGACCAGATTTCCCTCGCTCGTCAGTCTGAACCGGAACGCCGTCTCCTCCTGGTTCTGGCGGGAGAGCACGACATCCGTCGCCAGAATCTGCAGAGCGTCCTCGAACGGCTTCTTGACCGTGACGACGACCTTTACCGGCACGCCGGTATTCGGCGGCGGCCGGCCGTACATGTGAACGTTGACGATATATTCCCCGGGCGGGATGCCGCGGCTGTACGAAATCTCGTAGTTCTCGTTGGTGGCGTCGCCCTCGAATCCGAGATCGTCGCGCAACAGGTTGAAAGTGTGACCACCCTGGTTCCAGAACCCGACGGGGGCTTCGTTGGGGGCTTGTACCCACAGGTCGACGTCCACCGGCATGGTCGGCGGCCAGTGAATTTCAACGATGACGTTGCCCGGCGCCTTGTGTTCCTCGGTTTCCTGCTTTCTCTGGGTGATGTGGGGCAATAGCATAATCACCATGGCGACGAAGCCGAGAAGCGCGAGTGTGATGACGTCGCGGAATACCGTGCCCCAGGCGTCTTCATCGAGATAATCAATTTCGCGCACGAGACTCGCTCAACCGAATGACCGCCGCGATCATGTCGACCGTTCCGGAGGTCAAGATACGATAGTTGATGATCAGCCAGATGTGCAGCACTGCCCCCACTAGGGTCGTATACAGCGCTACCGACATGCCGTTGATTAGGGTCGCAACCATAGTCGCGACGGAGTCCGCGTTCTTGGCGGTATCCGGATCGACTCCCGACAGCGCGATGATGAAGCCGATAACGGTGCCGATCAGGCCGAGCAGGACCAGCGCATTGGCAATGTGGCGGACGTCGACAATGCCGTCGGTGAGCTTGAGCCGGAACGCGTCCGCTTGGATGGTGCGGCTTTCCGGGCCGGCGTTCTCGGTCTCCTTCAAGAACCGTCCAGCACGGGAATCCGGAGGCAATGTGCCCGCCATCAGATCGTTGAGCTCGACGCTGCGACGCCAGATCTTGGCGCCGCACAGCATCAGTCCATAGACAAACACGGCAAAGATAAAAAGCGACAGCTCTGCCAGGTAGGCGTCGATGGCGCCGTCGAGCCAACCCTGAAGATAGGCGCCAACTAACAGCGCTCCCGCCACCAGATTGACCAGGGCGAAGCGAATGAACAGCAGGTATCGGTACAGCAACGGGATAGCCTCCCTGAAACGCGCCCCGCGTTTATGCCATGCGCGCCGGCCGGCTGCAATTATGGCGCGCGGCAAGGCATGGCACGCTGGCTTGGGGCGGCGAGGGGCCCGGGCCCGCGGAATTCCCTCAGGCCCGGGGCGCCGGTGGTCGTTGGCTGTCTGGGTGGCGGCTGGCTGCGTTGCGACGGCGCCGCTCGGGCGTTAGCCGACGGCGTCGGCGAAAAGCCGGTTGTGCCGAGCGGCATGCCCAATCCAGTCCAGCCTGTTCGAGGTCTATGACAGGTTCAAAGACATCGGCGGTGAGAAACTTGGCAGCCGGGCCCGCGCCGCAGCTAAACGCGCCGCCGACTTATCAGGCGATCGCGTCACCCGGACCTGTGCAGAAAACGCGTGATCGCGTCAACGACCGCTTCAGGGGTCTCCCGTTGCGGAAAGTGCCCGACACCATGGAGCACAACACGTTCGTACGCTGCGGTAAAAAGGGCTTCCTTGCCTTCGGAAGTGATGGGGTCGTTGCAAGGGTCGGCGCCGCCGTGGATCACAAGTGTCGGAACAGTGATCGTCGGCGTGCCGCTGAGTCTCGCCTCGATGGCCGCATATTCGGGATCCGTCTCCGCCAGGCCCCAGCGGACGCGATATGAGTGAAGCACGACGTCCGCCCAATCGGGGTTTTCAAAGGAACGAGCCGTCGTTTCTAACTCCGCCTCCGATAACCGCCAGTTGGGAGCCCATATGGACCAGATATAGCGGGTTAATGCGAGGCGGTCGTCGCGCAGGAGATCGGCGCCCCGCTCCAGCGCCATGTACCAGTGGTACCAATAATTGTGAATCTGCTTGAGGCCAAGACGTTGATTAGGATCGTTGGTTCCCCACCCGACGGAGAGTGCAACGCAGTGAGTGATCCGCTTGCCACTGAGGGTCGCGGCAATGTAAGCCGCGCGGGCGCCCCAGTCGTGACCGATGACGGCGAAGCGTTTAAGGCCAACGACGTCCGCGAGGTCCATCACATCTTGGCCGAGAGCCGATAGCTGCCCGGAACGCAGGACCGCTTGGTTGCGGAAACGAGTGGGACCGAAACCGCGCAAGTACGGGACAAAGGTCCGCCGCCCGGCGGCGTGGAGCGCCGGAAGTACTCGGTCCCAGGTGCGAGGGTCGTCCGGCCAACCATGCAGCAGGATCAACGGAGAGCCCCGTTCCGGACCGGAAACCTCGCACGCGATGGAGAGGACTTTCGTGTCGAACGAGATCATCTGCATGAGCGGGCGCCTCCAAGCTGCCGTTGTGATTGCCGAATATCCCCGCTCGGGCTTGCGTCGAGCCGAAGCGCCCGGGAAAAGCCGCGAAAAAAGACGGCGGTCCCTAACGGAACCGCCGTTACGGCCCGGGGCGTGCCGGGCTCAGGGAAGGGGCCCTAGGGGAGAAGAGGGTCCGCTCGGGGGAAGGCGGGAGAGGCCGCGGGACGGAAGATCAGGCCGCCAGACGCCGCCGGTCGTTGGCCCCGCCGCCGTCAGTCGTCGGCTGCTTGCCGAAGATGCTGCCCAGACGCTGGCGGACGGCATCGGCGAGGCTCGACGTCGGGCGCTTCAGCGCGCCGGCGGCGACCGCCGGGATTTGCGTCCGCGCGATACCGATGTCCTTCAGCAGGTAGTCCGGCAGGTCCTCGAGGTAGCGGCCGATCTCGCGGCCGCGGTAGTGGCGGAGCAGCGCCTTGGTCAGCGCCTCGGCGAGCCCCTGGGCGCGCTCGGCCAGATAGCGGCTGCGCAACTGGCGGCCACGGGCGATGCCGGCTTCGATGTCGGCCCGGGATACGGTGGGGAACTGGGTCATGGCTGGTCTCCTGTCTATGGCGGGTGTCGTGGCACCCGCGTCCTGAGAGACCTTGTAGACTATTGCTGTTTAAATGATAATATAGGTATAAATACAAACTTTATTGAATAATTTTCATTAATCACGCAATTTCAGAACTCCTGGCCCTATGGACAACCAGAGCGCAATGGCGGTTTTCGTGCGCGTCGCCGAGGCCGGCAGCTTCTCGGCCGCGGCGCGTGCCCTCAATCTGTCGCCATCGGCGGTCAGCAAACTTATCGGCCGCCTCGAGAACCGGCTCGGCGCCCGGCTGCTCAATCGTACCACCCGGCGCGTCAGCCTGACCGAGGAGGGCCACGCCTTCCTGCAGCGGGCGGCGCCGATCCTCGCCGCCATTGAGGACGCCGAGCGCGCGGTCACCGAGCTGCACGGCGAGCCGCGCGGCCTGCTCAAGGTCAACGCCTCGACGGCGTTCGCCCAGAATCACCTGGAGCCGCTGATCCCCGGCTTTCTCGCCCGCTTCCGGGAACTCAGTATCCAGCTCACCCTCACCGAAAGCTTCGTCAACCTGATCGAGGAGGAAGTCGACGTGGCGATCCGCGTCGGCCAGCTCACCGACAGCTCGCTGATCGCCCGCCGGCTCGGCTCGGCGCAGCGCATGATCGTCGGCTCTCCGGACTACTTGAATAAGCACGGCACGCCGAAGACGCCGGACGACCTCAAGCATCACAACTGCCTCAGGCTGATCACCGGTACCAGCTTCAATCGCTGGGAATTCGAGGGTCCAGGAGGCCCGCGCGCCATCGACGCTGGCGGCAACTTCGAGACCAACAACGCCACCGTGCTGCATCGCGCGGCGCTAGCTGGGCTCGGCTTGATCCGCGCCGCCAATTTCGTGGTCGGCGCCGACGTCAAAGCAGGGCGGTTGCTGCAGGTGCTGGCCGATTTCGAATCGCCGACGGCGACGCCGGTCAACGCCGTTTATCCTCACAGCCGGCATCTATCGCCGAAGGTGCGCGCTTTCGTCGACATGTTGGTTACGACGTTCCAACCGGTGGCGCCGTGGGAGAAAACGGACCGGGCGTAGCGCCGGCGTCTAGTTGAGCTTTTTAGGAAGTTCCTTGATCGCCGATTCGAGCAGCTTCTCGACGTGCGGGCCTTTCAGCCGATCGGCCAAACAGGCGCACACCCCACCGCTCCCCAGAACGGCGGCGATTAATCAGCCGCGACTTAAATCCAACGAAAGGAAATCGTGGGCGCGGAAGCCTACGGATTTGGCGCCGGAGCGTGACTGTCGGCCAGAGAAACCGGGCTGACGACGCTTACTACCGACAGCGTTGCGAAGGCCAGGAACAAAATGGCGAGAATCGCCCGCAGCTTTGACATGAACCTCTCCACAACTAGAATCTTACGCCCTGGTGACCATTCACCCGAACGGCCGAATCACGCGGCAAAAATACCTCGGCCATCGGCGCAGTGTCAATTGGCTTGGAGCCGCCCTGGATGGTAATCCCGTTGGAAATGCGTTGTTCCCGCGCGCGGGTGATGCTTATCGTTTCCGTGGCGCTCAGCTGCATCGTGGTGGCGGTTTCCGCATTCGCGGCGGTCGGCGAGCAACTGGCCACCCATCCGGTTCTTCGCATCGAAACGGGTATGCACACGGCGCCAATCCTCCGAGTCGCCGTCAGCCGCGACGCCAGTTTCATGGCGACGGCGTCTCTCGATAAGACCATCCGCGTGTGGTCCGTCGCCGATGGAAAGCTGCTGCGCACGCTCAGGATTCCGGTCGGCGTTGGTTTCGAGGGGGCGCTGCACGCGCTCGCGATCTCGCCGGACGGCAGCCGACTCGTCGCCGGCGGCTGGACCGGAAACTGGGACGGCGGCTGGAGCTTGTACGAGTTCGAGATGGCGACTGGCCGTCTGGTCGAGCACGTCGCCGGCGTTCCCGAGCGTCCCACTCACATGACTTATTCCGAGGACGGGCGACATCTTGCCATTGTGATGAAGAACAACATGGGCCTCAGGGTTTATGGCGCCGACAACTTCAACGTTGTCGCCGAGGACCGCGACTACGCGAGCGACAGCGTATCGGCGGAGTTCGCGCCGGACGGCCGACTGTTGACCACGGGTCTGGACGGTTATCTGCGCCTTTACGACAAGGACTTCAAACGGTTGTTCAAGGAGGCGGCGCCGGGTGGCAAATGGGCCGTCGAAGCGAAATTCTCTCCCGATGGGAAAAAGATCGCCGTCGGCTACGCCGACTCGACCCGGGTCGATATCCTATCCGGCGATACGCTAAAACCTCTGGCGCAGGCAAACACCGGCGACATCAAGGAAGGCTACCTGGCCCGCGTTGCCTGGTCTCAGGATGGCCGTTATCTGTACGCCGGCGGACGGTATGACCGCGGCGGCTGGAACCCGATCCGCCGCTGGTCGACCGACTCGTATCGGCGTTATTCCGAATTTCCCGCCGTCACCAACGCGGTGATGCAAATCATTCCGCTGAAGAACGGGCAAATCGTCTATGCCGGGCGCGACCCAATCATCGGCGTGATCAACGAAGGATTCCGAAAGAAGTTTTCCCACGGACCATCGACGGCAGATTTCAGAGGCAACTTCGAGGGGTTCCGGGTCTCCGAGGACGCAACGACGATCGAATTCTCGTTCGAACCCTGGGGCAAGCGCCCGGGAAGGTTCTCGCTGCTCCAGCGCCGGCTGCTCGTCGAGCCCAAGGACGAGGCCAAGGATCTGGCGCCGTTCGTCGCGGAGACGGAAGGGCTGGTTGTCAGCGATTGGCGCACGTCCTACGCCCCGCTCCTGAACGACAAGCCCCTGCGTCTGCAGCCTCACGAAAACTCCAATGCCTATGCCTTCGCCCCCGACGGCAAGGCCGTCTACATCGGGACTTCGTGGCGTCTGGTGGAGTTCGATCGCGACGGCCGCAAGGGCTGGCATTTCCGGGCTCCAGCCGAGGTCTATGGCGTCAATGTGGCGCCCAACGGCAAGCTGGTGGTCGCCGCGCTCGCCGACGGAACAATCCGCTGGTACCGGCGACGCGACGGCCAGGAGCTGTTGGCGTTTTTCCCGCATCGCGACGGCCTGCGCTGGATCGCCTGGACGCCTTCCGGTTATTACATGGCATCCCCGGGAGGCGACAACCTGATCGGTTGGCATCTCAATCGCGGGACCTCGGCTGCACCGGATTTCTTTCCGGCCGCACAGCTACGCGACAACTTCTATCGACCCGATGTGGTGATCCGCATCCTGTTTACCCTGGACGAGGCCGAAGCCCTGAAGAAAGCGGACGCGGAGCGGGGTGGAAAAGACTTGCAGTCGCGTGACGTAACGAGCGTGTTGCCGCCGGTCATCACTATCACAAGTCCAGGGGAAAGCACCACTTTCGACGAACCTCGCATGAAGTTCACTTATGAACTTCGTGCACCGTCGGGTGTGCCAGTACGCACCGTCAAGGTATTAGTCAACGGACGGCCCGCCCAGCGGTTCGACCAGCAACCGATTGTCGTCGGTGCGGGCGTCCACAAGGGTCAATTCGAATTGATCGTTCCCCGGCGCGATGTGGAAGTGTCGCTGATCGCGGAGAACGTTCACGCGGCGAGCCTGCCGTCGTCGGTGAAGCTTAAGTGGGCGGGGCCGAAGTCAGAGCAACTGCGGTTCCGCAACAAGCTTTTCGTGTTGGCGATCGGCGTCAGCGACTACCGGGATGCCAACCTCAAGCTGGGCTACGCGGCCGCGGACGCGCGCGACTTCGCCCGGATCATCGGCCTCCAGAAGGGGCTGGCCTACAGCGACGTAATCGTCAAAAGCCTGACCGATAAGGAAGCGACGCTGGAAAACATCCGCCGTGGTTTGGATTGGATCGAGAAATCCGCAAAGGGCGTGGACGTGGCCATGGTTTTCGTTGCCGGGCACGGAGTCGACGACACCGAGGGCTCCTATTACTTCCTTCCCCATGACGCGGATGCGAGGCGCCTGAAAAGCACCGGCGTCCATTATGCCGAAATCCGCAAGACTCTCGCGTCCATTCCCGCCCTGACGTATCTCTTCATCGACACCTGCCATTCCGGCGACGCCTTGGGCCGGCCGGGGAAGCCGTCGACCGATACGACGCGTATCATCAACGATCTCTCCAGCGCCGAAAACGGCATCGTCGTGTTTACATCCTCGACCGGCGAGCAGGTGTCTTACGAAAATCCAGCCTGGGGAAATGGCGCGTTCACGGCGGCCCTGGTGGAGGGATTGGACGGAAAAGCCGCCCTGGTCGGCCGCGATTACATCACGGTCGGGATGCTGAACGTCTACGTCTCCGAACGGGTGCAGGATTTGACGGGAGGCGCGCAAACGCCGACATCGGCGATTCCGAAGCTGATTCCCGATCTGCACATCGCATTGAAGCGCGGGACGCCAATCAGGTAAGGGGCGTTACGGCGTGTCGGCCCTCGACAAGCCGTCAAAGGCCGACCTGGCCACCGCGCGGCGTTGGGCGCGTCTTCCCTCACGATGCCGCCTCATCCCGCCGTCAGTTGAGCTTTTTAGGAAGTTCCTTGATCGCCGATTCGAGCAGCTTCTCGGCGTGCGGGCCCTTCAGCCGGTCGGCCAGATAGGCGCGCGTCGCCTCGATGGCGACGTCGATGGCATGCGCCCGGACGTCGGCCAAGGCCTGCGCCTCGGCGCGGCCGATGCGGTCCAGCGCCAACTGCTCGCGCCTGGCCAGCGACGCCTCGATACGCTCCTTGCCCTGGGCGGCGATGCGCTCGGATTCGTCGCAGGCGTGGGCGACGATCGCCTCGGCCTCCTTGGCGGCGTCGCGCTGCTTGCGCTGATAGGCGGCGAGCAGATCCTGGGCTTCCTCGCGCAGCTTTTCCGCCTCGTCGAGGTCGGCGCGGATCTTGTCGGCCCGCTTGTCGAGCCCGCCGGCGATAGCGCGCATGATCGGCTTCGCGAACGCCGCCACGAAGATAACGAAGGCGACCAGAACCCAGAACGTCGGATCGTCGATTATGGCCTGCATGTAACGCTGATTCCCTTTCCCGGCCTTATCCCTTGGCCTTGAGCGCGCGGTCCACCGCCTGGGCGATATCGGCCTTGGCTGGCGCCTCGTCGGTCAGCCGCTCGACCGCCGCCGCCGCCACCTCGAGCACCGCGGCACGAACGTTGGCTACGGCGGCGTCGACGGCGCGGACGATGGCGGTCTCGGCATCGACGATCCGGCGCTGCAGCTGCTCGGCTTGCCGAGCCTCGCGCTCGGCAGCCTCGGCGGCGACCTTCTGCGCCGCCTCGCTGACCAATGCGTGCGCCTCGGCGCGCGCCTCGGCCAGCGCCTGCTCATAAGCCGCCAGCGCGGCTTCCGCTTCCTTCTTCGAGGCTTCCGCCTTGGCCAGGTTGTCGGCGATGCGCTTCTGGCGCGCTTCCAGAACATCGGCGATGCGCGGCACCGCGAGCCGCCACATCACCAAGAACAGCGCGGTGAACGTGATCACCAGCCATACGACCTGCGGCAGGTAGGTGTTGACGTCCAGTTGCGGCATGGCGTCCTTCCTGAAGCCCCCGCCGGGACCGGCCGAAGCCGGTCCCGGAGAATCTAGCCGAACAGGATGACCAGCGCGATGACCAGCGCATAAAGCGCGATCGCCTCGACCAGCGCGAACCCGAGCATGGTCATCGGAAATACCGCCGCGTTGGCGGCCGGATTGCGCCCGACGGCCTGGATGAAGGCGGCGAAGATGTGGCCGATGCCAATGCCGGCGCCGATCACGCCGATGACGGCGATGCCGGAGCCTAGCAACTTTGCAGCTTCGATACCCATGGGGTGGTTCCTTTCCTTTGAATTGAGCCGAACGTCAGAAACGAATTCCTTCGACGCCGCCTAGTGCAGGTGCAGCGCGTCGTTGAGATAGAGGCAAGTCAGAATCGTGAACACGAACGCCTGCAGGAAGGCGATGACGATCTCGAGCGCCGTCAGCGCGACGATGAACGCCAGCGGAAACGCGCCAAAAAGGCCAAGCGCGACCACGAACCCGGCGAACACCTTGATCAGCGTATGGCCGGCCAACATGTTAGCGAACAGCCGCACGCTCAAGCTCACCGGCCGCGACAGATACGAGATGATCTCGATCGGTACCAGCAGCGGCGCCATGATCAGTGGCACGCCCGGCGGCATAAAGAAGGTGAAGAAATGCAGCTTGTGCTTGATCAGCGCGATCACGGTGACGCCCAGGAACACCACGATTGCCATCGTGAAGGTAACGATGATGTGGCTGGTGAAGGCGAATCCGTAAGGCACCATGCCGAACAGGTTGCCAAACAGCACGAACATGAACACCGTGAAAATGAACGGGAAATACGGCCGCCCCTCGGTACCGACGGTGTCCTTGACCAGGTTCGCGATGAACACGTAACTGAGCTCCGCCATCGACTGCCAACGGCCCGGCACCAATGCGTGGCGGCGCATGCCGAGGACCAGGAAGGCGCTGACCCCGATCACCGTCAATGCCATGAAGGTAGCGGAATTAGTGAACGAAACGTCGATGTCGCCGACCTGAATCGGCACCCAACGCTTGATCTCGAACTGCGCAAGGGGGCTATGACCTTCCGCCAACGTTCTTATCCCTCGATCCCTGGTCCCTGGTCGCCGGGTCTTTGCGGCCCGGTTGGTTTATCCTGCCGGTAGCCGACGGCATAACCGAAGCCGCGGGCTATCCGGTACACGTTCAGGATGCCGGCGGCGCCCCCCAACAGAATGAACACCAGCATCAGCCACGGGCGGGTTCCGAGCCAGGCATCCAACAGCCAGCCGATCGCCAGCCCGACGGCGACGGCAGAAACTAACTCGACACCAACGCGTAAAGCAAGGCCGAGCGCGCTTCCCGGCGGCCGGTCGTAGTTGAGGCCACCGGGCACCTTTTGCCGCGCCCCCTCCGCCGCCTGCCTGAGGCGGGCATCAAGCTTTTCCAGGTCGTCCGCGGGCCCTCGTTCGCGCATCGGGAAACCCCTCGTCGGGCGCCACACCACGCTGACGGCGGGCTGGCCATCATCGGCCGTCCCCCCCGGCTGTCAAGGCCCGGAGCCGGCGACCGTCGCCGCCCCGTTGGTCATGTCGCTGGTCACGCGACGACGTCACGCCGTGGCGCGCAATTCCTCGGCCCGGTGCAGGTCGACCGACACCAGTTGCGAGACGCCGCGCTCGGCCATGGTGACGCCGTAGAGGCGGTCCATGCGTGCCATCGTCATGTGGTGATGGGTGATGCAAATAAAGCGCGTGCGATCGCTGCTCGCCATTTCCACGAGCAAGTTGCAGAAACGCTCGACGTTGGCGTCGTCGAGTGGCGCGTCGACCTCGTCGAGCACGCAGATCGGCGCCGGATTGGTCTGGAACACCGCGAACAGCAGCGACAGGGCGGTCAGCGCCTGCTCGCCGCCGGACAGCAACGACAGTACCTGTAGACGTTTGCCCGGTGGGCTGGCCATGATCTCGAGGCCGGCGTCAAGCGGGTCATCGGATTCGGTCAATTGCAGGTGCGCCCGGCCGCCGCCGAACAGCTTTACGAACAACTGCTGGAAGTGCTTGTTGACTTCCTCGAACGACGTCAGCAGGCGTTGGCGCCCCTCGCGGTTGAGTTCGGCGATGCCGCGGCGCAGTTTCTCGATCGCCTGGATCAAATCCTCGCGCTCGTGCTGCAGGCTATCGACCTGCTGCTGCATCTCGCTCGCCTCGGTCTCGGCGCGCAGGTTCACCGGCCCCATAGTTTCGCGCTCGCGGTTGAGGCGCTCGACCTTGCGCTCGACCGCCTCCAGGTCGGGCTTGTCGCTGTCGGGCTTCAGGCCCGACAGCTCGAACACCTGGTCGGGACGGCAGTCGAGCCGGTCCTTGATGCGCTCGGCGATGGCGTGACAACTCTGCTTCGCCTGCTCGACGATGCCCTCGCGGCGAACCCGGTTCTCGCGCGCCTCGGCCAGCTCGCCCTCGGCGGCGCGCAGCGCCTTGTCGGCTTCCGCCAACCGCTGCTCGGCCTCGGCCAGCTCGTCGGCCAACGTCTTGCGCTTGTCCTCGGAGGACTCGATGGCGGCGAGCAGACTTTGCCGCTGCCTGGCGATCTCGGCCGGACGCTGGGCCAGTCGCGCCAGCTCCTCCTCGAGCCCGCGGCGACGTTCCTCGAGTTCAAGCAGTTGCGCCGTCGCGGCGGCGCGGCGGTCGCGCCACGATGCCGTCTCGGTCTCGATTGCGGCCAGCCGCTGGCGGCGTTCTTCGGCCGCCTGCTGCAGGCCGTCGTGGCGGCTTTGGCACATCAACTGGTCGGCGCGTTTGGCGGCGAGCTCGGCGCGCAGCTTGGCGATCGTGTCGCGCGCCGCAGCCGCATCGGGCATGGCGGTCAGTGCGTGCTGCGCCTCCGCCTGCTCGCGTTCCAGGTCCCTGAGGTCAGTCTCGATGGCAACCGCGCGATCTCCAAGCGCGCCTAAAAGGGATTCGTGACCGGCCGCGCGCTCCTTCAGCTCGGCGACGGAATCGCGGGTGGCGCCGAAGGCCGAATCGGCGGCCTGATGGGCGTCGCGGGCGGCGCGCTCGGCCTCGCGGGCTCGTTCTTCGTGGGCGCGGGCGGCGTCGACCCGCTCTTGGGCGACCCGGGCGGTGGCTTCCGCCTCGGCCAGCGTGGCACGCGCTTCCTTCAGGCGCTTGCGCTGTTCGATGCGGGCGCCGGCGGCGGTCGCGGCGGCGGCCGACATGGTGAAGCCGTCCCACCGCCACAGCGCTCCGGAGCGGCTGACCAGCCGCTGCCCCTGCGCCAGTGAAGGCGCCAAGCGCCGGCCCTCGTCGTCGTCGGCGACGACGCCGATCTGCGCAAGGCGGCGATCCAGGGCCTGCGGCGCGCGCACGAATTCCTTGAGCGCCCGCATCCCGCCAGGCAGCGCCGGTGGCGCGGCCGCCGCTGTCATCGCCCGCCAGTGGCTGGGCGCCGCCTCGTCGGTGGCCGCCACCAGATCCTCGCCGAGCGCCGCGGCCAGCGCCGCCTCGTAACCCGGTTCGATGGCGAGCGCATCGATCACCGGCGGCCAGCGGTCGGTGGCGGCGGCGTCGAATATCGCGGCCAATGCCTGGATCTCGGCCTCCAGCCGGGCTGCCGCGGCCGCCGCGGCGTGGGCGTGATTGACGGCGGCCGCCATGCGTTCGGTCGTCTCGGCGCGCGCCTTCTCGGCGGCATCGGCGGCCTGGCGGGTGATGTCGCGGCGGGCGCGGATTTCCTCGAGCCGGCGTTCGGCGTCGGCCAGCACGGCGATGTCGGTGGCCTCAGATTCGACCCGGGTGCGCTGCTCGGTGATCTCGTGGTCGCGGGCGGCGAGCCGTTGCTGGCGCTCGTTCAAATCCTCGATCTTGTGGACGAGGGAGGTGCGGCGCGCCTCGTCGTTGGCGGCCCGCTCGGTGAGCGCCGTCAGCCGCCCATCGAGGTCTTCGACGGCGGTGTTGGCGGCAGCCAAGTTGCGGGCAGCCGCGTCGAGTTCGTCGGCCTCGCCGGCCTCCGGCGCGCCGATACGGCCAAGTTCATCGGCAAGTCGTTGCAGCGCCGCGTCGGCGTCGGCAACCAGCGCTTCTTCGCGCCGGCGGTCGGCGGCGGTCTGCTCGATGCGCTCGCGGCAATCCTTGGTCGCCGCGGCGATCCGCTGTTCCTCGGCGTCGAGCCCGTCGCGGGCGACGGTCAGCCGTTGCAGCTCGGCCGCCGCCTCGGCCTCGGCGCGGCGGTGGGCCGGCACCTCGGCGGCGTGTTCGGCTTGGCGCGCGGCGACGGCGGCGGCGACGCCGGTGAGATTGGCGACCGCCTTTTCCATTTCCGCCAATTCCTTCTCGGCCAACTCGAGCGCCGATTGGGAATCGATCCAGCGCACGTACAACAGCGTCGCCTCGGCCTTGCGGATGTGAGCCGAGATGTTGCGATAGCGAGTCGCCTGGCGCGCCTGCTTCTTCAGGTTCGCCATCTGCTGGTCCAGTGTCACCAGCACGTCGTCGAGACGGGCGAGGTTGGTTTCGGCGCCGCGCAAGCGCAACTCGGCCTCGTGGCGGCGCGAATGCAGGCCGGTGATGCCGGCTGCTTCCTCGAGCAACAGGCGCCGTTCGGTCGGCTTGGCCGCGATCACCGCGCCGACGCGACCCTGGCTGACCAGCGCCGTCGAGCGCGCGCCGGTCGCCGAGTCGGCAAACAGCAGCTGTACGTCGCGGGCCCGCACCTCGCGGCCGTTGACCCGGTAGGTCGATCCCTTCTCGCGCTCGATGCGGCGGCTGACTTCGAGCTCACCGAATTCATTGAATTGCGCCGGCGCAGAGCGCTCGGAATTATCGAGATTGAGAATCACCTCGGCGATGTTGCGGGATGGGCGAGACCCGCTGCCACCGAAGATGACGTCGTCCATCTCGCCGCCGCGCATCAGCTTGGCTGAGGTCTCTCCCATCACCCATCGCAGCGCCTCGACAAGGTTCGACTTGCCGCAGCCGTTGGGGCCGACGACGCCCGTCAGGCCCAGTTCGATCTGCAGATCGGTGCCTTCGACGAATGACTTGAAGCCCGAAAGCCTGAGCTTGGTGAATCGCAGCAAAGTTCGATCGTCCTATTCAGCTCTGCCGCCCCGCGGCCCAGGTCGGGGGACCAGGGGCGTAAATCACTTTTTCAACGCTTTGTCGATGGCCTTCTTGAAATGTTCATAGGGCAGGGCGCCGGAGATCACTTCACTGCCGATGATAAACGATGGCGTCGAGTTGATCTTCAGCTTTTCATTGGCGGTTTCGGCACCCTTGCGGATTGATTCGAGCAGCGGCTGGTACTTGAGGCAGTCGTTGATGTCGGCCTCCGACATGCCGCCGAACCGCACCACCCGGGCGATCGCCTCGAGCGGGTTGTTGCTTTGCGACCACTGTGACTGGCTGCGGAACAGGAGCTCGACGAAGCCGAAATAGCGGTCGCGCCCGGCACAGCGGGCGACCATCGCCGCCGCCAGCGACGGCGTGCCGAGCGGGAAATCCCTGTAAACCAGCCTCAGCTTTCCGGTGTCGATGTAGTCGGTCTTGATCTTGGGCAGGGTTTCGAAATGGAAGGCGGCGCAATGCGGGCATCCGAGCGACGAATACTCGACCATGGTCACCGGCGCGTTGTCCTTGCCGAGGCTCATTTCCGCCATCGCTTCCTCCATGGACGCGATGGCAGCGACCACCGTCAGCGGCGTCACCGCCGCTAGGAGGACGATCAACGCTAGACTTAGTAGGAAACGGAACAAATACCTCTCCTGCCACACAAGATGTTGAAGAATATAGAATCGCCGCCGCGGTCAAGTCGACTCATTTCACCGCCGTCGAACCGGGCTCGGCCGTCCGCGGCGCCTAAGCCGGCCGACGGCCGAGCACGGCGCGTCCAAGTGCTTCCAGCGCCTGGCGCAGCTCGGGGTCGTCGACGTCGCTGAGGCTGGCCGCTAGGCTCTGCCGTTCCCTGTCCTTGAGCGGCCGCGCCGCCCGCGTCCGCCGGCCGGCGGCCTTCGGTAGCGGCCCCTGGACGATCTTCAGCCGGGCCACCGCGCAAAACCCGAAAAAACCGTTGATTCGCTCGATCAGCAACGGCTCCAGATGCAACAGCTCGGTGGCCAGGCTGCCGTTGTCGATGGTCAAATGCAGGGTGCCGCCGGCGCGGCTGCCGCGCGGGAACGTGACCTTTTCCGGCAGGCTATGACGGGCCAGGTGCTCGCCGGCGATCGCCGGCCAGTCGGTGAGGATGGCACCGTCGGCGAGGCCGCGGCGGCCGAACACCTCGCGGGTGATGGCGGCCAGCGGTTGCGCCAGCGCCCGCGGCCCGCCGCCGCGCCGCCTCACCTGCGCCGCGCCTTGCCTGAAGCCGGTCTTCACGGTCATAGCCAGTCGCCCGCAGTTTGCCACTCCATGGGCCAATGCTAGGATCGCCGCCTGACCAGGGCAACCGGACAATTGACCCGCGATTCAATGGCAACGCCCGACGTCCTTCCCCGCCCTTTGGCACCCGACCGGAAATCCGTCCGCCGCCGCCTGCTCCGCTGGTACGACCGTCACCGACGCGAACTGCCGTGGCGGGCGCCACCCGGCGCGACGCCCGACCCCTACCGGGTATGGTTGAGCGAGATCATGCTGCAGCAGACCACGGTGGCGACGGTCGCCGCCTATTTCCGCCGCTTCGTCGCGCGCTGGCCGACGGTCGCGGCGCTGGCGGCCGCCGACCTCGACCAGGTGCTGCACGCCTGGCAGGGACTCGGCTACTACGCCCGCGCTCGCAACCTGCACAAGAGCGCCTGTATCGTTGCCGGCGAGATGGATGGACGATTTCCGGAAAGCGAGGAGACGCTCGCGCGCCTTCCCGGCGTCGGCCCCTACACCGCCGCCGCCATCGCCGCCATCGCCTTCCGGATAAAAGCGACACCGGTCGACGGCAATGTCGAGCGGGTGACGGCGAGGCTGTATGCCGTGGCCACGCCTCTGCCGGCTGGCAAGAAACGCCTATGGGGGCTGGCCGCCGGCCTGACGCCCCGACGCCGGGCCGGCGACTTCGCGCAGGCGATGATGGACCTCGGCGCCACCATCTGCACGGCCAAGGCGCCGGCCTGCGACGCCTGTCCGCTGCTTTCCGACTGCCACGCCGGACGGACGGGCCGGGCGGCGCGCTATCCGGCGAGGGCGGCAAAAAAGCCGCGGCCGGTGCGCCACGGCACGGTATTCTGGGCGGTGCGCGGCGACGGCCAGGTGCTGCTGCGCCGCCGTCCGCTGAAAGGGCTGCTCGGCGGGATGATGGAGATTCCATCCACCGCCTGGCGCGACAAGGCGTGGACCGCCGACGAGGCGGCCCGCGAGGCACCACTCGCCGGCGATTGGCGGCGGCTCGAGGGCGAAGTCCGCCACACCTTCACCCATTTCCACCTGAGGCTGTCGGTGCTGGCGGCGCGGGTCGACGGACCGGCGCCGAAGGGAGCGCTATGGTGTCCGCCGAAACGGTTTTCCGACCACGCCCTGCCGACGGTGATGAAAAAGGTCGCCAGCCACGCCACCAGGGAAACCACGACGGCGCCGGCCGGTCACTCGTCGTAGGCGATCAGCGCGTCGAACGGCACGCCGTTGAGCTTGCTGCGGCCGCCCAGGAACGTCAGCTCGATAATGCAGGCGGCGCCAACGACCTCGGCGCCGACCTTGGTGAACAGATCGATCGAGGCACGCATGGTGCCGCCAGTGGCCAGCAGGTCGTCGAGGATGACCACGCGCTGGCCCGGCTCGACCGCGTCCTCCTGGATCTCGATCACGTCGGTGCCGTATTCGAGCGCGTACTCGTAGCCGATGGTCCGGCCCGGCAGCTTGCCCTTCTTGCGGATCATGGTGAAGCCGAGGCCGAGTCTTGAGGCCAGCGGCGCCGCCACCAGGAAACCTCGCGATTCGATGCCGGCCAGGATATCGGCACGGTGGCGGCCGACCAGCTTGGCCAGCCTGCCGAGTGCCACCTGCCAGGCGTCGGCGTGGGCGAGCAGGGTCGAGATGTCGTAGAACAGGATTCCTTTTTTCGGGAAATCCGGAATCGAGCGGATGTGGTCCTTCAGGTCCATGATAGCGTGTCCCCCAGCGCAGCAATCATCCTAGAGCTTCGGCTGGGCGCCCGTAAACCATCCGTGGCCGGCCCTTCCTCAGAATTGCGGCCCCGCGCGTTGCAATCCTCAGCGGCCTCTAGTACCAGTGGTCGGTGGCCGGAAGGCAAACCAGGGCCGGAGGCACCGCGATGACTCACGTGTTCCAGCGTCAAATCGCCGCCGCCATGCCGAAGGCGGTGAAGGGCGACGGCATCTACGTCGTCGACGCCGAGGGAAAACGCTATCTTGACGCCTCCGGCGGCGCCGCCGTCAGCTGCCTTGGCCATTCCGACCCGGACGTCATCGAGGCGATCAGGGACCAAGCCGGACGGCTGGCGTTCGCGCACACCGCCTTCTTCACCTCCGAGCCGGCCGAGCAGCTCGCCGATTTTCTGATCGACAAAGCCCCCGACGGCATCGCCATGGTGTATTTCGTCTCCGGCGGCTCCGAGGCGATCGAGGCGTCGCTCAAGATGGCGCGCCAGTATTTCCTCGAGGTCGGCCAGCCGAAGCGCACCCGCTTCATCGCCCGCCGCCAAAGCTACCATGGCAATACCCTGGGCGCGCTCTCGGTCGGCGGCAACGCGCTCAGGCGCGAACCTTACGAGGCGATGCTGATGAAGACCAGCCATATCGCTCCCTGCTACGCCTATCGCCATAAGCGCGCCGACGAGTCGGAGGAGGAGTACGGGCGGCGCGTCGCCGACGAACTGGAGGCCGAGATCAAGCGCCTGGGTGCGGAAAACGTCGCCGCCTTCGTCGCCGAGACCGTAGTCGGCGCCACTGCCGGCGTGGTGCCGCCGGTGCCCGGCTATTTCAAGCGCATCCGCGAAATCTGCGACCGCTATGAGGTGCTGCTGATCCTGGATGAGGTGATGAGCGGCATGGGCCGCACCGGCACGCTGTTCGCCTGCGAGCAGGACGGCATCTCTCCCGACATCGTCTGCATCGCCAAGGGGCTCGGCGCCGGGTATCAGCCGGTCGGCGCCGCCCTGGTCTCGGAAACGATCTTCGATGCTTTCCGCGGCGGCAGCGGCGCGTTCCAGCACGGTCACACCTACATGGGCCATCCGACTGCCTGCGCCGCCGCGCTCGCCGTGCAGCGCAAGATCGAACGCCTCGACCTAATGCCGCGGGTGCGGGCGTTGGGCGAGATGCTCGCCGACCGGCTGGTCGAGCGCCTCGGCAACCATCCGAACGTCGGCGACATTCGCGGCCGCGGCCTGTTCCGCGGCATAGAGCTGGTCCAGGATCGTGCCAGCAAGCAGCCGCTCGACCCGGCGCTGAAGGTGCACGCGCGCATCAAGCGCCACGCCATGGACCGCGGCCTGATCTGCTATCCGGCCGGCGGCACCGCCGACGGCAACGCGGGCGACCACGTGCTGCTGGCGCCGCCGTTCATCATCGAGGAACCCGAAGTCGACACGCTGGTCGAAAGACTCGGCGATGCCATCGACGCGGCGCTGGCCGACGCCCGCGTTCGCTGAATCACCTCAAGCCCCGCAACCATCCGCGAGAATGGCGGAAAACGGCCATTGCGCGTGCCATCGGGCATTTGATAAGGTGGTTCACGAATATCGTAGAACCGTTCGAGGAAGCGTTTCTCTTTTGCAAAGGCAACGCTCGCGCAAGCAAGCGGGCCCGTTAAATCCAGCCATACGATCGTCGTATCGATCGAAAGGGGGTGGCGAGCAGACCAATCCGGTCATTAACCGAAACCGGCGCATGCGCCCGGGACCGCCCCACCCATAGACCTAATTCACCGTCATTTACGCCTGATTCATCGCCGGGGCTGACTGGACCGCCGTAAAAGCGGAAACGCCGCCGGATTCCTCGATTTCCGACATCGCAAACCAAATTAGGGAGGAGCAGCAAACATGAGAAAGTTGACGATTCCGACACTGGCCCTGGCGTTGGCAGCCGGGGCATTCCTGGCTGCAGGCGACGCTTACGCCCAGAAAAAGCAGTTCATCGCCATCGGCACCGGCGGCCCAACCGGCGTTTATTTCGTCGTCGGCCAATCGGTGTGCCGCATGATCCACAAGGGAGCCGCCGAAGGCGCCAAGGCCGGGCGCAAGCACGGCATCCGCTGCTCGGCGCCGTCGACCGCCGGCTCGACTTACAACATCTCCAACATCCAGGCCGGCGAGCTCGATTTCGGCGTCGCCCAGTCGGACTGGCAGTACCACGCCTACAACGGCAGCAGCTCGTTCAAGGACAAGCCGTTCAAGAAACTGCGCGCGGTATTCTCGGTGCATCCCGAGCCCTACCACATCATCGTCACCAAGGATTCCGGCATCAAGTCGTGGAAGGATCTTAAGGGCAAGCGTTTCAACATCGGCAACCCCGGCTCCGGCCAGCGCGGCACCACCGAGGTGCTGATGAAGGCCTACGGGACGAAGACCAGCGACTTCAAGGTGGCGACCGAGCTGACCTCGACGGAACAGTCAAAAGCGCTGTGCGACGGCAAGATCGACGCCTACGGCTACACGGTCGGCGTGCCCAATGCCGGCGTGTCGGTGGCCACCGACGGCTGCGACGCCAAGATCATCAGCCTCAGCACCGATGTCGAAAAGAAGCTGGTCGGTGAGAATCCGTTCTACGCGTTCGCCACCATCCCGAAGGGAACCTACAAGACCACCGACGCCGACGTCACCACTTTCGGCGTGATGGCGACCTTCGTCACCAGCGCCGACACGCCCGACAACCTAGTCTACGAAGTTACCCGCGCGGTGTTCGAGAACCTCGACGACTTCCGCAGCTTGCACGCGGCGTTCAAGAACCTTGACCCGAAGAAGATGATCAAGGACGGCCTATCGGCCCCATTGCATCCGGGCGCCGTCAAGTACTACAAGGAAAAGAAGTTGATGTAATTGAGGGCACTCGTTGAAGCCGGCGCCCTTCCCTGACGGGAAGGGCGCCGATTTCTTCGGCCGACGGGGAGAGAGATGGCTGAGCCCACGGCGTCCATTCCGGACGTGTCGCAGGAAGAGCTCGAAAAGCGCATCGAGGAAGTCGAATATACGGGCCGCCATCACGGCCCGCGCATGGCGGTGGCGATCGGCGTCATCGCGGCCGTCTGGTCGTTGTTCCAGCTCTGGATCGCCTCGCCGTTGCCGTTCATGTTCGGCATCGGCATCATCGTCGACGTGCCGGCGCGCGGTATTCACTTGGCGTTCGGGCTCCTGCTCTGCTTCCTGATCTTCCCGGCGTCGCGTAAGCAGGCGGCGCGGCCGATCGGCGTCGTCGACATGGCGCTGGCGCTGCTCGGCTGCGGCGCGGCGCTTTACCTGTTCCTCGGCTACGAGGGTTTGGTCAAGCGCGACGGCATCCCGCTCGACATCGACGTTTTCGGCTTCCGCTTCCCGTTCGAGACCGTGCTCGGCGGCCTCGGCATCGTGCTGCTGCTGGAGGCGACGCGCCGCAGCATCGGCCTGCCGTTGGTCGTCGTCGCCGGCATATTCCTGATCTATTCGATCTTCGGCCAATCCATGCCGGACCTGATCTCGCACCGGGGCATGTCGCTGAGTCGGCTGATCGGTTATCAATGGTTGGGCGGCGAGGCAATTTTTGGCATCCCGATCGACGTCTCGGTCAGCTTCGTGTTTCTTTTCGTGTTGTTTGGCGCCTTGTTGGAGAAAGCCGGCGCCGGCCGATATTTCCTGGATCTCTCTTTCTCCATGGTCGGCCGCTTCAGCGGTGGCCCGGCGAAGGCTGCGATCCTGGCGTCGGGCATGACCGGCGTCGTCTCCGGCTCGTCGATCGCCAACGTTGTGACCACCGGCACCTTCACCATCCCGGTGATGAAACAGCTCGGCATGCCGGCGACCAAGGCCGGCGCCATCGAGGTCGCGGCCTCCACCAACGGCCAGCTGATGCCGCCGGTAATGGGCGCCGCCGCGTTCATCATCGCCGAGCTAATTGGCATTTCGTATTTCGAGGTCGTCAAGGCGGCTTTCATCCCGGCCTTCGTCAGCTACATCGCGCTCTTGTACATCTCGCACCTGGAATCGCAGAAGCTGGGTCTTCGTGGCATGCCGGCCAGCCAGATTCCACCGCTCGGCAAGACCTTCATCGCCGGCATCCACTTCCTGATCCCGATCGTGGCGCTGGTCTACCTGCTGATGGTGGAGCGCTGGACCGCCGGCACCGCCGTCTTCTACTCGATCCTCGCTACCATGGTCATCATCGTCGTCGAGCGGGTCTACCACGAGGTCAGGAGCGGCGAGGCCGACGCCGTCGGCGCGCTCAAGGACGGCGTGTGGCTGGTCTACGGGGGGCTGGTGTCCGGCGCCCGCAACATGATCAACATCGCCATCGCCGTGGCCGCCGCCGGCATCATCGTCGGCGCCGTTAGCTCGACCGGGCTCAACAACGCGCTTGTCGGCGTCGTCGAGACGATCTCCGGCGGCAACGTCTATGTCCTTCTGCTCCTCACCGCCGTGCTGTGCCTGATCCTCGGCATGGGCCTGCCGACCACCGCCAACTACTTGGTGGTGGCATCGCTATTGGTTGGCGTGCTGGTCGAGCTCGGCGGGGCGGCGGGATTGGTACTGCCGCTGATCGCCGTGCATCTTTTCATCTTCTACTTCGGGATTCTCGCCGATAGTACGCCGCCGGTGTGCCTAGCGGCGTTTGCCGCCGCCGCCATATCGCGGGCCGATCCGATCAAGACCGGCATCCAGGGGTTCATGTATGACATACGCACGGCGGTCCTGCCGTTCGTGTTCATATTCAACCCCGAACTGCTATTGGTCGGCGTCGAATCCTTCTGGCACGGCCTGATGATCTTCTGTATGTCGCTGATCGCGATCCTGGCGTTCGCCGCCGCGACGCAGGGTTGGATGCTGGTCAAGACCAGGTGGTACGAGACGATCATGCTGCTGATCGTGATGGGGATGCTGTTCCGGCCCGGCTTCTTCATGGATTTCCTGCATCCGGAATTCGCCACCATCGAACTCGCGAAGTTCGTCTCCGGCGAAACCGTGGCGCCGCCCGACGCGGCGATCCGGTTCCACGTGGTGCGCTCCACCGACTACGGTGACCGCTACAAGCTGTTCCGAGTGACTGCCCCGGACGACGCCAAGGCGAACACGCTCGAGGAACGCTATGGCCTAACCGTCCAGCGCAACGACAAGGGTCGTTACAAGGTGACCAATCTCGTCCCCAACGCGGCAGCCGAGCGGGGCGGGATGGAAATCGGCGACGCCGTCACCGAGATCGACGTCCAGCAGGTCGACCAGCCGCCGAAGTATCTGGTCTATCCGTTTGGGTTGGTGCTGTTGGGGGGAGTGATCGGGCTGCAGATGCCGCGCCGGCGCAAGCGGCAACCGGCCGCCGCGGCGTGACTGCTCGCTGCGGCGTGAAGCATCGGGACGAGGATGCCCGGCATGAAAAAACACCGCCGACGGCTGCCGGGCGGTGTCTTTTCATGGCACCGGCGGCGACGTGCCGGGCGGTCGATACGGTCTATTTGAGGGTCTTCAGATAGGCGATGACGTCGGCGACCTCGTCGTCCTTGGTTAATTTGAACGTCATCACCGAGTTCTTGCCCGTACGCTTTTTGGTGAAGGCCGTGGGGTCTTTCAGGTACTCCTTCAGGATCGCCTCGTCCCAGGTCCAGTCGGCGCCGACCAAGCCCTTGTAGCGGTTGAAACCCTCGATGGTGCCGGCCTTGCGGCCGTAAATGCCGAACAGGGTCGGGCCGACCTTGTGTTTGGCGCCTTTCTCTCCGGCATGGCAGGCCTTGCACTTGTTGAACACCTTGGCGCCCTTGGCGGCGTCACCCGCTGCAAACGCCGGGCCACCGGCGAGCATCACCGCGGCGGCAGTCGCCAGGGCGAGGAACGATCCTTTGGTCATGTGGTGCCTCTCATGATAGACGGTGAATCCGCAAAAAAGATTGGCTCTATATATTGGGACGGCAGCCGCGTTGCAACCGTCCGCATGGGTAAAAAGGGCGAAATCCCGGTTTTTCCCGACCCGGATCGAAGTTTCCGGACCGGGAATTCATCAATAAGGCGAACTTAACTCGCTCCAGATTGCGTAATCCTCGCGAAACGCGCTCAACGACTGCCAGACGCGGCGGAAATCCGCGTCGGTGCGGGATTCCTCCTTGACCACGGCGGTCCACGCGGTCTTCAGCGCGTCCAGGATCTCACTGGGCCAGCGCCGGAACTCGACGCCTTCCGACTGCAGCTCCTTCAGCGCCGCATACTGCTTGGCCTCACCCTCGGCCAGCCCGTGACGGACGTTGTCGCCGCACACCGCCTCGATCTGGGCCTTGGCGGAGGTTGGCAAGGCCTTCCATTTGTCGTGGTTGATCATCAGCTCGAACAGCGTCGTCGGCTGATGCCAGCCGGGGAAATAGTAGTTCTTGGCCATGCGGTGCAAGCCGAGCTTGAGGTCGATGGCCGGCATCGAGAACTCGGCGGCGTCGATGGCGCCGGACTCGAACGCCAGGAAGATGTCGCCGCCGGCAAGCTGGCTTGTCTTCACGCCCAGCTTCCTCAGTACCTTGGCGCCGAGACCGAAGGCGCGCATCCTGAGACCCTTCAAATCTTCCACGGTACGGATGCGGCGCTTGAACCAGCCCGACGCCTCGGGCGCGATCATCCCGCAGAACACGCTGTGGATGCCGTTGACGTGGTAGATTTCCTCGAACAGTTCCCGGCCTCCGCCGAAGTAGATCCACGCCAGGTACTCCTTTGCCGACGGCCCGAACGGCACCGCCGCGAACAGCTGCAGCGCCGGCACCTTGTTGCCCCAGAACCCGGGCGACGAAAACGCCGCGTCGATGGCCCCGGCGCGGACGGCGTCGAACATCTCGAGCGGCGGCACCAGCGCGCCGGGCTCGTGGAACTTGATTTCAAGCCGGCCGTCGGAGACGCGCCAGATGTCCCGCTCGATCCTTTTTGCCAGCGTTCCCAGTTGCGGCAGGTTACCGGCATAAGCGCTGCCCATGCGCAGCCGGATGGTTTTCGGCTCGGCCGGCGGCGGCACCGGCGGCGGCGCCGTGGCCACGGCCGGCGCCTGCGGCGTCGGCGCGTCCGTCGGCTTCGCATCAGGCGCTGTGGCGGTGCTTGGCGCGGTAGTCGGCGCGGTCGCCGCAGCCGGCGGCGTTTGATTTCCGGCCTCGGGTTTCGGCGGGACAGCCGCCGGCGCTACGGCGGGCGCCAGGGCCAGTGCCGGCGCCGTCGGCCTTTCGGCGCTTGGCGGCGTCGGCTTTTCGGCTAGCGGCTTCTTGGCCGGCGGCAGCGACGCCTCGGCCTTCGGCGGTACGCGGCCGGGGACCTGGTTTTCCTCGGGGCTCAGGCGCGGGGCAACCATGGTGACGCCGACCACTACGCCGACGACGACGCCGATGACGATGCCGATGATGGCGTTGCGCACCTAGTCCCCCGGGCTCGCCGTTTGCACTTCGTTTCGGGCCCTAGGGTGGGTTTCGCGCCCGGTCCAGTCAAGGCGCTTGTCGGCGCGCCATTATTCGCTGAGAGCGACGGAGTTAAGGGTAGAGTCCGTTGCTTTGCCGCGCGCCTGTTGTCACAATTGCGCTGGTGACGCGATCCGTCTCGGACGCGTCCTTCCAATCAAGGGAGGCAAAAATAATGACTGTGTTGTGGTTGACGCGCCGCACGCTGCAGCTGACGTTCGCTGCCGCGGCGCTCGCCCTGGTCGCCGGTGGTCTGAGCCCAGCCGGCGCGGCCGATTGCAAGAACCGCGGCGATCTCGACAAGCGTTACTGCGACGATAACGGCGACCTAGTAGCCGATACGCCGAAGGACGCGGGCAAGCAGCTCGATCCCGATACGCTGGTGTTCTCGTACACGCCGGTGGAGGACCCTTCGGTCTACGAGAACGTGTTCAAGGAATTCATGGACTACCTCACCAAGAAGACCGGCAAGCCGGTCAAGTGGTACGGTGCCGATTCCTATGCCGCCCAGGTCGAGGCGATGCGTTCTGGGCGCCTGCACGTCGCCGGCATTGCGGCGGGCGCGACCGTGTTCGGCGTCAACCTCGGCGGTTTCGTGCCTGTCGCTCTCATGGGCCGGAAAGACGGTACCTTCGGCTACAAGCTGCAGGTCATCACCCAGGCCGATTCCAACATCAACAAGGTTTCCGACCTCAAGGGCCGCAAGGTTGCTCATGTGACGCCGTCATCGAACTCCGGGCACCAGGCCCCGAAGGCATTGTTCGAGGCCATGGGCGTCGTGCCCGACAAGGACTACAAGGTGATGTTCTCGGGCAAGCACGATAATTCGATCATGGGCGTCGCCAACAAGGACTACGACGCCGCGCCGATCGCCTCGACGGTTCTCGATCGCATGGCGGCGCGGGGCGTCGTCGACCGCAACAAGCTGAAGGTGGTCTGGGAATCGCAACTGTTTCCGAGCACCGGCTACGGTTACGCCCACAACCTGAGACCCGACCTGCAGAAGAAGATCGCCGAGGCGTTTCTTACCTTCGACTGGAAAGGCACCAAGCTGGCCAAGGAGTTCAAGGACGTCGAGAAATTCATTCCCATCTCATACAAGGATGCCTGGGTGGACATCCGCACCATCCAGAAGGTGAACGACACCAAGTATAACGACGAGGCGTTGAAGGGCTTGAAGGCTCCGAAGGCAAAAAAGAAAGTACCTGAAAAGAAGAAGAGTTGATCGTCGCGAGTCGCGTTCACGCGTGCCGCCCGGCTTGCTACGGTGATGCCGGGGCCGCGGGACGGGGGCTGGATGCTTGAAATCACCGATCTTGTGAAGGAATACGCGACCGGAATCCGGGCGCTCGACGGCGTCAGCCTGACCGTCGCCGAGCCGCGGGTGGTGGCGGTGATCGGCTCGTCGGGGGCCGGCAAGTCGACGTTGATCCGCTGCATCAACCGGCTGATTGAGCCGACCTCGGGTTCGGTCAAGCTCAACGGCGAGGAACTGACGACGCTCAGCCGGCGCGCGCTGCGGCGGGCCCGTCGCCGCATCGGCATGATCTTCCAGGAATTCAACCTGGTCGAACGGCTGACGGTGATGGAGAACGTGCTCTCCGGCCGACTCGGCTACGTCGGCTTGTGGCGCGCCTTCCGCCGCAACTACCCGCCCGTGGACGTGGCCGCCGCCTTTCAGCTGCTCGACCGGGTGGGCCTCCAGGGCCGCGAGAACGCCCGCGCCGACGCGCTCTCCGGCGGCCAGCGGCAACGGGTCGGCATCGCCCGCGCGCTGATGCAGAAGCCGGACCTGTTGCTGGTTGACGAGCCAACGGCGTCGCTCGATCCCAAGACCTCGCGCCAGATCATGCGCCTGATCTACGAGCTGGCGCACGAGCGCGGCACGCCGGCGCTAATCAACATCCACGACGTGGCATTGGCGCAGGCCAGCGCCGACCGCATCGTGGCGCTGAAGGAAGGCCGGCTGGTGTTCGACGGCGAGCCCGACGAACTCACCCCCGAGCGCCTGAACGACATCTACGGCGAGGAGGATTGGAGCGCCTCGATCCGCAAGACCGACGACGAGGACGCCGCCGGCAAAGCCAAACGCGGCGAGCGCGACGAGCGCGACACCATTGGCCGCGAGGCGATCGTCGGATGAGCTACCCGACCACATGGCGCCGGCCGCCGATGTTCTTGACCAACCCGACCTTGCGGTTGGGCTTCTGGCTCATGATTGCCGTCTATCTCGCGTGGTCGATGGGTACCCTCGACATCGACTGGGGCCGCGTCGGCCAGGGACTGCCCCGGGCCGGCGACATGCTGGCGCGCATGTTCCCGCCCGATTTCAGCCGCTGGGACCTGCTGGTCAGCGGCGTCGTCGAGAGCATCGAGATGGCGGTGGCGGCGACTTTCATCGGCATGATCCTGGCGGTGCCGCTGGGGCTGTGCGGCGCCGCCAACCTGGCGCCGCGGCCGGTCTACCTAGTGGCGCGCGCCGTCATCGTGCTCAGCCGCACCTTCCACGAGATCATCATCGCCATCTTCTTCGTCAAGGTTCTCGGCTTCGGGCCATTGGCCGGGCTTCTCACCCTGATCGTGGCCTCGGTCAGCTTCATCGCCAAGATGATCGCCGAGGACATCGAGAACATGAACATGGGCCAGATCGAGGCCGTCAAGGCGACCGGCGCCAGCTTCCCGAAGCTCCTGATCTACGCCGTGCAGCCGCAGATCCTGCCGCGCTATCTCGGCGTCTGCATCTACCGCCTGGATGCCAACCTCCGCCATTCGACCGTGGTCGGCATCGTCGGCGCCGGCGGCATCGGCATGACGCTGTCGGCTTCCTTCAAGCGCTACGATTACGACTTCAGCCTCGCCATCCTGCTCGCCATCATCGCCCTCGTGTTTTTGGGCGAGTTCTTCTCCAACTGGATCAGGAGACGGCTCCGATGACCGCCGCCGACCTTGCCAAGCGGTATCCGGAGGTGTGGCGGCGCTTCGACGTCCGCCAAACCGTCGTCCATTGGCTGTGGTTCGCCGGCATCGTGTTCGTCGCCGGCTGGTCGGTCCGCCATCTGGACATCACCTGGATCTACTTCCTGGATGCCCACGTCCAGGTCGGCGATCTGCTGGCCCGCATGTTCCCGCCCGACTGGAGCCACAGCGGGCAGATCGTCCAGCCGCTGATCGAGACCATCCACATCGCGACTTTGGGCACCATCGTCACCTACGTGATCTCGATCCCGATCGCCTTCCTGTCGGCGCGCAACGTCACCCCCAATGCCATCACCTGGCTCATCGGCCGCTTCATCCTGGTGGCGTCGCGCTCCATCAATACCGTGGTGTGGGCGCTGATCTTCGTCGCCATCTTCGGCCCCGGCGTGATGGCCGGCATCTGGGCAATCACCATGCGTTCCATCGGCTTCATGGGCAAGCTGATCGCGGAAGCCATCGAAGAGATCGACGAAGGCACCGTCGAAGCTATCGAGGCTACCGGCGCCTCGAGGCTGAAGGTGCTGCTGGTCGGCGTTCTGCCGCAAGTGCTGCCGGTGATCTATGGCACCACCGTCTATCGCTGGGACATCAATATCCGGGAATCGACGGTGCTCGGCTTCGTCGGCGCCGGCGGCATCGGCATCGAGCTCTATTCGTCGATCAACCTGTTCAACTGGCAGCAGGTGGCGATGATGCTGATCGCCATCTTCGCGGTGGTGGTGGTGAGTGAGTTCGTCTCCGCCATCACCCGCCGGCGCATCACCTGAGGCGGTCGACCCCCGCCATGCGGACGCTCGACGCCTTTCCCGTTGCCGACCGCCGGCATATCCGCGTCGTGCTGGTGGACATCGACGAGACGCTGACCACCAAGGGCCGGCTGACGGCAAGCGCCTACGGGGCGATGGAGCGGCTTCACGGGGCGGGGTTCAAGGTGGTGCCGATCACCGGCCGCCCAGCCGGGTGGTGCGACCACATCGCACGCATGTGGCCGGTCGATGCGGTGGTCGGCGAGAACGGTGCCTTCTATTTCCGCTACGACCACGGAGCGCGGCGATTTACCAAGCACTTCCTGATGACGGCCGAGGAACGCGCCCGAAGCCGCCGCAAGCTCACGAAGCTTAGGGCAAAGATCCTGAAAGAGGTACCGGGCGCGGCCGTCGCCTCCGACCAGCCGTACCGTGAATCCGACCTCGCCATCGACTACTGCGAGGACGTGAAGCGGCTGTCACCCAAAGCCGTCGAGCGAATCGTCGCCATCTTCACGGCGGCCGGCGCCACTGCGCGGGTCAGCTCGGTCCACGTCAACGGCTGGTACGGCGACTACGACAAGCTCGCCATGACCCGCACGATGCTTGAGGAATGTTTCGCCATCGACGCCGGGGCGGCGAAGGAGCTTTGCGTGTTCGTCGGCGACTCGCCCAACGACGCGCCGATGTTTGCGTTCTTCCCCAACGCCGTCGGCGTCGCCAACGTGCGCGACTTCAAGGATCAGTTGACGGCCGTGCCGGCCTACGTCACGCCTTCCCGGGCCGGCGCCGGCTTCGCCGAGCTGGCGGCAGCGCTGATCGCCGCCAAGGAATGAACGGCGCGGCTGAATG
>DASWGT010000071.1:0-17547 GCA_036393575.1 Rhodospirillales bacterium | reverse complement strand
TGCAGGCCGCCACCTTCATGCCGCCGCGCAGCTTGTTGACGACCAGCGTCGCCAGTGCCTCGCCTTCAATTTCCTCGGCGATCACCAGCAGCGGCCGGCCGGCCTGAACCACCTGCTCGAGCAGCGGCAGCAGCGGCTGCAAACCCGAGAGCTTCTTCTCGTGGATCAGGATGTAGGGGTTCTCCATCTCGCAGTTCATCTTGTCGGCGTTGGTGATGAAGTAGGGCGAGGTGTAGCCGCGGTCGAACATCATGCCCTCGACCACGTCGAGTTCGGTCTCGAGGCCCTTGGCCTCCTCGACCGTGATCACGCCCTCGTTGCCGACCTTCTCCATGGCGTCGGCGATCATCTTGCCGACCTCGGTGTCGCCGTTGGCGGCGATGGTGCCTACCTGGGCCACTTCAGCGCTGGTCGAGACTTTCTTCGAGGACTTCTTGATCGCCTCGACGACCGCGGTCACGGCGAGGTCAATGCCGCGTTTCACGTCCATCGGGTTCATGCCTGCGGCGACGGCCTTGCCGCCCTCGCGGACGATGGCTTGGGCCAGCACCGTCGCGGTGGTGGTGCCGTCGCCGGCCTCGTCGTTGGTCTTCTGGGCCACCTCCTTGACCATCTGGGCGCCCATGTTCTCGAACTTGTCGGAGAGCTCGATCTCCTTGGCGACGGTGACGCCGTCCTTGGTGATACGCGGCGAACCGAACGACTTCTCTAGCACCACGTTGCGGCCCTTCGGGCCGAGCGTGATCCTGACCGCGTTGGCCAGGACGTCGACGCCGGCAAGCAGGCGCGTGCGGGCGTCGGTTGAGAATTTGACTTCTTTGGCGGGCATTTTTTCGCTCCGTTACTTCTGAATGATGCCGAGGATGTCGGATTCCTTCATGATCAACAGCTCGTCGCCGTTCATCTTGACCTCGGTTCCGGACCACTTGCCGAACAGGATGCGGTCGCCGGCCTTGACGTCGAGCGGCGTAACCTTGCCTTTTTCGTCGCGGGTGCCGGAGCCGACGGCAATGATCTTGCCTTCCATCGGCTTTTCCTGGGCCGTGTCGGGAATGATGATGCCGCCAGCGGTCTTTTCCTCTTGCTCGAGGCGTTTGACCAGCACGCGGTCATGCAGGGGCTTGAATTTCATCGGGTGATCTCCAAAACTCGTTTTTTTCCAAGTGCTTATATATAACTGTTAGCACTCTCCTTAGGTGAGTGCCAACGGTTTATGGCGTCGCGCCCGGCATGTCAAGGCCGCAAATCCCGATTTATCGGCGGGCGGGCGGGAGCAGAGGGGGAGGAAGGGGGGCTGGAAGCTAACGGGAGGAACTGGCGGCGGGCCCGGATCAGTGGTCATGCCGGTGGTGGCTGTCCGGCACATGCGAGTGGGCATGCGCGACCGCCTCGTGGACATGGCGATGGCTATGCGGCTGGCCCGGCGGATCGTCGGCGGTGTGAACGTGCTGGTGGTGATCATCGTGCACGTGCCGATGGGTGTGGCTCACGGGCTCATGCCTGTGCTGGTGTTCGTGCCGTTCACTCAGATGCAACCATACGCCGATGCCCATCAGCGTACCGGCGACAAGGAGCTGGATAGTCACCGGCTCGCCGAGAAGCGGCACAGCGCTCGCCGCGCCGAGGAACGGCGCGGTGGAAAAATAGGCACCGGTGCGCGCTGTGCCCAAATGGCGCAACGCGACGACGAACAACACCAGACTTACGCCGTAGCCGATAAATCCGACCAAGGCCGCGCTCGCGACCGTGGGCGTCGCCGGCATAGCGGCTCCCATCGTGAGCGCGAGGACGATATTGACCGGCCCGGCTACCAGTCCCTTTACCATGGCAATTTGGACAGGATCGGCCAACGCAACCTTGCGCGTGAGATTGTTGTCAATGCCCCACGCCACGCACGCGCCGACGATAGCCGCGGGGCCGAGAAAGCTTCCGAGGCGTATGCCGCCCTGCCACGACAAGATCGCGGCGCCGGCGACGATCAGGGCCATGCCGGTGGCGATGCGGTAATCGAAGTTCTCCCTGAAGACGAACCATGCGATTAACGCGGTGGCGACCCCCTCAAGGGCCAGCAACAGCGATGCGGTCGTTGCTTCGGTCATCGACAGGCAGAACATCAAAAGCACCGGCCCAACGACGCCTCCGAACAATACGGCACCTGCCAGCCAGGGAAGATCGGCGCCAGCGAGTGGTGCCTCGGACATTGTCCTTTGCCGGCGAACAACCAGCCGTATAACAGCCAATCCCAATCCCGACCCAAGATAGAAGATACCGGCAAGCAGCCACGGATCGATTCGCCCGATCAGCAGCTTGGCGACCGGCGTCGACGCTCCGAACAAGGCTGCCGCGGTCAAAACCCAAAATGCTGCGGAAACGTTCATGATATTTCACCGCCGCCGATTATAAGGCGATTGTGCGAGCGGTCGCCCGTCGCAGGCCGTCCTTACGCTGCTACTAATAAATGAAGCCATGTTGAGATGCTTGCATTCCAATCTAGCGATGGGTAATGCCCGGGTTGGCGATCACGGTGGCGGCGTCCCACACGGCAATGACACGCGAGCGGAACCGGAACACCTCGACTGGCTTCGCCCCACCCCTCTCCGGCAGGGTGTCGTGATAGGCGACGATGCGCCCCGTCGGGTGGGCGGCGAGAAAGTCGCGCTCGTCCGACGCCGCGACGCCGACGACGGCGATCGGCTTTTTCAGGCGCCCGAGGAAATGGTACTGACCGTGATACTTGCCGAAATTGGCGAGCGCGATCCCCTGGCCTTCCCACTCGGCGAGGCGTCCGGCCACTGGCCGCAGGTCGTAGAAGGCCGCCAGCACCGGCTTCAGCGCCAAGTGCGCGGCGACGACGGCGACGGCGGCGGTGGCGGCGAGCATCGAGAGGCGTACCGCGAGATTTAGCCGCCCTGCGGCGACGAGGGCGGCGCCGGCGGCGATCAGCGCCAGCCCCCAGCCGGCGGCCAGGTGGTCGAGCCACGGCGCTTCGGCCTTGAGCGCCGTCACCCAGGGCAAGGCGACGACGGCGGCGCCGGCGAGCGCCGCCAGCAGCGCCGGCGGAATCGCGTCGCCGGGGCGCGGCGGCGCATCGGCCTCCGCGGCCAGCAAGCGCGCCAGCAGCAACGCCAGCGCCGGCAGCTCCGGCAGCAGGTAATGGAACTGCTTGCCGCTGATCGTCGAGAAGATCAGCAGCGCCGCCACGAACCACACGGCGCACAGGCGCACGCCGCCGTCGCCCCAATGCGCACCGAGCCGCCGCGCCGCCCGCCATGCCAGCGGCCAGACCGTCCACGGCAACAGCAGCGCCGGCAACACGACGATGTAGAGCCACCACGGCTCGGCGTGGGCGAAGGAGTCGAGCATTCGTCCTGCCGACTGGCCCCACAGGATGGCGTCCCGGTACTCAGGCCCGCCCGCGCTGCCGGCCGGCACCGCCCAGGCGAGGCCGATGGCGGCACCGATCGCCACCGCGGCGGCAACGCCGATCGCCCAGCGGCCGCCGAGGCGGACCGGCGTCGTCGCGCCGTCGAGGCGGCCGGCCCACCAGGGCGCCGCCACCGCCGCCGGCAGCACGTGCACCAGGATCGCCGGCCCCTTGGCCAGCACGCCGAGCCCGATGGCGAGCCCGGCCAGGGCGAATCCGCCGAAGCCGCCTCGCCGCGCCGCCCGCACCAGGCCGAGCAGCGCCAGCAGCGTGAACAGCGCCAGCAGCATGTCGAACATAGTCAGCGTCGTGAACAGTGCCCAATAGAGGCCGCCGAACAACAGCGGCGGTGCGAAACGCCGGGCGGCGCCGACGCTGGGCCACAGCGCCGCGGCGAGGCGGGCGGCCAGGAACAGGCTCGCCAGCCCGGTCGCCGGCGCGATCAGTCGCGGCCACCACTCGTTGACGCCGAACGCCCACCAGCCGAGGTTGATCAGCCAGAACAGCAGCGGCGGCTTGTGGCTGTAGGGCTCGCCGTTGAGGTGCGGCACCAGGTAATGGCCCTCGAGCCACATGTCCCAGGCGACGGCGAGATAGCGCGTCTCGTCCACCGGTAGCGGCGGCCGAGCGAACAACGCCGCAGCCATGACGATCAGCCACAGCCCGCTCACCAGTACCAACGGCCGTTGCTGCCCGGTCACCGGCCGCGCCTCACCGTCGGCCCGGATCGCCGCGGTCGTCGGCGCCGGCGGCGGCAAGCTCCCGGTCCACCGCGTCGTCGAGGCTCTTGCCGTGGCGATATTTGCGATAGAGCTGGATGCCAAGCGCGCCAGAGACGATGAACAGCACCACGCTGACGCTGATGCGGAACGCCGGGTCCAGCGTGATGCCGCTGCCGACCAGCGCGAACACGATCATCTGCGGCAAATATCCGACCGTCGAGCCGGCGATGAACGGCGTCGCATGGACGCTGGAGACGCCGGCGGCGAGGTTGGTGAGGAAGTTGCTGCCGAGCGGCAGGAAACGGATCAGCAGCGTCATGGTGAACGGGTTGTCGTGGAGGAAATCGTCGATGTGCTTGATGCGGTCGGGGAAGCGGTGCTGGATTAGGTCGCGGCCGAGCAGGCGCGCATAGAAGAAAGCTATGACGCAGCCGATCGCCGCCGCCGCCGTCGCCAGCGCCGTGCCGTAAACGAAGCCGAAACCGTAGCCGCCGAGGAAGGCGACCAGCTGACGCGGCAGCCCGATCGCCGTCAGCAGCGCGCCGACAGCGAGAAAAATCAGATCGCCCTCGATTCCGTGGCCGCGCACCACGTCGTCGATCCATTGCTCGGTGAAGAACGTGCCGAGCGACGTCGCCTTGAAGACTATTCCCAGCAGCACCAGCGATACGAACAGCGCCAGGCTGCGGACCAGGACTGTCGTGCTCATGCGCCGCTGCCCCGGTCGTTGTCTTCGGTCTCGACCGCCGGTAGGGCGGCGCGCCGCATCAGCCACTTGACGCCGATCAGATCGACGATGCCGACGCCGAGCCGGTCGAGTACCCCGTACTTGGTGGCACCGGCTTGGCGCGGCCGATGGTTGACCGGCACCGACACCACGTCGCCGCCCTGGCGCAGCATCAGCGCCGGCAGGAAGCGGTGCATGTGATCGAAGGCGGGCATGGCGAGGAAGGCCCGGCGCGTGAACACCTTCAGGCCGCAGCCGGTGTCCGGCGTGGCGTCGCCGAGCAGCCAGGCGCGGACGGCGTTGGCGATCCGCGACGATATGCGCTTCGGCCACGAATCCATGCGCCGGGCACGCAACCCGACGACCAGCAGCCGGTCGCGGTCGGCGGCCTCGCCGAAGCGGGCGAGCAGCGTCGGGATGTCGGCGGGGTCGTTCTGGCCGTCGCCGTCGAGGGTGACAATCACCTCGCCGCGGGCGTGGCGCACGCCGGTGACGATGGCGGCGGTCTGGCCGGCAGGATGCCGGTGGCGGACGACGCGCAGCTCCCGGCACTCGCCGGCGACGCGCTTGAGGTTTTCCGGCGTCCGATCGCCGCTGCCGTCGTCGACGAACACGATCTCATACGGCGCATAGGCCGCCATGGCGATGCGGATCTCGGCAATCAACGGTCCGACGTTGTCGGCCTCGTCGCGCACCGGCACCACCACCGAGAACCGGGGGGCGGCGGCGCCGGACGGGCCGGGCGGTGGGGCGGAGGCGATCGGAGCCATCGGGGCAACCATGATTATCGAGGATTTCCGGCGTTTCCGGTCCCGCTTATTACACGTTGGGCGCGAGCGAGGCAAAGACCTTGTCCCCGCCGGCGCTTCGCCTCCCCCTTGGATTTCGCCAGCGCTTGCGGGGCTCGCCGCACCCCGGTCGGTTTCAGGAGTCGGCCTTGGCGCCCAGTCGGTCGAGGCGCAGGCGATGGCGGGAATCGGTGAGCCGGCGCGCGCCCAGCAGCACCGCAGCCAACAGGCCGAGCCCCGTTCCGCCGCCGATCAGGAACATGATCAGGATCTGGTACTTGACCGCTTCCACCGGCTCGACGCCGGCCAGGATCTGGCCGGTCATCATGCCCGGCAGCGACACCAGGCCGGCCGCCGCCATGCCGTTGATGGTCGGGATCAGGCCGGCGCGCATGGACTCGCGGGTGACGCCGCGCATCGCCTGGGTCGCCGTGGCGCCGAGCATCAACTGCGCCTCGATGGCGGCGCGCTGGACGACGGCGCCCGACACCAGTCGGTCGAGGCCGAGGCTGACGCCGTTCATGGTGTTGCCGAGGATCATGCCGAGCACGGGAATGGCATAGCGCGGGTCGTACCACGGGTCGGGGGAGATTTGCGTGGCCAGCCCGAACACGGTGACGATGATGCCGGCGGCCATCATGCTGCCGGTGCCGATGCCGTAGGTCCAGAAGCCGGTGAAGCGCCGCTCCTGACGGGCCATCGCCTCGCGCCCGGCGAACAGCACCATGATCAGGGCGGCGAGCGCGGTGAACGTCGGCGAGGCGAGCTCGAACAGCGCCTTCAGCACCAAGCCGATCAGCGTCAGCTGCACCACCATGCGCGCGCCGGCAACCAACAGCCGCCGCGCCAGGCCGAGCCGCAATGCCAGCGACAGCGCGGCGTTCATGAACAGCAGCACCGCGGCGAGCCCGATGTCGACGTAGCTCAAGGGGACGACGCTCATGGCCCGCCTTCGCCGCCGGCCGGCGACAGTTTTCCCTTCGCCATGCGGAACCGCCGCTTGGCGAGCCGCTCCACCTGCTTGGCGTCGTGGGTTACGATCAGGATGGCGATACCGTCGGCGACCCGTTCGTGCAGCATCGATTCGACGGTCACGGCGGTCTCGGGATCGAGGCCCGACGTCGGCTCGTCGAGCAGCAGCACCCGCGGGCTCATCACCAGGGCGCGAGCCAGCGCCAAGCGCTGCTTCTCGCCGGTCGAAAGCCGCGCCACCTCCCACTCCAGCGCCGCCACCGGCAGCCCGAGCCTGGTCACCAGCGGTGCCGCGATCGCCGGATCGGGGAAGTGCTCGCCCACCCGCTCGGCCCACCAGCCGGCCTCGGCCGGCACGTAGACGACGCGGCGCCGCCATTCCGGCGCCAGCATCGCCGCCCGGCTTAAGCCGTCGATCGCGACATCGCCCTGGTTGGGATCGAGATCGACGATGGCGCGCAGCAACAGCGATTTGCCCGCCCCGGACGGGCCGCTGACGGCGACGCACTCGCCGGCGGCGACGTCGAGATTCGCCGGCTCGAGGCCGGGCCGCGCCAAGCCGCGGATTTTTAACACGGGCGACCTTCCATGCTGCATATTGGCGGAGGCAATCGGGGGCGACAAGCGCCGCCCGTGGAAAGCGAGGCGTTGGATGGCTGACGACGCACCCGCGGGCCCCGGCCCGCATCGGGAGACCGCGCGCCCCGAGTGGGTCGATTACAACGGCCACATGAACGTCGCCTATTACGCGCTGGTGTTCGACCACGGCACCGACAACGTTCTCGAACACCTAGGCCTCGGCCGTCATTATCGCGACAGCACCGGCCGCTCGGTGTTCGTGGTCGAATCCCACGTTACCTACGAGGCCGAGGTGCTGGTCGGCGACGCGGTCGCCGTCACCTCCCGGGTGATAGGCTGCGACCGCAAGCGCCTGCATCTGTTCCACGCCATGCACCGTGAAAAGGACGGCCGGCTCGCCGCCACCAACGAGCTGATGTTCGTGCACACCGACTTGCGCGCGCGGCGCGCCGTGTCGTTCCCCGACGACGCAAAGGCGCGAATCGAAACCGCGATCGCGGCGCAATCGGCCGCGCCGCCGCCGTCGCAGGCGGGCCGCGCCATCGCGCTTGCGGCGGGACGCCCGGCGTCCGGCTGACGGCTTGAAAAAATGCTTGGCCCCGTGCGCGATCTGCGTTACCCCGCAGCGTCCGGCGCTTCCTCGTCGGGGGGCTCCCCATCCCATCATCACCGGAAACGGTCGAGCGTGAGCGGATGTACAAGGAAACACTCGTAAAGGATCTGAACAGGCTGGCCGGCCTCGAGACCGCCGCCTATTCGCTGGCGCGGCGGATGACCGGCATCGGCATCGCGGTGGTATTCCTGGCCATCGTCTGGGTCGCCACCAGCGTGATGACTACCGGGGTCGACAACCAGGCCTTCATCATCGCCGCCGGCGTCGTCGGCGGCTACATGGCGATCAACATCGGCGCCAACGACGTCGCCAACAACGTCGGCCCGGCAGTCGGCGCCAAGTCGCTGACCATGGCGGGGGCGCTGATCATCGCCGGCATCTTCGAATCCGCGGGCGCCGTCATCGCCGGCGGCGATGTCGTCAAGACCATCTCCAAGGACATCATCGACGCGTCGCTGATTTCCGAGCCGCGCCTGTTCATGTGGGCGATGCTGGCGGCGCTGCTGGCGGCGGCGCTGTGGATCAACTTGGCCACCTACGTCAACGCCCCGGTATCGACCACCCATTCGATCGTCGGCGCGGTGATGGGCGCCGGCATCGCGGCGGCCGGCATTGCCGTGGTCGATTGGAAGGTGATGGCGGCGATCGCCGCGAGCTGGATCGTCTCGCCGCTGCTCGGCGGGGTCATCGCCGCCCTCTTCCTCGCCTTCGTCAAGTCGCGGATCATCTACCGGCCGGACAAAGTGGCGGGCGCCAAGCGCTGGGTGCCGGTGCTGGTGGCGCTGATGGCCGGCGTGTTCTCGTCGTACCTGGTGATGAAGGGGCTGAAGCACGTGTGGAAGGCCGGCCCGTGGACGGTCGCCGCCGTCGGCGTCGCCGTCTATGGCGTCACCTATGCCGTGGTCAGGCCGATGATCCGGCGCCGCGCCAGCGGCATGGAGAACCGCAATAAGTCGATCCGCGCGCTGTTCCACCTGCCGCTGATCTTCGCCGCGGCGCTGCTGTCGTTCGCCCACGGCTCGAACGACGTCGCCAACGCCGTCGGCCCGCTGGCGGCGATCGTCGCCACCGCCACCACCAACGACGTCAAGGCCGCGGTCAGCATCCCGCCGTGGGTGATGTTCGTCGGCGCCGCCGGTATCACCATGGGGCTGTTTCTGTTCGGTCCGAAGCTGATCCGCGTCGTCGGCGACCAGATCACCCGCATGAACCCAATGCGCGCCTACTGCGTAGCGCTGTCGGCGGCGATCACCGTGATCGTCGCCTCGGCGCTGGGACTGCCGATCAGCTCCACCCACACCGCCGTCGGCGCGGTGTTCGGCGTCGGCTTCCTGCGCGAGTACTACACCACGCGCCGCACACACCTGGTCCACGGCCGGGTGATGAAGGCGCCGAGGCCGCCGTCGGACTGGGAGAGGCTGCCGCCAATGGAAAAGGCGCGGCGGCGCAAGCTGGTCCGCCGCCAGCACTTGTGGACCATCATCGCCGCGTGGTTGATCACGGTGCCGCTGTCGGCGGGCTTCGCCGCCGCCATCTTCCTGGCGCTCGCGGCGTTCCTCGGCTAGCCGCGTCGCAAAAAAATCCCTCGCCCGCGACGGCCGCGACGGCGAGGGACTTTTTTTCGAGCGTTACCTCAAAAACCCTTGCTCAGCTTCAGCCAGTCGTAGCGGTCCTTGGAGCGCACCTTGACCGTCGTGATCTTCAGCTCGCCGCCGTCGAGCGGCACCATGTCGATCGGCACCTCGACGCCGGCCTTGCCGGTGGCCCACACTTTATGCAGGAAGTCGGCCATGCCGGTGACCCGCTTGCCGGCGACGCCCATGATGATGTCGCCGGACTTGATGCCGGCCGCTTCCGCCGGTCCGCCCTTGGCGACCCGGGTGACGAACAGCCGGCCGCCGTTCTCCTCGGTATAGATGCCGAGCCACGGATGCGCGGGCTCCCTGGTGCGCCCGCTGCTGATCAACTCCCTGAGGATCGGCTTCAGCATGTCGATCGGGACGAACATGTTGCCGGGGAACGGCTGTTCGCTCTTGATCGCGTCGGCGACCATCAACGAGCCGACGCCGACCAGCCGGCCGTCGGTGGCGATCAGGGCGGCGCCGCCGAACTGCGGATGCGGCGGCGAGGTGAAGATGGCATTGTCGAGCATGTATTCCCAGTAGCCGGCGAATGGGCGGCGCGATACCACCTGCGCCGGCATCACCGGCACCGGGCCGCCCTTGCTGACGACGATCACCGGGGCGCCTTCCGGCAGCGCGTCGGACGAGCCCAGCGTCAACGGCTTGATGCGCAGCGGCTTGGTCGCCCTGACCAGGCCGAAGCCGGTATTGTGGTCGTAGGCGACCAGCGACGCCGGCACCAGATCGCCGTCGGCGTCGGTGACAGCGGCGGCGGCGGCCTCGAGGATCAGGTAGCCGATAGTCAGCACCAGGCCCTTGTCGTCGATGACGATGCCGTTGCCGGCGCGTATGGTGCCGAGCGTCTGCGCGCTGTGCGCGTCGTCGGGAACCATCGAGGTCACACCGACGACGGCGTTGACGATTTCCTGGCTGTTGATTTCTTTTTCGGCGCGGGCACCGACGACGGCAGACGCCGAAACCGCGATCGCCACGACCGCGGTCAGGCCGAGCCGCCCGAGCGAACGCGCGACCGATAGACCGACCGACACGACACGCATGAATCCACCTCCAAAGGCAGAGCCGCCATCCTATCATATCCGCGCCTCCCCGTATGGCGGGAAACGCTTGGCGCCACGGTACGCCCCTCGGCGCACGCCCCTCGATCGCCCTCCGGAGCCCAGGCGAGACGTGGAATCAATGGGCTAAAACGCGCGCCCCGGCGTGCTATATAAGGCCCATGGCCGATCCCTTCGATCTCAACGAGCCGCCACCGGCGACCGCGGCGGGCCCGCGCTTCCCGTATCTCGAAAGCCTCAACCAATCGCAGCTGCAGGCGGTCGAGGCGCTGGACGGCCCGGTGCTGGTGCTGGCCGGCGCCGGCACCGGCAAGACGCGGGTGCTGACGACTCGCCTCGCCCACATCCTCGTCGAAGGACGCGCCGGCCCCTGGGAGGTGCTGGCGGTGACCTTCACCAACAAGGCGGCGGCGGAGATGAAGGAGCGGGTGGCGACGCTGCTCGACCGCCCGGTGGAAGGCTGGTGGGTCGGCACCTTCCACGCGATCGGCGCCCGCATCCTGCGCGCCCACGCCGAGGCGGTGGGGCTGAAGCCCAACTTCACCATCCTCGACGCCGACGACCAGGTGCGGTTGGTGAAACAGCTGAGCGAGTCCTACGACCTCGACGAGAAGCGGTGGCCGGCGCGGCTGCTGGCCGCCCACATCCAGCGCTGGAAGGACCGCGGGCTCGGCCCCGACAAGGTGCCGGACGCCGACGGTGCGGCCATCGCCGAGGGCCGCCTGCTGCCGCTCTATGCCGAGTACCAGGCGCGGCTGAAGGTGCTGAACGCCGCCGACTTCGGCGACCTGCTGCTGCATTGCCTGACCCTGTTCCAGGGCCAGCCGGAGATCCTGAAGCGCTACCAGCGGCAGTTCCGCTACCTGCTGGTCGACGAGTACCAGGACACCAACGTCGCCCAGTACCTGTGGCTGAGGCTGCTGGCGCAGCAGCACCGCAACATCTGCTGCGTCGGCGACGACGACCAGTCGATCTATTCGTGGCGCGGCGCCGAGGTCGAGAACATCCTGCGTTTCGAGAAGGATTTTCCAGGCGCGCGGGTGATCCGGCTGGAGCGCAATTACCGCTCGACGCCGCACATCCTGGCCGCCGCCTCGGGGCTGATCGCCCACAACGAGGGCCGGCTCGGCAAGACGCTGTGGACCGACGCGGGCGAAGGCGACAAGGTGCGCGTGGTCGGCGTCTGGGACGGCGAGGCCGAGGCGCGCATGACCGGCGACGAGATCGAGGCCCGGCAAGCGAAAAAACAGCCGCTCAACGGCATCGCGGTGCTGGTGCGCGCCGGATTTCAGACCCGCGAGTTCGAGGAGCGCCTGATCACGCTCGGCATCCCCTACCGGGTGATCGGCGGCCCACGCTTCTACGAGCGCCAGGAGATCCGCGACGCCATCGCCTACTTGCGGGTGATTGCGCAGCCCGACGACGACCTCGCCTTCGAGCGCATCGTCAATTGGCCGAAGCGCGGCCTCGGGCCGGCGACCTTGCAGACCCTGCACAAGCTGGGCCGCGCCGAGGGCATCTCGCTGACCGCCGCCGGCCGCCGCCTGGTCGAGACCGACGAGCTGAAGCCGCAGGCGCGGGGCGCGCTTTCTCGGCTGCTCGACGACTTCGAGCGCTGGCGCAACCTCGCCGGGACCGTCCACCACGCCGAGCTGGCGGCGCAGGTGCTGGACGAATCCGGCTACACCGCCCTGTGGCGCGAATCGAAGGCCGCCGACGCCCCCGGCCGGCTCGACAACCTCAAGGAAATGGTCGTCGCGCTGGAGGACTTCGACACCCTCGCCGCCTTCCTCGAGCACGTCAGCCTGATCATGGAGAACGACGACCCGACGGTCAGCGACAAGGTGAATCTGATGACGCTGCACGGCGCCAAGGGCCTGGAGTTCGACACCGTGTTCCTGGCCGGCTGGGAGGAAGGGCTGTTCCCGCACCCGCGCACGCTCGACGAGGGCGGCACCGCCGGGCTCGAGGAGGAGCGGCGCCTCGCCTACGTCGGCCTGACGCGGGCGCGAAGGAACGCCATCGTATCGTTCGCCGCCAACCGGCGCATCCACGGCCAGTGGCAGTCGAGCGTGCCGAGCCGCTTCATCGACGAGCTGCCGGCCGGCAACGTCGACGTGCGCTCCGAGCCCGGCCTTTACGGCGGCATCCCGCGAGGGCTCCGCGACGGCGCCGACGCCATAGCCGGGTTCGCGCCGTTCGCCCCCGTCGGCGGCCGGCGGCGCCGGCGCGCCGCCGCGGTGATCGAGGACGCGACCTGGCAAGTGGCCGGGCGCGACGACGGCGGCCGGTTCGAGGTCGGCAAGCGGGTGTTCCACCAGAAATTCGGCTACGGCCGCATCGTCGCCGTCGACGGCGGCAAGCTCGAGATCGCCTTCGAGAAGGCCGGCAGTAAGAAGGTGATGGCGAGCTTCGTGGAAGCGGTGTGACGGGACCGCCGGTAGCCTTGATGGCGGACGCGCCGACCCTGTGGCGGATCGAGGTCAAGGCGGCGGAAGACGCGGTCGCCACCGTCGAGGCGGCGCTCGCACCCCAATGCATCGCGGTCTCCGCGTTCATCGACGCCGCGTCCGGCCGCTGGCGCGTCGAGGGCATCGCCGGCGCCGAGCCCGACCGCGAGGCGCTGGCGGCGCGGCTGGCCGAGGCATTCGCGGCACGCGGCCTGGCGCCGCCGGCGACGGTCGAGCCCTTAGCGCCACGCGACTGGGTCGGCGACAACCTGGCCGGCTTTCCGCCGCTGACCGTCGGCCGCTTCCATATCCGCGGCTCCCACGTCGCCGGCCTGCCGCCGGCCGGCGCCATCTTGCTGCGGCTCGACGCCGGCCAAGCCTTCGGCACGGGCGAGCACGCCTCGACCAAGGGGTGTCTGATCGCCCTCGACCGGCTCGGCCGCGCGCGCCGGTTCCGGCGCCCGCTCGACCTCGGCTGCGGCTCCGGCATCCTGGCCCTCGCCATGGCAAAAGCGTGGCGGGTGCCGGTGGTCGCCGCCGACATCGACGCCGACGCCGTCCGCGTCGCCGAAGTGAACGCGCGCTTGAACGGCGTCGCGCGGTTGGTGCGCGTCGCCCGCGGTCCCGGCTACCGGGTGCCCGCAATCGCCGCCGGCGCGCCCTATGACCTGATCGTCGCCAACATCCTGGCGCGGCCGCTCGCCGCCATGGCCGGCGACCTCGCCCGCCACCTCAGCCCAAGCGGCGTCGCGGTGCTGGCCGGATTGCTCACCAGAGACGCCAACTGGGTGATGGCGGCGCATCGGCCGTTCGGCCTCAGCCTCGGGCGCATGCTCATCCTCGACGGCTGGGCGACCCTGGTGCTGGTCGGCCGGGCACGGTAAACATCAGCCATGGCCAAGCGCACGATTCGAAACGACCGCCGGCGGCGGCGCGCGCGCGCCGACAACAAAAGCCGGCGCGGCCGCGGCAATGATCCGGTGCCGGCGATCAACGAGGGCATGGCGCTCGCCGGTCAGGGCCGGCTCGACGACGCCGTCGCCTGCTTCGAGCGGGCGCTCGCCGCCGACCCCGGCTCCGTCCTTGCCTACTACAACATCGGCGTGCTGCGCCAGCGGCAGGGCCGGCTCGACGACGCCGCCCGCGCCTATGCCGACGCGCTCGCCATCAAGCCCGATTACCTCGAGCCCCTGGTCAACCTCGGCATCGTGCGCCAAGCGCAGGGGCGGCTCGACGACGCCGAGGCGGCCTACCGGCGCGCCATCGCCGTCAACCCGAACTTCGCCGAGCTCCACCACAACCTCGGCGGCGTGCTCGAGCGCCGAGGCGATCCCGTCGGCGCCGTCGCCTGCTACCGCCGGGCGCTGACGGTTAAACCGGATTACGCGCTCGCCCTCAACGGCCTCGGCGTGGCGCTGCACAAACAGGGCGACGACGCGGTGGCCAGGGCGGCGTTCGAGCGAGCGCTCACGCTCGAGCCGCGGTTCGTCGAGGCGCTAAGCAATCTCGGCCACCTGCATCACCGGCAGGGCCGGCTGCAAGCTGCCGCCGAGTGCTTCCGGCGCGCCATCGCGATGAAGCCCGACTATGCCGAGGCGCACCGCAACCTTTCCCACGTGCTGCTGCTCGAGGGCAACTTCCGGGACGGCTGGCCGGAGTTCACGTGGCGCTGGCGGTGCCGCGACATCCCGTCCGAGCGGCGGGATTTCCGGGCGCCGAAGTGGTCGGGTGAGCCTGTTTCGGGCAAGACGGTGTTGGTGTGGGGCGAGCAGGGCGTCGGCGACGAGGTGCATTTCGCCGAGATGGTGCCGGACCTGGTGGAGGCGGGCGCACGGGTGGTGCTGGAGTGCGAACGGCGGCTGGTGCCGCTTTTTGCGCGATCGTTCCCGGCTGCCACCTGCGTCGCCCGCGCCACGCCGCCGGCCCCGGAAACCACCGCAGGCATCGACTACCAGACGCCGATCGGCGATCTCGGCCGCTGGCTGCGTCCGGATGCGGCGCGATTCCCGAAGCGGCCGTCTTACCTCAAGGCCGACCCGGCGAAACGGAGCGGCTTCCGCGACAAATACAGGGCCGGCGGCAGCGATCTGCTGGTCGGCATCGCGTGGATCAGCAGGAACCCCGAAGTCGGAGCCGACAAGTCGATGGCGCTCACCGATTGGCGACCGCTGGCTGAAGTGCCCGGGGTGCGCTTCGTCGACCTGCAGTACGGCGACACGCTGGCCGAGCGCCGCGCCTTCGAGCGCGACACCGGCACGGCAATCGTCCACGACGACGGCGTCGACCAGCTCGCCGACATGGACGCCTTCGCCGCCCAGGTGGCGGCGATGGACCTCGTCGTCTCGGTATCCAACACCACCGTTCACGTCGCCGGCGCGCTCGGCGTGCCGACGTGGGTGATGCTGAATACGGTGCCGCTTGCGGTGTGGATGCGCGACGGCGAGGACAGCCCGTGGTATCCGTCGGTCCGCCTTTATCGCCAGAAGACCGTCGGCGCTTGGGCCGACGTGATCAAGCGCGTCGAGCGCGATCTCAGGAAATTCGCCCGCCGCTGACGGGTGGAAGGCTCAACGCTTGCGCGATTTCTTCCGTTTCGCGCCGCCGCGCCCGGCTTTCCTGCTTTTGGCCGTCGCCTTCTTCGCCTTCGGCTTCTTGGGTTTCTGGTCGACGCGCAGCATGCGCTCGCGCTCGTCGAACCACTGCTTGGCGTAGTCGGTGTTGCGGTATTCGCGGAAGTACGGCCCGCCGATGGTGTAGTGGAGATTCGAGACGTCCTTCAGCGGCCGGCGCTTGTCGTAGCCGACCAGCAGGTTCCAGCGGTGCGGGATGTCGCCGATCAGGTCGTCCGATTGCAGCCACTGGAAGCGGTGCAATTGCAGGCCGGTGGCGGTGTTGACGTATTCCGGCGTCAGCGTCCGGCACTTGGCGTTGTTGAACAGCATCACGCTCGACCAGTTCTTCTTCTCGTATTTGCTCTGCGGCTGGCCGAGGAACTTGGTGGTCTCGCTCGGCACGTGGTCGTGCTTGACCACCTGTACCGCGTAGCGGTCGTCGCGGAGCGCCCACAGCTTGGCGATGTCGTCGACCATCAGCATGTCACAGTCCATGAACACCGCCCACCCCTGGTAGTCGCACAGGTAAGGCACGATGAAGCGCGAGAACGAGAAATCCGTGGACTGCAGCGGGTGGCGCTCGCGCGTCATCACCCCCTTGAGCTGCGACAGCATCAACGGCGCGATTGTCACCGGCTCGCTGGCGCGGGCGTGGATGCTTTGCGCCAGCACATGGAAGGCGGCCGTTTCGGGCGGGTCGAAGCCGATGAATACGCGGATCATGACGTGAGCAACTCTCTTTGGTCTGCGGCCCTTCGCCGACCGCGTCTGTTGCATTGGCCCGGAACGAGCGGAGAATGGTGGGCGCGCCTGGGATTGAACCAGGGACCCCTGCCGTGTGAAGACAGTGCTCTCCCGCTGAGCTACGCGCCCGGTCGAGTCCCCGGAAACGGCCGGGAACCGGCCCATATAAGGGGGCGCTCCGCGCCCTGTCAAGGAAACGGGGCCGACGGCATCCGATCCCGCAAGCCATTGACAAAAAGCGAAACAAACTTTGACTTGGCGGGAATCGGTGCATGTGGCAAGGTCGCCCGCCATCGCCGGAACCCGGCTGATCGGACCGTCGTCAGCCCATGACCGAGACAAAAACCGCCGCCGTCATCCTTGCCGCCGGCCTGGGAACGCGGATGAAGTCCGCGACGCCGAAGGTGCTGCATCCCCTCGCCGGACGGCCGATGATCCTGCACCTGCTGGCGACGCTCAAAAAGGCGAAGCTCGCCCCGCGCGTCGTCGTCGTCGGCAAGGGCATGCAGGCGGTCGCCGACTTAGTCAGGCCGCACCCGACCGTCGTGCAAAGTCCCGCCCTCGGCACCGGTCACGCGGTGATGGCGGCGAGGCCGGCGATGCAGAAGTTCAAGGGCGACGTGCTGGTGGTGTTCGGCGCCGATCCGCTGATTCGCCCCGAAACCGTCGCGCGGATGCTGGAGGCGCGCCGCAAGCGGCCGCGCCCGGCGATCGTGGTGCTCGGCTTCCGCGCCGCCGAGCCGGGCGACTACGGGCGGCTGGTGGTGGGCAGCGACGGCCGGCTCCAGGCCATCGTCGAAGCCCGCGACGCGACCGCGAAGCAGAAGCGGCTCACGCTCTGCAATTCCGGCGTCATGGTGGTCGACGGCCGGCACTTGTGGCGGCTGCTCGACCGCCTCGACAGGAAGAACGCCAAGCGCGAATACTACCTTACCGACATCGTCAGGCTGGCGCGCGCCGACAACCTTGCCTGCGCCGTCGTCGAGGGCGACGAGGCGGAGCTGATCGGCATCAACTCGCGCGCCGACCTCGCCAGGGCGGAGGCCGTCCTGCAGGAGCGGCTGCGCCGCGCCGCCATGGACGCCGGCGCCACCCTGATCGACCCGGCGACGGTCTACCTTAGCCACGATACCAAGCTCGGCCGCGACGTCACCGTCGGCCCCAACGTCTGGTTCGGGCCCGGCGTGCGCGTCGGCAACGGCGCCGAGATCCTCGCCT
>DASWGT010000070.1:0-3994 GCA_036393575.1 Rhodospirillales bacterium | reverse complement strand
TCGTCGCCTCGGTAACCCACCAATCCGGGTTCTCGCGGCGGAGACGCGCTGCCGCCCGGCTCGCCGCGTCCTTTGTGGCGTATATCCCGAATGCCGCCGCTCCGGAACCGGTCATCCGGGCGAACAGGCATTCCGGGTCGGCACGCAACGCCTGCGCCGCCGTGCCGGCCCGTTCAAGCACCTCTGCCGCCGGCGCCTCGAGGTCGTTCCGCGTTTCTTTCAGCCACGCAACGACGTCGGCGAGCGCCGTCCACTTCAGCGGCCGCGCCGGAAGGGGCGAACCATCCACCTTGGCGACACGCGCAAAGACGCTTGCCGTCGAAAGGGCGCCCCCCGAATGAGCGAGCACGATCGGCATGGCCGGCATGCCGTCGACGGCCGTCAGTTCCTCGCCGATGCCCGTCGCGACCAGCGGGCGCGACAGAAGACACATCGGTACGTCCGCGCCGAGCCGCCGCCCGATCCAGGCCAGCGCGTCCGGGTCAAGGCCGATTCCCCATGTCCGGTTGAGAAGTCGCAGCGCCGCGGCCGCATCCGCCGACCCGCCGCCGAGACCGGCCGCAACCGGGATACGCTTGGTGAGCACAAGCCTGGTTGGCGGCGGCCGCTTGCCGCCTGAAGCTGCGACGAGTTCGTTGGCGGCGCGGACGGCAAGGTTGCTCGTCGGACTGGTATCGGCCAGCAAGTCGGCGAACGGCCCCCCGACAACCAAATCCACGCCGCTGCCCGTCCCCGGCTCTGCGCTGATCGTGTCGCCGAAATCGGCGAATACGACCAGAGTCTCGATCCGATGGTAGCCGTCTGAGCGCCGTCCGACGACGTGCAGGGCAAGGTTGATCTTGGCGCGCGCCGTTTCGGTCCGGCCAGCGTCGCCGTCGACGGCGGCGTCAAGCGATACGGCCATGCGGTTCATCGATCCCGCCGCGCCGGCACGCCGAGCCTTAGTTGGTCGCGGGCGCCGGGATGCTCAGTATCATTCCCGGATAGATCAGGTTCGGGTCGCTGATCTTGTCCTTGTTGGCCTCCAGGATAAGCGCGTATTGGCCGGCGTCGCCGTACACCCTGATCGCGATTTCCCAAAGACTTTCGCCCGCCTCGACGGTCACCGAATCCCCGGCGACCGCGACATCCAGACCGTGCTGGAGTTTGGCGAGGATGACCGGCAGGGCTTCCTCATCCGGTTCAAGGTCGCGCGCATGCGCCCACTGGAACATCGCTTCGCGCTTGCGGCCGACTTTCCAGTAGGCGTCGCCCAGGTGGTCGTTGATGACCGGATCCTCGGCGCGCAGCTGGACCGCGGTTTCGAGGGCCGTCACCGCCTCCTCGAACCGCCCCAGCCGGTAGTGGGCCCAACCCAGGCTGTCGACGATGTAGCCGTCGTTCGGTCGCGCATCGACCGCCTTCTTGATCATGTCCAGCGCTTCGTCGAGGTTGGCGCCGCGATCGACCCACGAGTAGCCCAGGTAGTTGAGCACTTGCGGCTGATCGGGGTTGAGCGCCAGGGCCATCCTGAAATCGCTTTCCGCCTCGTCCCAGCGCTTGCTGCGTTCCAGCGACACGCCCCGGAAGTAGTAGATGCGCCAGTCCGCATCCTCCGGATCGCCGTTGACGGCCAGTGCCTGCGTGTAGACATCGGCTGCCTCGGCGAAGCGGCTGTCGGCCCGATACGCGTTGCCCAACTGGACCGCCGCCTCGACGTCGTCCTGGTTGGCGTCGACGACTCGTGTCAGATACTCCGTCGCGTCGCCGTAACGCTCAAGCGTCTGCAGGCAGGTGCCGATCTGGATGTCGGCATTGCGGCGCAGGTTCGATGTTTCAGGTACCGTTTCGTAAACCTCGATGGCGTCGGCGCAGCGCTCCACGCCCTGGTATGCATCGCCAATGGCCATGGTGATCAGGTGGTCGTTCGGGGCGAGGTAGGCCGCCAGCCTGAGGTAGGCGGCCGAGAGTTCGGCTCCGTCCTCCAGACCGATCGCAGAACCGAGGCCGTACAGCACCTCGGCGACGCCGGCCTCGGTTGTCGCGGCGAGCGGCGGCGGCGTGTTGCCGGACCGGATCTCGTCGAGCAGCGCCCGCACGATCGGATGGAATGGCGCCTCCCCGCCGAAGGCGACCAATGCTTCGATCGCCTTTTCGTGCTCTCCGGCGTTCGCCATGATGCGCGCGTACGCGTCGACCACGCGCAACGCCGTCGTGTCGCTGCTGTAGGCACGATTGATCGCCTCGACCGCATCCTGCTTCCTGCCGGCGGCGTCGAGAATGATGGCCGTGTGGTAGTCCTTGAAGATTGTGTACCAATCGGGCCCGCTGAGATCCGCGATGACCTCCAGCGCCTCATCGAGCTTGCCGCGGCCGAACTCGATCCACGCCGTCATGAGGCTCTTTGTTATCCACGCAAGGTCGGCCCGCGCGATCCCGCCGAGGTATTCGATCGCGTTGTCGGGGCGCTTGCCGCTGATGGCCTGCGCCGCCAGTGCCATGCGCGCCGCCGGATTTGACTCGTCCAGCTCAAGCAGCCGTTCGGCCATTGCGAACGATCGTTCCATGTCGCCGCTGGCAAGTCCGAGCAGGAGCACACGGTCCATCAGGCCTGCGTTTTCAGGATCGGCGGCGAGCGCCCGCCCATAGTAGAGCGCCGCCGCGCCAATATCCCTTGCCCGATCGGCGCTTCGCCCGGCAAGGTAGCTGCCCGCCAGACTTGTCCGCTGGTCGCCGACGTCGAGATTGGGGTCGGTTTCCGCGGTTGCCGCGCCGCCGCCGGCAAGCAGCAGAAGAATTGCGAAAACGGCTGGGCCTGGTCGGTTCGCGCTGCGCATGGGCCTCGACTCTGGACGGAATCTGTCACCGGACGGATCGGTCAAAAGCATGGCGATTTTGCGCTCCGCCCGCAAGCCTGCGAATTGACCGGCCGGCGGGCTCAACCGATGCGCGCGATACAGAAGTCGACGGCCTCGAGAAGGGCCGCCCTGTGCTCCGACTCGGGAAACGGCGCCAGCGCGTCGCGTGCGACGGAGCCGAAGTGCCGGGCTCGCTCGACCGTGTCGTCGATGGCGCTGTGGTGACGCATGAGAGCGATGGCCCGCTCGAGATCGCCCTTTTCGATGGCGCCGTGTTCGAGCACCCGCTTCCAGAATGCCCGGTCGTCGTCGCTGCCGCGCCGGTAGGAGAGCACCACCGGCAGCGTGATCTTGCCTTCGCGAAAATCGTCGCCCACTCGTTTGCCAAGGTCGGCGGCGGTCCCGCCGTAATCGAGCGCGTCGTCGATGAGCTGGAACGCCAGGCCGAGGTTGGTTCCGTACGAACGGAACGCAGCGCGTTCGGCGCGCCCGCGCTCGGCGAGAATCGGACCGACTTCCGCCGCGGCAGAAAACAATGCCGCAGTCTTCGCCTTGATCACCGCCAGGTATTCGTCCTCCGTAGTCGCCGTGTTCTTGGCGGCGGCAAGCTGCATGACCTCGCCCTCGGCGATAATTGCCGCGGCGCTGGACAGCGCGGCCAGCGCGTCGAGCGATCCGACCTCGACCATCATCTTGAAGGCCTGGCCGAGAAGGTAGTCGCCGACCAGCACGCTCGCCTGGTTGCCCCACACCAGCCGCGCCGTCTTTCGGCCTCGCCGGAGATCGCTCTCGTCGACCACATCGTCGTGGAGCAGGGTGGCGGTGTGCATGAACTCGACGCTGGCCGCCAATCGCACCCGTCCGTCGCCGGTGTAGCCGCACATCCCGGCCGCGGCGATCGTCAGCATCGGCCTGAGCCGCTTGCCGCCCGAATCGATCAAGTGGCGGGCGATCTCCGGGATCATGCTGACATTGGAGCCGGCACGCGCCAGGATCACCTCGTTGACCTGCTCCATCGGTTGGCGCGTCAGTCGCACCAGCGGTTCGATGCTCGCGCCGGGGCGCTTCTTGCTGTCCTCCAGCGGAACGACGACACCCAATTCGGCCTCCTTCGCCAAGGTCGCAGCCGAACATAGAGCATCGCGGCGGGCGCGAAC
>DASWGT010000069.1:0-1736 GCA_036393575.1 Rhodospirillales bacterium | reverse complement strand
AGGTCGTGTTGACGCGCCTTGAGACTCGCCTGGTCTGCGGCGACTTCGTTGACCAGCCGGCGTAGTTCGGTTGCCTTCTGCGCCGCCATTCCGCGGTGTTCGTCGAGGTCGACTTGCTTGCCGGACATGGGGGTCACCGGCCGGGGAAGTTCGCCGGAGCCGGGCGCCGCGAGCCCGACGAACGGCCACGCCGGTCAGCGTTTGGCGAGGTCGGGAAGCAGCCGATCATCCGACCGGCCTGAGTTCGCCCTCGCGTGCGATTCGCTCATGGCGTTCGTTGCCGCTCTTGATGCGATACAGGGCCTCGCCGTCCTCGGCGGGCCGATAGCCGACGATCTGGTACTCCCCGGCGACGGCCGAAACGCCGCGTTGCGACGTGCGGTAGTGGATCGTCTGCCCGATTTCGAACATGCGCTCGACGGCGCGGCTGCTTGTGGCGCTCATGGCACGCTTCCTTTACGGCCGGCAAACAAGAAGGATCGGCGTGTGCCCGTTTCCGGTATGCGCGCCGACCAGGCGCCCGGTCATCGTGGTCGGGCCATGCAGCTCCGGAACGAAGTCGGGGCAATGCACCTGAACGCTTGCCGCGGCCAGGACAACAGGGCTGACGACGTCTCCCGCAACGCAGAGCGCGGACGCCAGAACAAGCAGGTCCGCCGTTCGCCCGGGCTCGCCAAGCGGATCGTCGTTGCCGTTTACGGCAAGCACGGCCGGCACGAACTGGCCGGTCAGCGTCACCGTCGCGCCATAGCGCAGGCAGTCAGCGGCCGCCGGCCCGGCGAAGAGCAGGGCGGCAGCGGCGAGTATTGTCCTGCGCACGGCTGGCCTCATCTGTTTGAAATCAGGAGCCTATTACCCCGCCACGCCGGGCCGGCACCCTGTAATATCTCGCGGATCCAAGAGTACTATTTGCTTGTTGGAAGCAGAAGTCTCGCGTATTTTTTGGATGCGATCCTAGATACTTAATACGTTCTAGAGTGAATACAAGCCAATTCGCCAAAAGACTTGTGGTAGCGGATGGCCGGAAAAAGAAAGGCCGCCCGGAGGCGGCCTTTCGTATTCCGTTTTGAGAGATCGGCGGACCCCTCGGGTCAAGCCCGAGGGCAGGCCTAGAAGTCCATGCCGCCCATGCCGCCGCCGCCACCGGGCATCGGCATCGGGGATTCTTTCTTCGGCCGCTCGGCGACCATCGCCTCGGTGGTGACCAGAAGGCCGGCCACGGACGAGGCGTCCTGAAGCGCGGTCCTGACCACCTTGGTCGGATCGATGATGCCGGCCTGGACGAGGTCCTTGTACTCCTCGGCCTGGGCGTCGAAGCCGAACGAGTCGGACTTCGATTCCATCACCTTGTTGACGACGATCGAGCCCTCGACGCCGGCGTTCTCGACGATCTGGCGTATCGGGGCTTCCAAGGCGCGGAGCACGATGTTGATGCCCGCCTGGACGTCGGCGTTGTCCGACTTCATCTTCTCGACAGCCTTCCTGGCGCGAAGCAGCGCGACGCCGCCGCCCGGAACGATGCCTTCCTCGACCGCGGCGCGGGTAGCGTTGAGGGCGTCGTCGACGCGATCCTTGCGCTCCTTCACCTCGATCTCGGTGGCGCCGCCGACGCGGATCACCGCGACGCCACCGGCGAGTTTCGCCAGCCGCTCCTGCAGCTTCTCCTTGTCGTAGTCCGACGTGGTCTCTTCGATCTGGGCCTTGATCTGGTTGATGCGGCCCTCGATCTCCTTCTT